>CAJOIX010000025.1 GCA_905234815.1 uncultured Prevotella sp. | reverse complement strand
CAAGTGACGATTAATATCCCTTGCCTTCTTAAATACAACCAGACCTCTATAACCAGGAAAAGCCCCTGCCATTCTTCTTCTGAAAAACACTGTTGATTCCTCGGAAATAACTGGCTCTATGATTGTTTTAGAGGGTCTTAACTTTTCATATTGTCTCTCTATCAAATTGATCAGATATGGTTTGTCTAAATGCCTATGTCTACCATACTTTTTGATATACTCAATAACTTCAAGTATGCGTGAAGTCAAGTCACAATTAGAGGAAGTAAAACTATAGATTGCACGATGATTAATATCAAAGGGCATATTTTCAGGAATCCAATTGCCTTGATGAGCTGCAACTATAACATATCCTACTCCCAAAGCACTCATAGCATACCCTAATTCTAAAAGAACATTTGGATTAGGAACATCCTTACTGACTTGCATCCCATTCCCTGATGACTTCTGATAGGTTGTCACAGGAGTTACATCTGCAAGAAATATATCGCAAGCATCTATTTTCCTTAGAATTGTTTGGTCTATAGAAGGCATACCAGATTCACCTAAAGTGGAATGGTCAATCTCTAACCTTATTCCTCTATCATTTAACGCTTCCACTGCATTTTGCAGGGCAACATCTAATGTCTTTCTGCTCTTTTTGTCCTCAGACTGCCATGAGAAGAATAATTTGTATTGGCGGTTCATAATATCAGTTTACATTATTCTTCACAATTACCCACACTCCATCATTGTCCTTGCCTTCATGTTTCAAAACACCAATTTTCTGTAAAGCAGAAAGGTCACGTTCGATGGTGCGTTGGCTCACCGACAAAGTCTCCGACATTTGTTTGCCGGTGATTGTCGGAGACTCTTTGATGAGATTGAGGATTTTCTGCTGACGCTCAGTGAGTTTCGTCTCCGACATGTCTCCGTCATGGTCTCCGACATTCGGGGTGTCGGAAGAGGCAAAGATGATTGTCTGAAATTGGGTTGGAGTAGATTTGAACACAGGCTTCAGTTCGTCTTTATAACCTTCCAAAGCTTTAGTCTCATTACAAATGCGTGTGAGTCCGCTACCTCGTTTCTCCATATAGTCAAGCTGAGCCATCACGTTTGCCAGTATAGGATTGCGCCTTTCAGAAGACACATCTTTGATGTCCAAATCCTGTATCAGCATTCCATTGTACATTCCTCCAGGTGATGTAACGGTGAGTCGGTCATCGTAAATGTCAAGATGCACTTCACTCCCCATCACTGTGTAGTCACGATGGATGAAATGGTTTACCATTGCTTCAAGAATTGCACGTTCCGCATATTCTGGTTTGTTCTTTCTTCCATCAGGCAGTTTCTCCCATCCTCTCTTGGTGTTTGACTTCACAAAATTCATGGCTTCACGGAGCAGCATGAGGACATTGCCTGTAAACTCCGCATCGTTGATGGCGTCGTCCTTTTCCTTTCCATCCCATTTGGTACAATAAAGGCGAGACTGCCATAAAGGACAATCATCGGCGAACAATGCACCCGCATTCGTTAGATTACCTTCACCAGTTACCAGTCCAAACGACAAGAGATATTTCTTGTCCCATTCTTGTTTGGTGCGGTCTTTGAACGAGTTCGCCAATATTGTAAAGGAATAGTCCTCTGCTTTATAGTCAGTATGAAGGGAATCAAAAGTTTTGTTGGAACCTTTCAGCACCAAACGTACCATCTGTTCTGCCGACGCAGGCATACTTTCATCACCAACTCGGACAAATGCAATACGCTGACCATCCCCAACATAGTAATATGGGGTATAATGCCCTGCATCGACTTTGAGTTGCAAGATATGTAAACCATCTATATTATGGGGAATCATCTCCACCTCTGGCAAGGGATCCATATAGTCACGAATCCTGCTACTGATGGCCTCGCATACATGCTGCACGTCATCAAGACCTTTGACGATACTATCATTATCAATGCCGAAGAAAAGGGAACCGCCCAAGCCATTGGCAAAAGCACTTACGCTCTTCAACCAACTCTTAGGTTTCTTCTCTTCAAGCATCACCTTGAAATCGTATGCCGTACATTCCGCTATCAGACTATTCAAATTCATTTGGCAGCTAATCTTACATTTTGGTTGCAAAGGTACATATTTTAATCGATAATGAGGCATCTGTTTACTATTTCGTGCGTAGTTTAAGCAAAATTTGTCTAAAACAAGGCCGTGGTATAACAAAAAGAAACGATCTGTGTTGAAAAATGACTACCAGCGTCTCGTGAATGTTATAGTGTTACCCCAAAAAATCACTATCTTTTATGGAAGGCTGGTTATTGGTATCAGCATCCCTGCTCGAAATAGAAACGGGCAGGGATGCTCCTAAATGAAAATAAAAATTATTTCATCACGACCTTCTGGCCATTTATGATATTAATACCCTTTTTGGGCTCGGACAGGCGCGTGACAGTATACTGTCCCTAGTGTCACTGTATTAATCTTATTCATAGCTCTTCTCCTCGAACCAACTGTTCCGCTATTCTTTCAGTTAGAGGAAACAATACTGAATATTTCTCATAATCTTCCTGCAGCAACTCTGACGAGGATAATTCTTTTGTGTCTGTGTATTCATATTCGACAACGTAGAATACATCTTCAACATCAATATCCCTTACAAGATTTTCTTTTTTATGGGTCAATGTCAGGGAAGATTTTAAATTGAAAACGCAGGGAGCGTTGAAATCATCATATCGATACAATTCCGTCTTATTGTGTTTCGACAACACCTGTGTGTACCCGAATAGATTTGTCACAAGAGTGTTTTTGGGATACAAGACATCCATAGACAAAAGCATCTCTTCTTTGTCAGGGAAGACCTCGCAACTGCCTATTGAGACGGTATCTGCATAGACAACCCCCGACTGGATATTCCTTTTATTATCACGCATGGTTTCCTCATATAAAGTATTCTTGTCAAGAAACGGAAGAGCCATGTATCTGTCGCCAATCATCATACTCCGTTTCTTCTGTGCAATGTCTTTTCTCTTTGACATGAAGTAATTCGTTTCGACATTTCCGTAATGCACCTTTTTGCTTTTGGTGTCGATAAAGAACTCTCGTATTCCGTCCATATAATACTTCAGACATGAATCTACATGTTCTATACTCCTAAAGAACACTTTACAATGATAATACTTCCTTTTCTTTGCCGTAACACTGACTTCTGATATTGTATAAAATGACGGAGATAGGAAAATGATGCTGTCATCATTATAAACGAAATTCTTGGGTTCATAACCTATATGAGAAATGTTATATTCGAAGCCTTTCTGAAGTTTAATATATCCTCCCATGTCAGAGCGGCCTATTACAGTCCCGTTAGCATCGTAGACAGTAGCATAGCAAACAGGATTCTTGGTTATGCTGTCTGCCATCATAACTTGCTGGGCAAACATCTCTATAGATATGAGAGCAAGCAGGATGGTGAAAATAGTTTTCTTCATATTCCTATTTTGATATTTTCAAACCAAGTTTGGCAGATGGTATCCTGCCTTTATAAAAGACCTGTGCCTCTTCATTCTGATATACGGGTTCGTCCTGTTCCTGCATCCAATCCATGCCTCTGAATGTCTTTTTGTTCCAGGTCCTGTTTTCCTTCTCATCCAAAGTCATGTTAAGAGAGGGCACAAGATTGCATGATTCTGAGACTTGCGCTGTGGTTATCCATTCCACTACAACGAATACGCCAGTCTGGGGGAATGGTATAGGACAGATAAGGCAAATGCCATCCTTGCCAAGCTTCTGACTGGAGGGGAGTATGATACCGCCGCCAATGAGGGACTCGTCTTTGGGAGCTCCAGTCTTGGCATCTGGCTGTCGAAGATCAAAGCGAAGAGTGGCATAGATGGGTGTCTTGATTTCCGTGAATACAAGATAATGGGTGGAGTAATCGAGACTAGCCAATATAGAGTGGATGTATGGTGTCTCAGCCCAAGTGTTATCGTAGGGGATGAACAAAGCCATCTCAAATCCATTGGCTCCCTTGTGCTTGGTCTGCGTCTTCGATTTCATCAACCCCACTTCTGTGGTCTTTATTCGTTTAGGTGTCTTTGCGCTAATAGCAACTTCATTAAGATTGATACTTTTCGGAACAAGAAAGATTGTATGCAAGTCGGCTGTTACTTTAGTAATGATTTTGGTTTCGTAGCAGATATGAGACAACTGTATCTGCTTCGTTCCTTTAGGAATCTCTATCATTCCTGATTCGTTCGTGTATCTTCCTGCTTCATTCCCAAACCATACACTCGTATATGCTATAGGCTTTTGCGTGAGACTATCCCTCACGATTAATCTTTGCTGAGTATACATGTTCATCGACACGAGGACGAACAGGATGGTGATAATGGTTTCTTTGTTCATTCCTCTAATAGTATTTGATTCCGAGGATGTAGTAATGAGGGCTTTGTTTGATAATGTCGGAGATACTGCCGCAACAGCGGGTTATCTTATCCTCTGCATCATACCAGAATGAAGAATAATACACGAGAGGAATGAAAGTTTCCTTTTCCAATGGCGATGTAGGTTCGAAGGGATCAGGTCTATATGAGTAAACGTATTTGTTTTCACTCTCCCAGTAGAGTCGCCTGAGCTTTAGACTCCAACCAGAGCGAAGGGTGTTCTCCCAATTGAAATAGCAAAGGGCTGTAGAATCGTTATCGGAAGGGAGAAAACCATAGACCAGTTTGTCACCCCTTGCCTCAAAATAATAAGGAAACAGGAGACGAGGGGAATCCTCAACTTCTTTCCCGTTCACAAATTCCCTAACGTTAAATGTCGCGTTCCGGCCTTTTATCGCACTGACATCAAAGCTATATGCCTGATAACCTTTTGCATTGAGCATCGGGATGTAGTCGTTGATGGTTGTCTCGTTCATTTTAATCTCCTGTGCCTGTCCCGCCATTGCGACGAGGGCGAGCAGGATGGTGATGATGGTTTGCTTGTTCACAATTCAATCTTTTTACATTGTTATACGATTTGTGCTGCAAAGTTATGGAAAACGGCACAAAAAAGCCCTCGGCAAAGCCCAGAAATCGGTTGCCGAGGGTGAAAGTCTGAAACTAGTTTCATATTTTTATTCGATTTTACCGTTGAAAGTGATGTCTTTTCGGATTTTAGAGAGCATCTGCGGAGTAATGCAGAGGAATGAGGCAATGGCATTGAGTGGCAGATGCTCTACGATGCCAGGACAGCGACGAAGCAATTGGTTGTAACGTTCGTAGGGCGTGGCACGATGAAAGTCCTGATAGCGTGCCTTGAACTGGTTTAGCATGTGCTCGCCTATAGCAGCACGCAGTTCCATGTTCTTGATGCTCCGATGAAAGAACTTAAGTAGCTCCTCACCGCTAACCCTCCACACACGGCAGGACATCATGGCTTCGATGGTAGCCTGGGAAGGTTGGCCTGACAGGACGCAAGGATAATCAGCCACGAATTCGCCCTCAAACGAGAACCATGTGAGATGATTGCGCTCGTCGCTGATGCCGTGCGTCACGTACTTGAAGCACCCTTCGGTGACGAAGCCGAACCACCGTGCGGGGTCGCCCTCGCGCTCCAGCTGTTCGCCTTTGCGGTACTCCACCATCTTGCCCTCTCGCTCGCAAAACTCGCGCAGCACCTTGATGTCAATGCTATTTTTCCCGAATTTCTGTTCCATCGTCTGAGGATTTGCTGGTAAAGGTAGTGAATTTCGATGAATGTCCGTACAAACAGGTACGGCTTTAACGCTTTTCAAGGAGAATTAAAATGGCAACTAATTCTTTCATAATTCTTTCTTCTTTTTTATTGTTAGACTTTTGTTTTTTTGAACCGATTCAGCAATATAACATATTGATAATCAAGCGAATAAGAAACGCGTTTCAAAAGCTATGCTTTTGGAGGCCAAAAGCATAGCTTTTAGCGTGCAAAAGGATAGCTTTCAGCGTCCGAAAGCATAGCTTTTGAAAAACGGGAGTTTAGGTGTTTGGCTTAAATCGAAAAAAAACGTGCTGCTAACGGGTAGCAGCACGTTATCTGGATGGTGCAGTTTGGGGTTTCTGCTTATTTCAGTTTTTGGTTTCTTCTATTCGAATGGGAAGAGTCCGAAGAGCTGTGCATCGATCATGTCGGTGACTTTCTGGAAGTCGGCGGGGTTGTTGCCGAACTTGATGTTGTCGCCGTCGATGACGAGCAGCCGGCCTTTGTATTGGCTGATCCACTCTTCGTAGCGCTCGTTCAGGCCTTCGAGGTAGTCGATGCGGATGCTCTGCTCGAAGTCGCGGCCGCGCTTTTGTATTTGTTCTACGAGGTTGGGAATGGTCGATTTGATGTAGATCATCAGGTCGGGCAGGTCCACGAGCGAGATCATCAGGTCGAACAGGTCGGTATAGTTTTCAAAGTCGCGGTCGGACATCATGCCCTGGTCGTGAAGATTGGGGGCAAAGATGCGTGCGTCTTCAAAGATGGTGCGGTCTTGAATGACGGTATGTTTGCATTTGGAAATTTCAACCACTTCCTTGAATCGCTTGTTAAGGAAGTAGATTTGTGTATTGAACGCCCAGCGGGGCATGTCGGCGTAGAAGTCGGCCAGATAGGGATTGTTGTCAACAGGTTCGAATCTGGGCTCCCAGCCGTAGCGCTTGGCGAGCATGGTGGTCAGTGTGGTCTTGCCGCATCCGATGTTTCCGGCTATTGCAATGTGCATGGAGGTTATGGAGTTTAGGAGTTAAGAAGTTACGTAGTGTAGTTAAGACTATTCGAAGGGGAAGAGCCCGAAGAGCTGGGCGTCAATCTTGTCGGTGATTAGCGCAAAGTCCTTGGGGTTGGCTTGGAAGTCGATATTGTCCACATCGACCACCAGTAGTTTCCCTTTATATTTATTAAAGATGAAATCTTCGTAGCGGTTGTTCAGATTGGTGAGATATTCGAGCGGCATGGTCTGCTCGTAGTCGCGGCCGCGCTTCTGTATGTTTTGCACCAGATGGGGCACGGTGGAACGCAGATAGATCATCAGGTCGGGGTATTTCACAATGGAGAGCATATTTTCAAACAGTTCCATGTAGGCCTCGAAGTCGCGGTCGTCCATATTGCCCATGGCCTTGTTGGTGGCAGCAAACACATATACACCTTCGTAGATGGATCGGTCTTGAATGATGGTGTCGCTCGAACGGCGAATCTCCAGGATGTCCTTGAAGCGTTGTTTCAGAAAGTACACCTCCATGTTGAACGACCAGCGCGGAATATCCTTGTAGTAGTCTTCAAGGTACGGATTGAAGTCCACCGATTCAAATCGTGGAATCCAGCCGTAGTGTTTAGACAGCATGGTGGTCAGGGTTGTCTTGCCGCTGCCTATGTTTCCTGCTATAGCGATGTGCATGTTCGTGGGTGATGGGAGGATGGGTGTTGAAATTCTGCTTACAAAAGTATAAAATATCGCAGATAACACCAAAGGAAAAATTTTTTTATTTAGCAGTTAATGCGTTGGCGCTACTTTGATGTCGTGGATGGTGATGGTGGAATCCTCGGCAATGGAGATGGGCGCAGCGAAATCAGGCATATCGTCGTAGGTGAGCACGAGTCCTGTGGTGTACTTCACGCCTGGCGTGAATACAACCTTCGGAGTGGTGCCGCTCAGGTCGTAACAGATCTGTTCGCCTATCCAGAGGGGCTGCTCCTGGTCGAACGAACCCATGTCGGTCACGGTGTTAGTGGCCGTGTGGAGCAGTTTTTTGCCGTCGTAAAGCGCTATCTGGTTGCCCTTGATGGTGTAGCCCAGCCGCCGCAGAAGGGCTTGCTGCACATCGTAGGGATTGACCGTAAAACTGATATAGGCCTTGCCTGTCTGGTCGAACCGAATCTGATGGAGCTTCTCTACGCAAACACCTGTGCCTTCAATGGCCGAGGTGGAGAGCCACAGAATGCCCGTGGCAGCGTCGAACTTGGCCTGCGGCGCACGGCTGTTGCGGAGATGGAGGAAGTTGGTGGTTGTGGCTCCACGCGTCACAACGATGCCATAGCCCTCGGTGGGCGTCTGGTCCACTTCGCCAATGCAAGTAACGGCAATGGCCTCAGCCTCGTCGCTCATCAGATCGTAGCAGTGGAACTTGCTGGCGGATTGCGCTGCTTGCAGAATATGGGGCGGCATAGAGTCGGCCGGCAGCGGCGCGTCGATGGTGCCTGAGAGCGACTTTATGAATGTCTGTTGACTACAGCCCATGCAGAGCAAGCCTGCGACAGTGCAGATGAAAAGAAAACAAAGGGATTTCTTGGATTTCATGGTTCAGATTTTTACTTTGATGAGTAGCAGTCCGAGGGCGGTCCAGAACAATTCGCGCAGCCGGACTATGAGTGCTACGAAGATGGCGGCGCTCGTGGTGATGCCCAAGCCCGTGATGGAAAGGAGAAATCCGCCCTCGCGGCCGCCCAGTTGCAGGGGCATGAAAAAGAGCAGATTGGCCAGTAGCGACGTGAAGGCCAATATCAAGATGCAATCGAGGAAATTCACTTCGACCGACAATACCAGCAGAATGAGGAGAATTTCCAGTGCGGAGAGGATGCGGCAGGACAGTTCCAGCAGCACGCCTGCAATGAAGGTGCGGCGATTTTGCGCGTGGAGGGCGGCTATCTGGCGGTCGATATTGTCGAGTTGCTGCTTGTGCTTGTCAATGAAAGGGCGCGCCCATCGCTTCACAATCGGGATGTGGCTGCCCAGCGAGAAGAGTTTGTTGGCCAGTCCGTGCTGATAGCCAGTCATGAAAAACCAGATGCCTAGCAGGCAGAACACACTGGTCAGTGCCAGCACCATGGCCATCGGGATGTCAACGGGCTTGGTGGCGATGAAAAGACCCACGCTGACGAGCCAAAACCAGAAGTGGGAAAAGATGTGAGTCATGGTGTGGAGCAACACCGACGATGTGGCGCGTTCAACGCCAATCAGGGGTGTCAGTTCCATGATTTTATACGGCTCGCCGCCCATGAGTCCGCCGGGTGTGGCGTAGTTCAGCGCAAACCCCGACACAGTGACTTTGTAGAGAAACGGCAGTCTGATTCCAATCCCTGTGGTTTGTTCCTGTTTCGCCGCAGCATCCGGGGCTTTGTCGGAGCCGTTGGCAGATGCCTCCTGACTGCGGATGATGAGGTACCACGTGGCGGTATTGAAACAATAGAGAATCCCCCAGAGCAGCAGTATGGCAATGCACCAATAGCCTGCATGCTGAATACCTGTCCACACCTCGTGCCAATCAAGTTGTGTGGCCATGCCGCAGAGCAGCAGTAGGCCCACGATGAAGAATGCATTTTGGTAGGACGATTTCACGATGCGGGGGAAACGACTATAGCGAAAGGGTTGGTTCCGCTTGATTCTTGTTTACGACTTCTTGAAACGTGCTTTCTCGCTGTCGTCGCGACGCTCGTGATAGAGCTTCTGCAGCGGATTGGCCAGCGGCTCATCGTAGTTCACGCGATTGAAATAAGTGTCGATGGCGAGATAAATAGCCTGTCGGAAGGTGGTGCAGTCGGCTTGATTCTTTCCTGCATTGGTGTAGCGATTGTCCACCTGTGGTGCGCAGACAATGTAGGGCAGACCCGCCGTGAAGCGCACACCGCCTTCTGCTTCCAAGCAGTTGAAGGCGAGCAGTGCCTGTGCGTCGTAGAGCGAGAGGATGCCGTTGTAAGGCGTGAGGTTGCCCTGTGCGAAAAATTCGGGTGCGGAGAAGGGACCATAGAACGATTGTCCGCCTTCAGTGTCCGCCGCTGGGGTGGATGTTTGCTGGCTCAGGTCGGTGCGGAGCAATGCGATGCGTGGGGCAGTGACGCGCAAATCGCGCTGCAGTGCCGTGCGGAAGGTTTCCACAGCTGCCTGCACTTTGGTCTCGTTGATGTTGCTGGCCACTTGGCTCAGGGTCAATCCTTCGGTGGCGAAGGCCAGTCGGAGGTGCGCACCGATGAGAATGGTGAGTGGTGCGTCAGCGGCTTGGAGTTGAGCAGCGATGTATTGCTCTGCGGTTTTCCCGTCTATGGGGCAGGAGGGTGCAAGCACCAGGCAATCAACCTGTCCTGCCTGGAGGTCTTTGAGCGCTTGGTCGATGGCTACCTTGGCAGCGCGTGTGGCATCGGGCGACAACTGTCCGAAGTCGATTTTCAGTTCATCGTCGATGGTGTTGAGCAGGTTCAGTCGGCCTTCGCGGGCTTCGGCCGGCTGGCTGATGATGCTGAACACGGCCGGAATGTCGAGCGCGTTGCGATGATAGGCAGCTACCTTGGGCGTGCCATAGACGATGGGCGTACACATATCGAGCATCTCAGACTCGGCAAAGGTTTTAAAAATCAGTTCGTATCCTATGGCGTTGATGTCGCCATGAGGGATGGCAATACGGAGTTTTTTCATATTTGCGTTTGAATGTTTTTGCTTTTTTGGTTTAGTTGTGTCGCGCGGTGTTGAGGAGTCCGCAGGCTGCGTAGATGTCTTGACCGCGCGATGCACGGATGGTGGTGGTCAGTCCGTGCTGGGTGAGGTAGTCGCGCAGGCGAATCATCTGTGCGTCGCTGGCACCTTGCAGGTCCACGTTGGGAATTTGGTGGAAGCGAATCAGGTTCACGCGGCAGTGGAGCGGCCGCAGCAGTCGCAGTAGTTCGTTGGCGTGTTGCTGCGAATCGTTGAGGCCGCGAAACACGATGTACTCAAAAGTGAGGCGGCGCTGGTGGGTGAAGTCGTACTGACTGAGCAGTGCCACCACGTCGCTGATAGACATTCCGCGCTCGGCGGGCATGATTTGGGCCCGCTCGGCGGGGAAGGGATTGTGGAGCGAGATGGCCACATGGCAGTCGCTTTCGTCGAGAAACCGCTTCAGCTTTGTGCGGACACCCACCGATGAGACGGTGATGCGCTTGGGGCTCCACTGGCAGCCCCAGTCGGCTGTGAGCACCTCGGTGCTATGGAGCACGGCGTCGAGATTGTCCATCGGTTCGCCCTGGCCCATATAGACGATATTGGTCAGTTGCTTGCGCTCGGGGAGTGCGAAGATTTGGTTGAGAATATCGGCCGTGGTGAGTTGGCCCTGAAAACCTTGCTTGCCCGTCTGGCAGAAGAGACAGTTCATCTTGCAGCCCACTTGCGACGAGACGCAGAGCGTGGCGCGGTCGCCGTCAGGAATAAAGACGGTCTCCACGGTGTGGCCGCTTTCGGTGGGGAAGAGATACTTGATGGTGCCGTCCTTCGAATGTTGCGCATCGACAGGCGGCAGCCAGCCCACAGTGTAGCGCTCGCTCAGCCGCTGGCGCGACTGTTTGGAGAGATTGGTCATGTCAGCAATAGACGGCACGCAGTGCACATAGAGCCACTCGGCCATTTGCTTGGCAGCAAACCGCGGCAGCCCCACTTCGGCAGCTATGCTCCGGAGTTCATCCAAAGAACAGCCCAGCAATCGGCGTTTAGCATTTTCCATGTGTGCAAAGGTAATAAAAATGTAGGAACAGAGGAATGTATAAAGGTAAAAATGAAGGTAAAAAATGGAATGGCGGGAGAGGGAATTTCTTAAAATCACAACTTTTAGGTATTGTCATAGAAGAAAAAAAGCCCTACCTTTGCACCATAGAAAGTAAATTACTTCATAATGTTTTGTTTAGGAAACGGCAGTTCGCAAGAGTGTGAACTGCCGTTTCTTTTTTTGTGCTTTCAGCGGTTTCTGGTCAGATTTTTAAGTAGTTGAAAATCAGGGGCTTGCAAATCGCGTTTCAAAAGCTATGCTTTCGGGCTTCAAAAGCATAGCTTTTAGCGTGCAAAAGGATAGCTTTCGGAGGCTGAAAGCATAGCTTTTGAAAAACGGGTAGAAAGGAGTGGTCTCAGCAGAAATAATTGCGGCAATTTTGCGGTCCGTTTTTTTCTTCGTACTTTTGCAAAGCAAAAAGATTTGACACACTATGGAAAACAATAGTATTCTACAGAAACTGGAAGGGCTCGAGGCCCGATTCGAGGAAGTTTCCACGCTCATCACCGACCCGTCAGTGATTGGCGATCAGCAGCGATTTGTGAAGCTCACCCGCGAATACAAGGAGCTCTCCGACATTATGGATGCCCGCAAGCGCTACATAGCCTGTCTGAACGGAATTGCCGAGGCCAAGGATATACTGGCCAACGAGAGCGACCCCGAGATGAAAGAAATGGCGCGCGAGGAGCTGGCGGCCAACGAAGCGCTGCAGCCGCAGATTGAAGAAGAAATCAAACTGGCGCTCGTGCCGAAAGATCCTGAGGATGCCAAGAACGTGCAAATGGAGATTCGCGCCGGTACGGGTGGCGATGAGGCTTGCCTCTTTGCAGGCGACCTGTTCCAGATGTATAAGAAATTCTGCGACCAGAAAGGCTGGCAGCTCAGTGTGACGAGCGAGAGCGAAGGTGCCGTGGGCGGATTCAAGGAGATTGATTTCGCCGTGAGCGGCGACGGCGTCTATGGCGTGCTGAAATATGAGAGCGGTGTGCACCGCGTGCAGCGTGTGCCTGCCACCGAGACGCAGGGCCGTATGCACACCTCGGCAGCCACGGTGGCCGTGCTGCCGGAAGCCGATAAGTTTGAAGTGAACATCAACGAGGGCGACATCAAGTGGGACACTTTCCGCTCCTCTGGTGCCGGCGGACAGAATGTGAACAAGGTGGAGTCGGGCGTGCGTCTGCGCTATCCGTGGAAGAATCCCAACACCGGCGAGGTGGAGGAAATCCTGATTGAGTGTACCGAGACGCGCGACCAGCCCAAGAACAAAGAGCGTGCCCTGTCGCGTCTGCGCACCTTCATCTACGACCGCGAGCACCAGAAATACATCGACGATATCGCCTCGCGCCGCAAGTCGCTCGTATCCACGGGTGACCGCTCGGCCAAGATACGCACCTACAACTTCCCGCAAGGTCGCGTGACCGACCACCGCATCGGATACACCACCCACGACCTCAATGGATTCCTCGGAGGAAACATCCAGGAAATGATCGACGCACTGACCGTGGCCGAGAATGCCGAGCGCATGAAAGAAACAGAACTGTAAATGAACAAAGTTATTTCCGATCCGGTATTCGGGTTCATACAGATACCCCGCGGGCTGCTCCTCGACATTGTGAAGCACCCGCTCATGCAGCGGCTTGCACGCATCAAGCAGCTCGGGCTCACCTCAATGGTGTATCCGGGAGCACAGCACACCCGATTCCAGCACTCGCTCGGAGCCTTCCACCTGATGAGCGAGGCCGTGCGCTCGCTTCAACAGAAAGGCATCTTCATCTTCGACAGCGAGGCCGAAGCCGTGCAGGCGGCCATTCTCATGCACGACATCGGGCACGGGCCATTTTCCCATGTACTGGAAAACACGCTCATCTCTGGTATCTCGCACGAGGAAATCTCGCTCATGATGATGGAAGAGATCAACCGCGAGATGAATGGCGCGCTCACGCTGGCCATCTCCATCTTCCGCAATAACTACCCCAAGCGTTTCCTTCATCAGCTCATCTCCTCGCAACTCGACATGGACCGGCTCGACTATCTGCGCCGCGACAGCTTCTTCACGGGAGTGACCGAAGGAAATATCGGCTCGGCACGCATCATCAAAATGCTCAACGTGGTTGACGACCAGCTTTGCGTCGATGCCAAAGGAATCTACTCCATTGAGAACTACCTCACCTCGCGGCGGCTCATGTACTGGCAGGTATATCTCCACCGCACCACCGTGGCCTGCGAGAAAGTGCTCGTTAATGTGCTGCTCCGGGCCAAGCATCTCGCGCTGAGCGGCTGCGATGTGTTCGCCACACCACAGCTGAAATACTTTCTCGAGCACGATGTTGACAGCAAGTGGTTCCACGAACATCCCGAAGCCTTTGAAAACTACAAGCTGCTCGACGACAACGACATCTGGTCGAGCATTAAGGTTTGGGCTCACCACAGCGATAAAATCCTCGCCCTGCTGGCCCGCAACCTGCTGGAGCGAAAGCCTTTCTTCGTGGAAATTAGCGAAGAGCCTATCGGCGAAGAGCAGATTGACGAGCTGCTCAATCGTTTGGCAGCCCATTTCGGCGTGACAAAAGAGGATGCCCACTACCTGATGAGCCTCAATACCATGCAGAAAGATATGTACAGCATCAGCGACGACCATATCTCCATACGCTACAACGACGGAACCCTGCGCGACATAGCGGAGGCATCGGAAATACTCAATGTACAACTATTGTCCAAAAAAATTCGCAAATATTATCTCTGTTCGCAGCGAATGTGAAAAAATAAACGTATATTTGCACGCAAATTATAATTAACATTATACCATGGAATTTACAGCCCAACAAATAGCACAATTCGTAGAAGGACGCGTAGAAGGCGATCCCAATGCCGCGGTCAACACCTTCGCCAAGATTGAAGAAGGCCGCGCAGGAGCCATCTCGTTCCTCTCAAACCCGAAATACACTCACTATATCTATGAAACAGAATCGTCGATAGTGCTCGTCGATGAAACAGTGCAGCTCGAGCATCCCGTGAAGGCCACGCTCATTCGCGTGAAAAACGCTTACGAGTGTGTGGCCAAGCTGTTGCAGATGTACGCTGCAGCACAGCCCAAGAAGACAGGCATCGACTCGCTGGCCTTCATCCACCCGTCGGCCAAGATTGGCGAAAACTGCTATATCGGCGCATTTGCATATATCGGCGAGGGCGCAGTGGTAGGCGACGGCTGTCAGATCTATCCCCACGTGGTGATTGGCGATAAGGCATCGCTGGGCGACGACTGTCTGATATACCCCAACGTGTCTATCTATCATCACTGCAAACTCGGCAACCGCGTGACCATTCACTCCGGTTCCGTGATTGGAGCCGATGGTTTTGGTTTCGCTCCCACGCCCCACGGCTACGATAAAATTCCGCAAATCGGTATCGTAACCATCGAGGACGATGTGGAAATCGGTGCCAACACCTGCGTCGATCGCTCCACCATGGGCAGCACTTATGTGCGCAAAGGCGTCAAACTCGACAACCTTGTGCAGATAGCCCACAACACCGACATTGGCGAAAACACCGTAATGTCAGCCCAGGTAGGAATCGCCGGCAGTGCCAAGGTTGGCCAGTGGTGTATGTTTGGCGGTCAAGTAGGCATCGCCGGCCACATCACCATCGGCAATCAAGTAAATCTTGGTGCTCAAGCTGGTGTGCCGAGCAGTGTGAAAGACGGTCAGACCCTGATTGGATCGCCCGCCATGAACACCCGCGGATTCTTCCGCTCGCAAGCCATTTATCAGCGACTGCCCGAACTCTACAAGCAAATTAATCAAATGCAGAAAGAACTTGACGAACTGAAAAACAAACAGTAAGCGTCAAAATACTTCAACAATACTATGAAACAGTGTACCCTGAAAAATAGTTTCTCACTCTCAAGTAAAGGCCTTCACACAGGTCTGAATCTGACTGTGACCTTCAATCCCGCTCCAGAAAATCATGGATACAAGATACAACGCATAGACCTCGAGGGTCAACCCATCATCGACTGTCTGGCCGAAAAAGTGGCCGACACGCAGCGCGGCACAGTGCTGGTCGATGGCGAGGTGCGCGTTTCTACCGTAGAGCATGGCCTCTCGGCCCTCTACGCCATGGGAATAGACAACTGTCTGATACAGGTTGACGGACCGGAGTTCCCCATCCTCGACGGCTCGGCCATCTACTATGTGAAGAAAATTCAGGAAGTAGGCATCCAGGAGCAAGAGGCACCAAAGAATTTCTATGAGGTTCGCCACAAAATGGAGTACAAAGACGAAGAAACCGGTTCGGTTATCACACTGCTGCCCGACGACCATTTCAGCGTGACAGCCATGTGTCAATACCCCTCCGACTTCCTGCAGAGCCAGTTTGCCACGCTCGACAACATGGAAGACTATCCACAGGAGTTTGCCGCTGCTCGCACCTTCGTCTTCGTTCGCGATATTTTGCCCCTGCTGCAGATGAATCTCATCAAAGGCGGCGACCTTGACAACGCGGTGGTTATCTACGAAACAAAACTTCCTCAGGAGCAGCTCGACAGTCTGGCCGATGCGCTGGGCGTGCCTCATCGCGATGCCAACGAACTGGGATACTTGCAGCATCGTCCACTCGCATGGGACAATGAGTGCACCCGCCATAAACTCTTGGACATCATTGGCGACATGGCCCTGATTGGCCGGCCGCTGAAAGGCCGTATCGTGGCTACCCGCCCAGGTCATACGGTGAACAATAAATTCGCCCGGCTGGTGCGCAAAGACATTCGCAAGAACGAGGTGCAGGCCCCTATCATCGACCCCAATGCTACGCCGCTGTACGACAATCAGCAAATCAAGCACATCCTGCCGCATCGCTATCCCATGCAGTTGGTCGATAAGGTGATCAGTATCGAGGGCAATCAAATCGTCGGTGTGAAGAATATCACGGCCAATGAGCCCTTCTTCGTGGGCCATTTCCCCGACGAACCCGTGATGCCCGGTGTGTTGCAGATAGAAGCAATGGCACAGGTAGGCGGCATCCTGGTGCTCAATCAGGTGGACGATCCCGAGCTCTACAGCACCTACTTCGTGAGCATTGATCAGGTGAAGTTCAAGCATAAGGTAGTGCCTGGCGATACACTCGTGTTCAAGTGCGAACTGACAGCCCCGATGCGCCATAGCCTCTGCACCATTCACGGTCGCGCTTTCGTTGGCGATAAACTCGTGATGGAGGCACAACTCACCGCTCAGGTCATCAAGAACAAATAGAGATAATCATCTCTGAAATGTAAATTGCAAATTAGTAAATCATCAATACACACATGAATCAAATTAGTCCTTTAGCCTTTGTCCACCCAGAAGCAAAGATGGGCGACGGCAACGTGATTGGTCCCTTCTGCTATATCGACAAAGATACAGTGCTGGGTGATAACAATGTGCTGCAAAATAGTGTAACTATTCACGTCGGGGCACGTATTGGCAACGGCAACGAATTCTTCCCGGGAGCCAGCATCTCCACCAAGCCGCAGGATCTGAAGTTCCACGGCGAGGTGACCACTTGCGAGATTGGCGACAACAACAGCATTCGCGAGAACGTTACCATCGCTCGCGGCACCTTCTCGAAAGAGACCACCAAGGTGGGCAGCAACAACCTGCTGATGGAGAGTGTGCACATTGCTCACGACTGCGTTTTCGGCAGTAACTGCATCATTGGCAATTCCACCAAATTTGCCGGCGAAGCCATTGTTGACGATTGCGCCATTGTAAGCGGTGGTGTTCTGTGCCATCAGTTCTGCCATGTAGGCGGTTATGTGATGATACAGGGTGGTTGCCGTTTTTCGCAAGACATTCCGCCGTACATCATTGCCGGCAAGGAGCCCATCCGCTATGCAGGTTTGAACCTCGTGGGGCTGCGTCGTCGTGGCTTCGACAACGATCTGATTCATCTCATTCACGACACCTACCGGCTGCTCTACAGCAAAGGAGTGCTGGCCGAGGGTATTGAAGAAGTGAAGAAGAATCTCCAGATTACCCCCGAAGTGCAATACATTCTCGACTTCGTGAGCAACTCCAAGCGAGGAATTATTCGTTGATTTTTACAGGTCGTTAGGAGTCAGAAGTAAGCCGTGAAGCAATTGTTTGTCTTGCTTGGTCCCACCGCTGTGGGAAAGACCGAATTGAGTTTTGAATTGGCTGAATATCTCCATTGTCCGATTATCAGTGCTGATTCTCGCCAACTCTTTCGCGAGTTGCCCGTAGGAACTGCTGCACCCACTGCCGCCGAACGGCAGCGGGTGCAGCATTTTTTTGTGGCCGACCATTCGGTTGACGATTATTACAGCGCTTCGCTCTACGAGCGCGATGTGCTTCAGTTGCTCCGCGAGCAGTTCCGCGAGCGTGAAGTGGCGCTGATGAGCGGTGGCTCGATGATGTATATTGATGCCGTATGTAATGGCATCGACGATATTCCCACCGTGCGCGACGATATCCGGCAGACGATGAAGCGCCGTCTGGCCGAGGAAGGCCTTGAAGCGCTGGTGGAGCAACTGCATCAATTAGACCCGGAGCATTGGGCCATTGTCGATAGAAAGAATCCGCGCCGTGTGCTCCATGCACTGGAAATCTGTATTCAGACAGGCAAGACCTACACCTCGTTCCGCACCAACAGCCGTCGGGAGCGTCCGTTTCAAATCATCAAAATCGGCTTGAACCGCGACCGCGAAGAACTTTACAACCGCATCAACCAGCGCGTGCTGCAGATGATGGCACAGGGGCTGGAGCAAGAAGCCCGCGCTGTTTACCCCAAGCGCGCAAATACCGCACTGCTCACGGTGGGCTATAAGGAATTGTTTCAATACTTCGATGGTGCGATTAGTCGCGACGAGGCCATCCGTCAGATACAGAGCCACACCCGAGAGTATATGCGCAAGCAGCTCACATGGTTCCGCCGCGACGCAGACATCCATTGGTTTCACCCCAATCAGCGCTCAGAAATACTTCAATTTGTTTCCGATACTTTGAAAAGATAAATAGTTATGGAAAAGATTTTCACCTACATATCTAAAATAAGGCGCGTGTGCGTGCCCGCGTTGCGTCGCGCCTGGCAGTGGTATAAATCGCTCTACAGCGGGCGTTGGTACAAGAAAGTAGCCGTTGGCTTTGTGTCTTTCCTGCTCCTGCTGCTGGTTTACCTGCTCATGGTGTTCAACAATTTCCTGTGGCTCTTTGGCAAGTCGCCCTCCATCAGCGAGATACGCCATCCTCAAACGGCAGAAGCCTCAGTGCTCTACAGCGCCGACGGCAAGATGATTGGCAAGTTTTTCAACGAGAACCGCACGCCAGTGGCCTACGAGGAAATCAATCCCGATTTCTGGAAGGTGCTCATTGACACGGAAGACGAGCGCTTCTATAAGCACGCAGGCATAGATGTGGTCGGACTGTTCTCGGCTGCCAAGGATGCCATGCTGCACCACGATGCCCGCGGGGCTTCGACCATCACGCAGCAGCTGGCCAAGAACATGTTCCAGGTGCGCTCGCGCTACGGCACCGGTCTGCTCGGCTACATTCCCGGCGCCAAGTTGCTCATTGTCAAGAGCAAGGAATGGATGATTGCCTGTCTGCTGGAAATGTTCTATACGAAGAAAGAAATCCTTGCGATGTATGCCAACACCGTCGATTTCTCTTCGCAGGCCTATGGCATCAAGACAGCCTGCAAGACCTATTTCAACACCACTCCTCAGCGGCTGCGTGTGGAACAGGCGGCCGTGCTGGTGGGAATGCTCAAGGCCACCACGCTCTACAGCCCTACGCTCAACCCCGAAAACTCGCGCCAGCGCCGCAATGTGGTGATGATGAACATGGTGCGCCGCGGCGATCTCTCGCAGGCGGCCTACGATAGCCTCTCGGTCAAGCCGATTGAGCTCGACTACGATGTGGAGACCAACTACGACGGCGAGGCGCAATACTTCCGCAATGCCGTGGCCGACCATCTGAAAGACTGGTGTCAGGAGAACGGCTACGACCTCTACACCAGCGGCTTGAAGATCTACACCACGCTCGACAGCCGTATGCAGGCCTATGCCGAGCAGGCTGCCGCCAAGCAGATGCAGCACGTGCAGCAAACTTTCAATGCCCACTGGGGTTCGCAAGAGCCGTGGCAGGACGAGCAGCACCGCACCATTCCCGAGTTCGTAGAGAAAATAGCGCGTCGCCTGCCCGTCTATAAATCGCTCGAGCGGCGCTTCCCCGACCAGCCCGACTCCGTCGATTTCTATCTGAACAAGCCCCACACCGTGAAGCTCTTCGACTACGAGCATGGCACCATCGAGCGCGAACTCTCCACAATGGACTCCATTCGCTATATGCTCCGCTTCATGCACTGTTCGATGGTTGCCGTCGAGCCCGGCACGGGCCATGTGAAAGCCTGGGTGGGCGACATCGATTTCAACCACTGGAAATACGACAAGGTGACGGCCATGCGCCAGCCCGGCTCCACGTTCAAGCTCTTTGTCTATACCGAAGCCATGAACCAAGGACTCACGCCCTGCGATGAGCGCCGCGACGAGTTCTTCTCCATGGAGGTTTATGACCCGCGCAAGAAGGAATACACCCGCTGGACTCCCACCAATGCCAACGGCTTTTTCACCGGCGACTCCATACCCCTGAAATGTGCCTTTGCCCGCAGCATCAATTCCATTGCCGTGCGCTTGGGACAAGAGGTGGGCATCCCCTCCATTGTCAACACCGCGCAGCAAATGGGCATCCACTCGCCGCTCGATCCCACGCCCTCGCTCACCCTGGGCGCCAGCGATGTGACGCTGCTCGAACTGACCGATGCCTATGCCACGGCCGCAGCCGGCGGTGAGCAAATCGACCCCGTGCTCGTCACCCGTATCGAAGATCGTAACGGCAATGTGGTTTATCAGGCCTCGCAAGAAACAAAACGTGTGCTCAGTGCCAAGACGGCCTTCCTTGTCCAGCAGTTGCTCATGGCCGGTCTGCGCGAACCGGGAGCCACATCCATGAATCTCTGGGGCTACATAGGCGATGTCAATGACACCGATTTCGGCGGAAAAACAGGCACCTCGAACAACCACTCCGATGCCTGGTTCATGGCCGTCAGTCCGCGACTCGTGGTCGGCGCATGGGTGGGCGGCGAGTATCGCGCCATCCATTTCCGAACCGGACAGCTGGGCCAGGGCTCACGCACCGCACTGCCCATCTGCGGACTCTTCCTGCAGTCGGTCATGCACGACCCGCAGTTCCAGCGCTATCACGCCAAATTCGTCGAACCGACCAATGCCGGTGTCTCGCGCGGAATGTACACCTGCCCCAGCTACATCATGCCCGAGCCTGACGATTCGCTCGGCACCGACTCGCTCCTGACCGACGAAAGCGAAGAAGAGATTTAACCCCGCGCCGACATTTTTCTGTTTGTTCTCGCTCCTTCTGTAATGCGCTCATTTTGAGATAGTTAGAAGAAAGAGCGACAAACCGCCGCCAACCCATTTCTAAAAGCTATGCTTTTGCCTTCCAAAAGCATAGCTTTTTGCGTGCAAAAGCATAGCTTTCAGGCTCCGAAAGCATAGCTTTTGAAAAAACGCCTTCGGCCTCTCCCCAACCCTCTCCTCAAGAGAGGGAGTAAGATTCCTCCCCTTGAGGGGGAGGTTAGGTAGGGGCTCCTCCTGAACTTTGAACTGACTCTCAACTCTAAACTCTCAACTCTAAACTCTGAACTCTCTGGCTTGACCCAAGCGCCCCTAAAAAACTGGTCGGCTTGCAGCCTCGAATTCACTCTAAACTTTGAACTCTGAACTCTGAACTGTGAACTAACTCTTCACTCTGAACTGTGAACTGACTCTAAACTCTAAACTCTCAACTCTCAACTCTTAGTTCTGAACTCTGAACTTTGAACTTTGAACTGACTCTCAACTCTCAACTCTAAACTCTGAACTCCCTGCCTTGACCCATTTCAAGCGCAGCGCCCCAAGAAAGAACTGGTCGGCTTTCAGCCTCGAAATTAGTTAAAAATTAAAGTAGGAAAGTATTGTCTGAACTTTGAACTCTGAACTTTGAACTCCCTGCCTTGTCGCGCAGCGCCCCAAGAAAAAAACTGGTCGCCTTCGGCTCGAAATTAGTTAAAAATTAAAGTAGGAAAGTATTGTCTGAACTCCTGCAACTCCTGTAACTCCTGAACTCCCTAGCTTGTCGCGCAGCGCCCAAGAAAAAACTGGTCGCCTCTCGGCTCGAAATTAGTTAAAAATTGATATTAAAAATTAGTTAAGAATAATTTCAGGCGCTTGGCGCCCTTAATTTTAAACCATAATTCTAAACCGAATTTCAAGCGGAGCGCCCCTAAAAAACTGGTCGGCTTGCAGCCTCGAATTCACTCTAAACTTTGAACTCTGAACTCTGAACTGTGAACTAACTCTTCACTCTGAACTGTG
>CAJOIX010000024.1 GCA_905234815.1 uncultured Prevotella sp. | reverse complement strand
AAAATAGAAATAAAGTAAAATCGTCAAATAATGAATATCCTTGAACTGAGCGAACAGGAAATCGTTCGCCGCCAAAGTCTCAACGAGTTGCGGCAGATGGGCATCAATCCCTATCCCGCAGCCGAATACCCCACCAACGCTTTCTCAGTAGATATCCGCGAGCAGTTCAGCGACGAGGCTGAACCCCGCCAGGTGTGCATTGCCGGTCGGCTGATGAGCCGCCGCGTGATGGGCAAGGCATCCTTTGCCGAAGTGCAGGACTCGAAAGGCCGCATACAGGTGTATATCTCGCGCGATGACCTTTGTCCCACAGAAGACAAGACACTCTACAACACCGTGTTCAAGCGCCTGCTCGATATCGGCGACTTCATTGGTGTGAAAGGTTTTGTATTCCGCACCCAGACAGGAGAAATCTCCGTACATGCTCAGGAACTGACCCTGCTCGCGAAGAGCCTGAAGCCGCTGCCCATTGTGAAGTACAAGGACGGCGTGGCCTACGATAAGTTCGACGACCCCGAGCTGCGCTATCGCCAGCGCTATGTCGATCTCGTTGTGAATGATGGCGTGAAAGAAACCTTCCTGCAGCGTGCCACCGTGCTGCGCACCATGCGACAAGTGCTCGACGAAGCCGGCTACACCGAAGTGGAGACCCCAACGCTCCAGTCGATTGCCGGTGGTGCATCGGCCCGTCCGTTCATCACCCATTTCAATGCGCTGAACCAAGATATGTATATGCGCATTGCTACGGAACTGTATCTGAAACGACTCATCGTGGGCGGATTTGAAGGTGTCTATGAGATTGGCAAGAACTTCCGCAACGAGGGCATGGACCGCAACCACAACCCGGAATTCACCTGCATGGAGCTCTATGTGCAATATAAAGACTACAACTGGATGATGTCGTTCACCGAACAGCTGCTGGAGAAAATCTGCGTAGCCGTGAACGGTAAGCCAGAACGCGAAATAGACGGACAGATTATCTCGTTCAAGGCTCCCTATCGCCGACTGCCTATCCTCGATGCCATCAAGGAACAGACCGGCCACGACCTCAACGGCAAGAGCGAAGATGAAATACGCGCCATTGCCAAGCAGCTGGGCATTGAAGTGGACGAGACCATGGGCAAGGGCAAGCTCATCGACGAAATCTTTGGTGAGACCTGCGAGGGCAAGTTCATCCAACCCACCTTCATCACCGACTATCCCGTGGAAATGTCGCCACTGACCAAGATGCACCGCTCGAAGCCTGGACTCACCGAGCGCTTTGAACTCATGGTGAACGGTAAGGAAGTGGCCAATGCCTACTCCGAGCTCAACGACCCCATAGACCAGGAAGAACGCTTCAAACAGCAAATGCTGCTGGCCGACAAGGGCGACGACGAGGCCATGATCATCGACCACGACTTCCTGCGTGCCCTGCAATACGGAATGCCGCCCACCTCGGGCATCGGCATCGGCATAGACCGCTTAGTCATGCTCATGACGGGCAAGACTTTCATTCAGGAAGTGCTCTTCTTCCCACAGATGAAACCCGAGAAGCGTATGCCGCAATCGAGCATTGCCGAGTGGGGAGAACTGGGCGTGGCTGAAGACTGGGTGTACGTTCTGCGCAAAGCCGGCTTCAATCTCATCAGCGATATACGCGAGGAGAAAGCCCAGGGACTGCAGCAAAAGCTTGGCGAGATAGTAAAGAAATACAAGCTTGACTACACCAAACCCACACTCGACGAAATCCAACAGTGGATAGATAAAAGCGGAGAGCTCTGATTTCTCAGATTATTCTGATTACTCTGAAAACAGTAAAGAATGTTTAACTGCGGAAAAATAGCCATCATCGGCGGAGGCTCATGGGCCACAGCCATTGCCAAAATAGTGGTGAGCCACACGCATCATATCGGCTGGTATATGCGCCGCGACGACCGGATAGAAGACTTCCGGCGTCTCGGCCACAATCCGGCCTATCTGCGCGAGGCACATTTCGACATCAACGAGATCTACTTCTCGAGCGATATCAATCGAATCATCGAGGCCTACGACACGCTGGTGTTCGTCACACCGTCGCCCTATCTGAAGAGTCATCTGAAAAAGATCAAGACGCGCATCACAAACAAATTCATTGTGACGGCCATCAAAGGTCTCGTGCCCGATGAGAACCTCTCCTGCTCGGAGTATTTCCACGAGGTGTATGATGTGCCCTACGAGAATCTGGCGTGCATCGGCGGCCCCTCGCATGCCGAGGAGGTGGCCATGGAACGGTTGTCGTACCTCACCGTGGGCTGCAGCGACTTGCAGAAAGCACAGGCTTTCACCAAGGTGCTCGCATCCAACTATATCAAGACAAAAACCTCGAGCGATGTGATTGGCATTGAGTATTCATCGGTGTTGAAGAATATCTATGCCATTGCTTCGGGCATTTGCAGCGGATTGAAATACGGCGACAACTTCCAAGCCGTACTCATTTCCAATGCCGCACAAGAAATGTCGCGTTTCCTCACAGCCATTCATCCCATCGACCGATACATTTACGACAGCGTTTACCTGGGCGACTTGCTCGTCACGGCTTATTCCAATTTCTCGCGCAACCGCACCTTCGGCACCATGATAGGCAAAGGCTACAGCGTGAAATCGGCGCAGATAGAGATGGAAATGATTGCAGAGGGATATTTCGGCGCGAAGTGTATGAAAGAAATCAATCGGCACATGCACATCAACATGCCCATACTCGATGCAGTGTATAACATCCTGTATGAGCACATAACGCCGCAAATAGAAATTAAACTGCTGACCGACAGTTTCCGCTAAGCACAAACCACGGTTCAGCATCAGACCATACCGCCAACATAAAAACACTCAAAATAAACAAAATAACAATGAAAACTATCACTCTTGACGCTTCAAAGGCCATTCAGTTTGTAGGCCGCGAAGCTGTGGCTGCCTACGAACCCAAAGTACGTGCAGCACAAAACGCTCTTGAACAAGGCACCTGTCCAGGCAACGACTTCCTCGGCTGGCTCCATCTGCCCACTTCCATTACTCCCCGATTCCTCGAAGAAATACAGGCTTGTGCCGACACGCTGCGCCAGAACTGCGACACCATTGTGGTGGCAGGTATCGGTGGAAGTTATCTCGGCGCCCGTGCCGTGATTGAAGCGCTGGGCAATTCTTTTGCATGGTTGGTAAACGACGGCAAGAACCCCACCATCCTTTTCGCCGGCAACAACATTGGCGAGGACTATCTCTCGGAGTTGACCGACTATCTGAGAACAAAGAAATTCGGTGTGATCAATATCTCGAAATCAGGAACCACCACCGAAACCGCACTCACTTTCCGCCTGTTGAAGAAACAATGCGAAGAACAGCGCGGCAAGGAAGAGGCCCGCAAAGTGATTGTGGCCATTACCGATGCTGTGCGTGGTGCTGCCCGCATCTGTGCCAATAAGGAAGGTTACACATCGTTCATCATTCCCGACAACGTGGGTGGACGCTTCTCTGTGCTCACTCCCGTGGGACTGCTGCCCATTGCCTGCGCTGGATTTGATATTCGCAAACTTGTGGAAGGTGCACAGGATATGGAACGGGCCACAGCACCCGGTGTGCCTTTTGCCGAGAATATAGCAGCACAATACGCTGCAGTGCGCAATGCTCTCTACAACGAAAGCGG
The DNA here is from genome assembly GCA_905234815.1 of uncultured Prevotella sp. Classification (GTDB taxonomy): domain Bacteria; phylum Bacteroidota; class Bacteroidia; order Bacteroidales; family Bacteroidaceae; genus Prevotella. The sequence continues at coordinate 17,527 of CAJOIX010000024.1, read as the reverse complement.
CAAAAAAATCGAAATCATGGTGAACTATCAGCCCAAATTGCACTTCATGGCCGAATGGTGGAAACAACTCTACGGCGAAAGCGAAGGCAAAGAGGGCAAGGGAATCTTCCCCGCTTCGTGCGATTTCACTACCGACCTACACTCAATGGGTCAATGGATTCAGGAAGGCGAACGCTCTATCTTTGAAACGGTGATTAGCGTGGAGCAACCCAATAGAAAACTCCTCTTCCCCAGTGATGAAGAAAACCTTGACGGACTGAACTTCCTCGCAGGCAAGCGTGTTGACGAAGTGAACAAAATGGCAGAACTCGGCACACGCCTGGCTCACGTAGATGGCGGTGTGCCCAATCTGCGCATCGTGATGCCCGAACTCAATGAGTATTATCTGGGTCAGTTGATTTATTTCTTTGAAATCGGTTGCGGCATCAGCGGCAATGTGCTGGGTGTGAATCCGTTCAACCAGCCCGGGGTGGAAGCCTATAAGAAAAATATGTTTGCGTTGCTCAATAAGCCTGGCTATGAAGCCGAGAGCGCAGCCATTAGCGCACGTTTGGAAAAGGAATAATACTCTATGTATCTTCAAGCTATCAAGCAATATAAAGAAAAGAACGGTCTGGGGACATTTCGTCCTAAGACCGTTCTTTTCGATATGGATGGTGTGCTCTACGACAGTATGCCCAACCATGCCACGGCATGGGTTCAGGCCATGCGCGATTTCCAGATAGAGATGACCGAAGAGGATGCCTATCTCACCGAAGGTCAGAAAGGGTCTGACACCATTATGCAGATGGTTTTGGCACAACAGCACCGCGCTATCAGTCAGGAAGAAGCTGCCCGTATGTACGACCGCAAGGCCGAAATCTTCGCAACGCTTCCCACCGCTCCCGTCATGCCGGGTATCCTAACACTCATGCGTGAGATACAACAGGCAGGATGGACCATCGGCATTGTGACCGGTAGTGCACAGCGACCGCTCATTCAACGACTGGCAGATGATTTTGGCGAATTTGTTTCGTCCGACCGAATTGTGACGGCCTACGATGTGGCGCGCGGTAAACCGCAGCCCGATCCCTATCTGATGGGCATGAAGAAGTGCGGCGATGTGCAGCCATGGGAAACAATCGTGGTGGAGAATGCACCGCTCGGGGTGCAAGCTGGCGTGGCAGCCGGAGCATTTACCATCGGTGTGAGCACAGGTATTCTGCCAAAGCAGACGCTTGCAGCAGCCGGGGCACAGGTGGTGCTGGACAGCATGACGCGTCTGGCTGGTGATTTCCCGGCATTTCTTGAATTGTTGGATAAGTAAGACGCCCTCAATCAGTGGCGGCGGGCTTGGCACTGAAGAGCGAGAAGTTCACACTGCCATAGTGCCGGTGGTCGATAAACTGTGGGTGAGTAGAAAAATCGTTTTGCTTGCCATGTTCAAACACGAAGATTCCATCAGCCTTGAGCAGATTGTTGCCCAGGACTAATTCGGGAATCTCTTCCAGTCGTGCTAATTGATAGGGCGGGTCGGCAAAGATAAAATCGAATTGTTGCCGGCAAGTTTTCAGAAATCGGAACACATCGCCGCGAATCAGTGTGTGGTCAAGTGTCTGCAGTCGATCCACGCACTGTTGAATGAATCGTGCGTGGTCGCGGTCTTGTTCAACGCTGACCACCTGAGAGCAGCCACGCGAAAGCAATTCGAGCGAGATGCTGCCCGTGCCGGCAAAGAGGTCGAGCGCCGTGGCCTCGTCGAAATCAATATACTGCGTGAGCACATTGAAGATGTTTTCTTTGGCAAAGTCGGTAGTGGGCCGAGCCTTGAAGGTGTGGGGAATGTCGAAGTGTCTTCCCTTGTATTTCCCAGTGATGATTCGCACGGTGGTATGTTTTTTATTCTCCGCGGTTAGTGAGCGGTTAGGAGTGAGTCTTTATTTTCCGGATATGTTTCGCTAGCGCGGCTTCAATCTCTGCGAGTTGCTTGTGGCTACCCAGCAGATGCAATTCGTCGCGCTCTGGGTTGAAACCCATTTGCTGCCACGCATTGAGAATGAAATAGGTGCAGTCGGTGGCATATTTTGCATCGAATTGGTTGCAGAAGCGGAAGCGTCCCGGGTCGAAAGCAAAGAGTTCCATGTTTTGATCGTGGAAGAAGACATAGAGTTTCTTCCATAATCCCTGTTCGCTTTGGCGATACTGGTTCTGCCAAACGTGCAGCATGAAAGGCTCTACGGTGACTTGCCGAAAGCGCTCGCCGAGCACTTGCAGCATATCTTTGCTCACCTCGAACAGCAGCACGCAACGCAGGTCGCTCAGCTCCGAGTGCATCACCTCGTGGCCTTTTCGTTCGTCGAAACAGCGATAGAAGAGGGTAGGGGCATCGGCTTCGTTGAATTCTTCTTCGGGCACTTGCACGGTGGGCGTGTCTATCTGCACCAAAACACTGCTGTCGTCCCTGCTCATCAAACCTACCGAGCGGAAAGCCTCGCGCAGATTGGCTCCGATGGAGATGCCATTGCGCGGAATGAAGGTTTCTCTTTCCTCCCCCCTCTCGCCTTTCTTTTCATTGTAAATAAAGGTGTAGAGGTGTTTTGAGATGCTTATAATCATAAAGTTCTTAAAATTTATTACCTTTGCAAAGGTACGATTAAGCGAGCAAAATGCAAAAACAATCGTCAAATATCCAGATGCTGCGAGAAGAGTTTATCAATCGGATAGAGCGCCAGATGGGCCTTGTTCCCACTGGCGAACAGCGGGAAGCCATGCAAACCTTTGCGGCCTTTTTGGCCCATCGCTCGCTTCCTGTGGCAATGATACTCACTGGTTCGGCCGGTACGGGCAAGACCACGCTTGCAGCAGCCTTTGTGCGTACGCTTCTATCGTTGCACCAGCGCTTGGTGCTTTTAGCCCCCACGGGTCGTGCGGCGAAAGTGTTTTCACAATACAGCGGCCAGTCTGCTTCAACCATTCATCGGAAAATCTATCGACAAAAAACCGTGGGCGAACTTTACTCCGCCTATTCGTTGAGTCCCAATCGGCATCAGGATACGCTGTTCATGGTTGACGAGGCTTCGATGATTGCGGCCGATAGTGGCGACGGTCACAGTCTGTTGCTCGATTTGTTGCGTTATGTTCAGTCGGGCCGCAACTGCCGGCTTCTCCTCATTGGCGATGCGGCGCAGTTGCCGCCAGTGGGCGAGGAAGAGTCGCCCGCCCTCAATCAGGATGTGCTCGAGCCCTTGGGTTGGACCGTCTATTCTGCTTCGCTGAACGAGGTGTTGCGCCAGACGGGCGAAAGCGGCATCCTCTACAATGCTACGGCCATTCGCCAGCTAATCACCCACGATGAAGTGACGCAACTGCCGCGCATCCGGCTGAATGGCTTTGCCGATGTTCAGTGCGTCCCAGGCGATGAACTCATTGAAGCGCTCTCGGACAGTTACAACTCCGTGGGAATGGACGAAACCATGGTGATTTGCCGTTCAAACAAGCGTGCCAATATCTTCAACCAGGGTATTCGCAACATGATTCTCGGTCGCGAGGAGCAAATCTCTTCAGGCGATTGGCTCATGGTGGTGAAGAATAAGTACCTGAGTGTCAAGGCACCAACGGCCGACGGCATGGCAGATGAGGCTTCTGGCGGGGGCGCACCGCTGGAATTCATTGCTAATGGCGACCGCGGATTGGTGAGGAAGGTGCGAAATGTGCACGAGATGCACGGATTCCACTTTGCCGAGGTGACCCTCGAATTTCCCGACTACGACCATCAGGAACTCGATACGCTCGTTATTCTCGATACGCTCACTGCCGAGGCACCCGCCCTCACTGCCGAACAATCCGAGCAACTCTACACTGCCATCCTGGCCGACTATGAACATTTCGCCACGAAGGCTGCGCGACAGCAGGCTATGCGGCAGGACATCTACTACAATGCACTGCAGGTGAAATTCTCTTATGCCGTTACCTGCCACAAGGCGCAGGGCGGACAGTGGGCCCATATCTATATAGACCAGGGCTACATGACCGATGAAATGCTTACGCCTGATTATATCCACTGGCTCTACACTGCTTTTACGCGTGCCACAGAGAAACTCTTCCTGGTGAATTGGCCCGTTACGCAACTTTTAAACACTTAATTCCTTAAATATAAACATACCTTTATGAACTCGCATCTTGAACTTTCGCCAGAGGTAGCTGCCGCACTGGCTGCAGGAAAGCCTGTCGTGGCCCTCGAATCAACCATTATTTCTCACGGAATGCCTTATCCGCAGAATGTGGAAACGGCGTTGAAAGTGGAACAAACCATTCGCGACAATGGGGCAACGCCTGCCACGATTGCCATTATCGGCGGTAAGTTGAAAGCTGGTTGCACCCCCGACGAAATTGAATATCTGGGCAAGAAGGGCACGAAAGTGATAAAAGCCTCGCGCAGAGATTTAGCGGTGCTTGTTGCCCGCGGTGAAGATGGTGCCACCACGGTCACCACAACGATGATGATTGCTTCGATGGCAGGCATCCGCGTGTTCGCCACTGGCGGTATTGGCGGTGTGCACCGTGGCGCTGAGACCACAATGGACATCTCGGCCGACCTGGAAGAACTGGCTCAGACGCCCGTGATGGTGATTTGTGCCGGGGCAAAATCCATTCTCGATTTGCGGCTCACGCTGGAGTATCTCGAAACGAAGGGTGTGCCGGTGATTGGTTATCAGACCGAGGAACTGCCCGCGTTCTATACCCGCACGAGTGGCTTGAAGGTGGACTATCGTGTGGACAGTCCGGAGGAGTTGGCTGCTGCGTTCCGTATGCAGCAGGAGTTGGGATTGAAGGGCGGAATGCTCGTGACCAACCCTATACCTGAAGCGTATTCGATGGATCCAAAACTGATTAATGCTGCCATTGAACAGGCGCTGTCCGATGCCGCCAAGCAGGGAATCAAGGGTAAGGAGACTACTCCTTTTCTGCTGGCAGCAATCAAGGACATTACCGGTGGCGACTCGCTGGCTGCGAATATCCAACTCGTGCTGAACAATGCCCGCCTCGCGGCTCAGACTGCTGCCCGCCTGTAGGTGGGCAGTTTCCGAAAAAAGAAAAGCGGTATAGAAAAAGTTGTTCCTTTTCTATACCGCATTGGTCGGGATTACTGGACTCGAACCAGCGACCTCGCGCCCCCCAGACGTGTGCGCTACCAACTGCGCTAAATCCCGATCCTAAGGCAAATGATTTCTCAATTGCGGGTGCAAAGATAAAGAGAAATTCACAAGTGAGCAAATTATTTTCTTTTTTTTTATACTTTTGTCTTTATGAAACTCTGGATGATCGTGTTTTTCTTGCTGCCCTTGGTGGGAATCTGCTATGTCGGTTGGCGTTTGTGGCATTTGCTGCCCGTGGCCATTGGCTGGAAGATTTTGGCGCTGGGCGTGTTGCTGTCGGGTTTTGTGGGCATGTTCTTCTATTTGCGCCACGGTCTGGATGCACTGCCGCGCTGGGCTGCCGTGCCGCTATATGAGTCAATCTCTTCGTGGCCGTTTGTGTTGTTGTATTTGGTATTGCTGTTTTTGTGCATGGACTTATTGCGCGCAGTAGGCTTCCTGCCACGCGAATGGATGTTCCACAGCGCGAAAGGTACCCTGGCGGTGGCAGCGCTGATGGTTGCGATATTTACCTATGGCTATTTCCACTATCTGCACAAAGTGCGCGTGCCGCTGGAAATCACCACCGAGAAGGGCTTGAAGCGTCCGCTGAAGATTCTGCTTCTGAGCGATTTGCATTTGGGCTATCACAATCGGCGTGCGGAATTTTCGCGCTGGGTGGATAAGCTCAATGCCGAGAAAGCCGACCTGATACTGATTGCGGGCGATATTATCGACATCAGTGTGAAGCCGCTCATGGATGAGCAGATGCACGAGGAGTTTCTCCGGCTGAATGCTCCGGTGTATGCCTGTCTGGGCAATCATGAATACTACTCGGGCACACCGGCGGCCCAGCAGTTCTATCGCATGGCCGATATCACGCTGCTGTCCGATTCTGTAGCGGAAGTGAACGGACTGCAAATAATCGGGCGCGACGACCGCACCAATCCGCACCGGAAACCGCTGGATGCTGTCTGTGAGCGCGTTGACCCTGAGCGATTCTCCATTTTGCTCGACCATCAGCCCTACCATCTGGAAGAGGCCGAGCGTGCGGGCGTTGATTTCCAATTCAGCGGCCACACCCACGAGGGTCAGGTCTGGCCCATCTCGTGGTTGACGCATCTGATGTATGAAAAGGCCTTCGGCGGCCATGAGCGCGGCAAGACCCGCTACTACATATCGAGCGGCATGGGTATATGGGGCGGCAAGTTCCGCATCGGAACGCAATCGGAATATGTTGTGCTAACGCTTAAACCTGCGAAATGAAACTGACTCAAGAGTGGATGACGACTTGGTTCGACGAGTTCAACCGGCTGTATTTCAAATCGGAACTGCCCCGACCTCGTTTGTATATCTCTCATGCGCGACAGCGACTGGGCTGCCTGGGCTATAAAGTCAGGAAAACAGATAACGGCCACAGCGGAGCGCAGGCCTACGACTACCGGCTGGGACTTTCCAACTATTATATTCTGCAGGAGTGGGACTATCAGAACATCCTGCTTCACGAAATGATTCACCTGCTGATTGCTCACAATGGTTGGCAGGATTCTTCGGTTCATGGCACGCTCTTCCGGCAGTTGCGCGACCGGTTGAACCACGACTGCGGCTGGGCCATTCGCATTTCCTATCCTACGCGCCAGCTCACGGTCAATCCGCAGTTTATGCAGGGAAAGACTTTCTTGGTGCTGGCCTTGCAGACGCGCGACGGGAAGTATATGCTCACCGTGGTGAACCGTAATTATGGCGCTGAGCTGAAGCGCCAGCTTGCACGGCTGAAGTCAGTGGAATCGTATGGCTGGTATCTTTCTTCCGATCCTTATTTTCTTGATTTTCCGCAGGTTAGGTCGCTGCGCGGTCGTATGGTCAGCCGCGAATTCTACGAAGAAAAGATACACCAATTCCGCACGGCAGAACTGTTCTCGCAAGGTGTTGATTTATAGGTAGTTGCAAAAGCTATTCTTTTAAACGGCAAAAGCATAGCTTTTGGCGGGCAAAAGGTATGCTTTTGACGCGCGAAAGCTATGCTTTTGGAATTTGGGTGTTTGATGTTTACTTTTTCTTGAAGTAGTCGTTGTACATTTTGATGCCGAAGATGATGGCGCTGCAGATGGTTGTGATGAGGTTGGTGAGGAAGAGTGCCCATCCTTTTTCCATTCCGAGCATCCATCCTTGGCACATGAAGCAGATGCCTCCGATGCCGATCATGAGGAATGTGGGTAGCGCGATGTCATCGGTTTTGCGTGTACGCATGGTTTGAATTGCTTGTGGCAGATAGCCGAGGATGAGTCCGATGCTGGCTCCCCATCCTAAGATGTTGAACAGTGTGGTTTCCATGTTTTTTAAGATTTTAAAGGGTTATGTAATTTTGGGATTTAGATGTTGAAAAGTTCATAGTTCATAGTGAAGAGTTCATAGTGAAGAGTTCATAGTTCATAGTTCCATAGTGAAGAGTTCAGAGTTCAGAGTTCCATAGTGAAGAGTGGATCGTCTGGGAGGAGGATGGTTGGCTTCTGCTCATATTGTTTAAGCATTTCTTGTGGTACGTATTGTTTATCGACTACGAGCCGGAACATATATTCCTCGAACCAGCGGTTGGTCATGATGAGGCATCCTTGTTGTCCGTTGGTTGCTCCCCATGAGTTTTCCACTTTCCACTTGATGGGTTTCCCCTGAGCGTCGAGATCGACGGCGGTGAGCGTCATAGCATGTGTTGATCCGCTGTCGAAGGTTTCAATGCGCTGTGCCTTGTTCATGGTGAAGGAAGTGTTGAAGAGTGAGGCGTAGTCGTAGTTTTCTGTGTCGAGGTATCCTTGTTTTCGGTCGAGTTGTTTACCTACGTCGTAGCTGGAATAGAGCTTTCGCCCGTCTTTAAGTGATGCGATGGCGAGTTGTTCTATGTCGGCCATGGGCAGGTTGAGGTATTTCCAGTTGGTTCCGTCGTAGGTGTGGCGGTCGTATTCGACTTCGTATGTTTTATAGTATGGGTTTCTTGGGTCGTTCATGACCATGATGAAGGTTCCGTGGAGTGGTTGTCCGACACATTCGCGGTAGAATTCCTGGGGTGTGTAGGTTCTGGTTGGTCCTACTTGTTTTCCGTTTTTATCGACGTGTGCGTATTGGAATGTTTTTGTGGGTGCGCCGAGTGTGAGTGTGAGCATGGAGTAGATGTTGGCGAGCATTTCGGTTTTTCGCTGTTGGATGGCTGCGGGCTTTTTCTTGTTGGCTACCATTTGTCGCAGCTCGAGTCCATATTCGCGTAGTTTTGATGTGATGAGTTGTCGCATCTTGGCTGTGTTCTCAGCGGAATAGGTTTCGGGTTGTACGCTCATGGGTACTAATCCGTATTTTGCTGTGAGGTCTGCTACTCCGCAGAATGTTCCTCCGTCGCCTATGGGTGTTCGGAAGAAGAAGCGTACTTCTTGGCTGTCGATGGGTTTGTTGGCTGTGTCGATGACGCCTTGTAGCATGAGGTTGGCTTTTTCTAACTGGTCGTAGAAGAAGAGGTAGTCGTGTGAGAATTCCACTGCGAGCGTGTCATTATGCATTTTTGCGAAGTTGGCGCGCAGTACGTTGAGTCCGCTGAACATCCAGCAGCGTCCGGATGATTTTTGGTCGTGTATGGACTGTTTGGGTGTTTCTATGCTGAAGTGTGTGTCGATGGGTTTGCGCTTGGATGGCGTTTGCACGAGGTTGTCGATGGCGTTGTTGGCTACTGCGTTTTGTATGGCTCGCGCATAGGGCACGTTGGTTTGTGCTTGTTCGATGTTGCGGAGCATATCGGGGCTGATGCCGCCTTGTTTTGTCTGTGCGCTGGCGTTGAGTGCGGCGGCGCAGAGGAGGAGTGTGAGGAGTTTTTGTTTCATAGTTCAAAGTGAAGAGTGAAGAATGAAGAGTGAAGAATGAAGAATGATGAGTGAAGAGTGAAGAATGAGGAAGCCCCCTCCTGGCCTCCCCCTCAAGGGGAGTGAAGAGTGAAGCTTTATTTTTACATTTTTACATTTTTACATCTTTACATCTTTACATTGAAGAGTGAAGAGTTAAGCGTGTTGGTCGAATCGGCGGTCGATGCGGTGGCCGATGTAGAGGAGTAGGCTGATGGGTATGACTGTGATGAAGATCATGGAGATGACGGTGCCTACGTAGGTTCCTGCTATGGATATTTCGTTTGCGGCTTGATTAGTCGTGTCGATGAATTCTGTGGCATTGCCTGTGATGATTATGGCGAAGGTGAAGAGGGCGATGCCTGTGTAGGCTGCGATGACTGTTCCGAGGGATAGTCGCCAGAGTGTGCTCCAGATGGGGTATCCGAAGAGTTGTCGGTAGGTGATGAAGTAGTAGATGAGGGCGAGTATGGAGGTTTTGATGGTGGTGATGTTGGCGATGAATGTGAGTATTTGTGTAAGTGAGCAGATGAATACCATGATGAAGAATGACTCTGGCAGGGTGTGCTTGTAGTAGCGCGGTGCATGACGGAAGAGTACCCATGTGGGTAGGAGGAAGATGGTGCTGTTGAGGAGCATGCCCCAGCCTGGGTTTTCTTGTTCCCACTTGAAGTAGGTGTTGAGGATGGGGAAATTTGTGGCTGGCTCGATGGCTGCTGTTTCGTTCATGTAGAGGTGCTCAATGAAGGCCATGATGATGGTGATGATGAAGAGCATCTTGACAGGCGGGTAGCTTACTTGTCGTCGGCCGCTGATGTAGTCGCGTATGAGGTAGCCTGGTCGCAACAGGAGTTGGAGTATGGTATAGCTGAGCGATCGATTGTCGAGTCCCCAGAGTAGCATGAATTGCTGTCGGAGCGTTTCCCAAGAGATGCGGTGTGTGCCGGCCCGTTGTGAGCAGTAGGGACAGAAGTTGCCTGTGAAGTCGTGTTCACAGTTGTGGCAGTGGTGTATGTCATTGGACTTGAATTCCACTTGTGGGCTTGCCTCTTGCCACCGGCGAAACTGCTGGTAGTGGTCTACTACTGTTTGCGGGAGTCTCATGGTTGGGGAGAGTCGGGGGTTATTGGAGTGTGAGGACTACGATGCTCTTGGCGGGGAGGTTGATGCTGAGCACTCCGTTGTTGATGTTGGCGGCGTTGAAGGTTTGCGGGGTTACTTTCTCGGGCTGGTTGAAGTCGTTGAAGTCGGCTACATTGTCGGAGGTGAGTATGCGTCCGCTGACCTTGGAGGCCTTGGTGCCTTTGAGGGTGATTTCGACGTTTTGGGCTTTGTTGAGTGATACGTTGGTGAGTGCCACTATGATTTTCCCGTCTTTGGTTTTGGCGGCTGATGAGGAGATGAGCGGGAGCTGACGGCTGCCTGGGTGTTTTTCTTGTCCGAAGTAGTCTTTGCTGACTTTCATTTCCTCAGATTTGATGTCGAGCGGCAGGTATGTGGCTTCCATGAATGGTGCGTACATTTGGAATACGTGGTAGGTTGGTGTGAGTACCATGTGGCCTGTGCCTTTCTGGTCGGTGAGAATCATTGACTGGAGCACGTTGACTACTTGTGCGATGTTGGCCATTCGTACACGCTTGGTGTGGTGGTGGAAGACGTTGAGTGAGAGAGCTGCTACCATGGCATCGCGCAGGGCGTTTTGCTGGTAGAGGTGCCCCTTGATGGTGCCTGGCTCTTCGTCCCACCACGTGCCCCACTCATCGACGATGAGGCCGACTTTGTTTTTGGGGTCGTACTGGTCCATGATTTTCTCGTGTTTGCTGATGACTTCGTCTATTTCGAGGCATTTTGCCATGGTCCAGTAGTATTGGCTGTCGGTGAATTCTGTGGCAGAGCCTTTTGATCCTTCCCAGCGTGTGCAGGTGTAGTAGTGGAGTGAGAGTCCGCTCATGTCTTTTTTGACGCGGCGCATGAGTGTCTGTGTCCAGTCGTAGTCGTAGTCGGAGGCTCCGCTGGCAATTTTGTAGAGTTTGTTTTTGTCGTAGTTGCGGCAGTAAACGGCGTAGCGGCGATAGAGGTCGCTATAGTATTCGGGTCGCATATTGCCTCCGCATCCCCACGATTCGTTGCCTACGCCGAGGTATTTGACTTTCCATGGCTTTTCTCTGCCGTTCTGCTGGCGCAGTTTGGCCATGGGTGTGTTTTTCTCGGAGGTCATGTATTCTACCCATTTGGCCAATTCTTCGACGGTGCCCGAGCCGACATTCCCGCTGATGTATGGTTCGCATCCGAGCATTTCGCAGAGATTGAGGAACTCATGTGTGCCGAAGGAGTTGTCTTCGATGGTGCCTCCCCAGTTGTTGTTCTGCATGGAGGGGCGCTGATCTTTGGGGCCGATGCCGTCGGTCCAGTGGTATTCATCGGCGAAGCATCCGCCTGGCCAGCGGAGTACGGGTATGTTGAGGGCCTTGAGCGCTTCGAACACGTCTTTGCGGTAGCCGTTGATGTTGGGTATGGGCGAGTCTTCACCCACCCACAGGCCACCATAGATGCAGCTGCCCAAGTGTTCGGCGAACTGGCCGTAGATTTCTTTGGGTATTTTGGAGCCTGGCTCATCGGCGTGGAGCGTGCCCTGAACGGTTTCGGTGGTGCAGCCGGCAGCGATGAGCATGACGGCAAGGAGCAGGGTGAAAATCTTTTTCATAAAGGTGTTGGGCTTCAAGTTGCTTTTTGTCGTTTGGGACAAAGATAAGAAAAAAGCGCCTATTCAAGCGCTTTTTTCTATTTTTTTGATGATTGAAGGAAAAATGTGGGGTTCAGATTATTGCTGCGGTGAGCCTCCCTGCGATGATGCGGAGCCATTGGTGATGCCGCCTTGGAGGTCGGAATTCTCGATGGTGGCCGATGTTTTCTTCACCTGTGCATTGAGCTTACCTATGCGGTAGCTGATGCTGATGCCAATCTGGCGTCCCGTGCCGTGGCCTTTGCTCCAGCCGCGGGTGTCGCCTTGGGTGGTGTATGTGTTCCACGATGTGTATTTCTCGAAGGTGTTGGAAGTTTGTAGGGCCACGGTCAGGCGATTCTCTTTGAGGAACGAGCGCTGCAGGGATGCATAGTACCAGTGCCATCCACTGCTGAAATCATACACACTATTGGGTGAACGACCGATATTTCCACCGCCACCCAGGGTGAGCTGGAGTTTCCAGGGCAGTTGCTGAGAGATGTTTCCATAGAAATTGGATGTCCATCCGCGTGCACTGAGCAAGAGACTGGGGTTCTTGATGTGCTGATAATTGGCCGAGGCGTTGAGCATGATCATGGTGCCCGCCACTGGCATGTACTGCACATAGGTGTTGACACCGGCATAATGGCGGCGCATCAGGTTGCCATAGGTGCTATAATTGATATCGTCTTGTACGTATTTCAATTCGCCAATACCGTTGTTGACATAGGAGAAATAGGGGTGGATATTGTAGGTGAGTTTTCGGCCGATGTGCATGTAGGTGATGCCGATGCTCTGATTCCGGCTACTGCTGAGGGTGCTGTTGCCAAAGGTTACGTTGTTGACGGTTTCAAACCGCGCAGGGTTCAGATAGGAGATGCCCGGGCGGTTGATACTGGTGGAGTAGGTCAGTTTCAGTGAGTTGGCTTGTGAGAGTTGGTAGGCCAGATTGAGCGTGGGCACCAAGTCGCTCAGATGGGTGCTATAGTTGTCTTGGTTGCCGGTCTTGTATTTGGCTTCGAGTAAGCTGTACTCATAGCGCAGGCCAGCCTGGGCGGAGAATTTCCCGAGACTGAGCATATACTGCAGATAGGCAGCAGCCACTTGGGTGTTGTGGTCGAAAATGTTATTCATGCTCTCACTCTCGCCATCGTAGAACATCGCCGACTGGCTCTTGTTCAATCGGTAGATATACTTGGCTCCCATGTCGAGTTTGTGGTGTTCATTGAACGGATAGACGTAGTCCAGCTGGAAGGTGTGTTCGTAGAACTGCTCGTGGGCTTTCTGCAGGTAACCAGTATAGTTTACAGGCATGTTGACCATGTCGAAAAAGTCCTGACGAACGTCTTCCTGATTGCGGGTCAATGAAAGCATATAACTGGCGGTGAGCACTTCGTTCTTGCGGTGGGTGCGATGTTCGTAATCTATGCGTCCGTCCCAGTTGGCATAGCTGTAGTCTGGCAGATAGTGCAAGCTGGAATAGCGATAGAGCAGATTGTCGGCAGCATCGTAGCGGGCATTATTATTCAAGCCATTAACGTCCATGGTATAGTAGTAGCCACCCACTGAAGCAGTGAGCAAATTGAGGGAGTCGATCTCGTAGGAGGCTTCCACATTGGCAAAGTGGACGTTACCAGCAGGTTTGCTCAACTCGGTATGACGATCCACGGCACCTGATTCGAGGTAGCGGGTTTCGCTTTCGCGCGATTGTTTCTGTCCGTTTTTGTTCATGTGCACATAGCCATAGTTGACCGATGTGATGACCTTGCCGGTTTGTGCAGTGAGATAGCCTGAAAGTTGAGTGGCACCGAACTGGTTCATGCGGGCATTCACAGTGGCAGATATACCCTTTAACTGACTATTGTCCATCATCACGATGTTGAGAATGGCCGTTACACCTTCGGCATCGTAGCGTGCACCAGGTTCTGTGATGACTTCAATTTTCTTGATCATCGAGGCGGGAATGGCTTTTAATACATCCTTCGCATTGGTGCCCAGTGAATTGTCGGGGTGTCCATTCTTATATATTTTATAAGCCGAAGATCCGTTTACGGTGATGTTGTCTTGTCCATCAACCGATACGAGGGGCACCTTGCGGAGCATATCCATCACATTCTTTGTCTGCGATTCGGGGTCGGCCTGAATGTCGTAACCGATGCGGTCGGGCTCGGATTTGATGAGTTGTTTCTGCGCCACTACCTGCACGGTTTGTAGCGTACGGGCATCGGCTTTCATCATGAGCGTGTCGGGCAATTGTGCTGTGGGCTGAGCGTTGAGCGCAGCGAGGGGAATAAGCAGATTTTCGTAACCCACCGAGGTGACTTTCAGCGTTGCGGCATCGGCACGCTGCTGCAAGCGGAACTGTCCGTTGTCGTCGGTGATGACGCCTACGAGAAACACAGAATCTTTGTTCAACAGCGACACACTGCTGAAAGGAATGGGCAACTGCTGCTCATCGACCACGGTCGATTGCCACACCTGCGCCCTGAGTGAGGCTGGGAAAATAGTGACGAGCGAGAGAATGAGTGATAAGAAAGTAATACGTTTCATACGAAGTGAATTTGAATGATTATTTTCCCATTAGACGCGCTGTGGCGTAAAATAGTTGCATTCACGCCGCAAAATTATGAATTAATTTGTTTTAATGTGGGATTAATTTGTTTTAATTTGGGATTTGTTTATCTATTTATCCAATGTCTTTAACCATTCGGCACATTCATCCGCAAGAACAGCAATAAGTTTCATGTAGTATGTATTCAACTCTGCTGTTGTCTTCTTATTCAGTCCTGCCATATTATGCTGCAAAGACAGGAGAATTCGAAGCATGCTGCGGGTAAACTGTTCGTCATCAAAATAACTGATGAGTGCAACGATATGCTTGTAAGGACAAAGGCGATGTCCACACTCCCAGGCATTGTATGTAGCCTGCGATATGTCAAGGGAAAAAGCAATCTGTTCTTGTGTTACACCTTTTCGCTGCCGGGCTTGCAAAAGTGCGGAAGAGAAATCATATAGCATATTCATTTTGCGCCTCCTTTCAGATAATAGGGCATAAACTCATCCGGTTCGTTTACACTGATTGCTATAGGCATACCCTTTGTGCGATAAATAAGGAATGACTTCTTTGCATTTGTTACATAAGAGCGATATGTGCCAATTCCTTTTGTACGGAACCATCCAATATATCCAAATACGCCTCCCACGCCCAACAAGCGGATGGTATTGGTAGCACCTAATAGTGGTTTATCCTCACTCACTCGCTCTATATGGTCTATGTTTTCGTAAGGGATTCGTATAGTTCTGAGAAGAGTACGAATACCTATCCCCTCATCATCAGCAATGATATACATAGGGAAGATGAGGAAACACGAGAGACAAGCAGCAATTAGAACTGTAGATACGATAATTGCACCTGTGACGTTCATTCCCTTAGAGACATGGTACATTTCGGTTAATACACCGAGAACCATCGCCAAGATGAAAATGGCGGTAATCCACTTCACCGATTTACTTTGCGAACATTCATAAATTGTTTTCATACCTATTATGTTTAGATGTTTATAAATCTGTTGCAAAGTTACTGGTCAATTCTCAATATCTCTATCAGTTTTGCTGATAAGATTTATCAGTTTTGCTGATAAAATGAATTGCATTTAATCGGTCATCAACATAAAATAAATTTTCTTTATTCGGCTTGCAACATTTTTCGTATCTTTGCATATATCAATTAAAAAAATACGCTATGAGACTCAATGGACGACGTGAAAGTCAGAATGTAGAAGATCGCCGCGGCATGAGCACTGGCTCCAAGGTTGGCGTTGGCGGCATTACTGGTATTTTGTTGATTGCCCTGTTCACCTTTCTGCAAGGAGGAAACCTGGGCGATGTGGTAAACAATGTGATTGAATCGGGCGCACTGAGCAATATGCAAGAAGAGGCAGCCCCTGGTCAGCGCGAATTCACCGAGGAAGAGGAAGAGTTGGCGCAGTTCTCGCGCCAAGTGCTGGCATCGACCGAGGATGTCTGGAGTCAGGTGTTTGAAGAGCACGGCAGGCAATATACGCCTCCCACGTTGGTGCTCTTCACCAATCGGGTGACGAGTGCCTGCGGTCAGGCCTCGGCTGCAGTCGGCCCATTCTATTGTTCAGGCGACCAGAAACTGTATATAGATCTTTCGTTTTTCACCCAGATGAAGCAACAATTAGGAGCAGACGGTGATTTCGCCTATGCCTATGTGATTGCTCACGAGGTGGGACATCATGTGGAAAATCTGCTTGGTGTTCTCGGTCAAGCGCACCAGCAGATGGCTCAGACGGATAAGGTTTCGGCCAATAAAATCAGTGTGCGGCTGGAACTCCTGGCCGACTATTATGCTGGCGTTTGGGGACATTACGAAAATGAAGCCTTTGGTTCGCTCGAAGATGGCGATATAGAAGAGGCGATTGATTGTGCACAAAAGATTGGCGACAACTATTTGCAAAAGAAAGCCCAAGGATATGTGCAGCCAGAATCGTTCACGCATGGCACTTCGGCGCAGCGGATGCGATGGCTCAAGCGCGGTTTGGAAACTGGCGACATGAGGGTAACGACCTTCTCTGTTGACGAATCCGATTTGTAAGAACATAAAAAACTCCGACGGACTGCTCCGCCGGAGTTTTTATTTTGTATAATTGCTATCAGTTGTTTAGGCTGCTTTCTTTGTAGTGGTCTTCTTCACGAAGCGGCCCTTCTCGTCGCGAGCAGGTGTGGTGGCTTTCTTCACGGCTTCGTCAGCCTTCTTCACAAAGCGTCCTTTTTCGTCGCGGGCTTGTGTAGTAGCCTTCTTCACAGCCTTTTCGGCTTTCTTTTCAGCGGCCTCCTTGGTGGCTGCTGCTTCTTTTTTTACAGCCTTCTTAGTGGCAGTTACTTCCTTTTTGGCGGTTTTCTTGGTAGCAGTTACTTCTTTTTTTACAGCCTTTTTGGTTTCTTTCACCTTCTTGTCGGCTGCTTTCTTGGCGTCGGCTACTTTCTTGTCAGCGGCTTTCTTGGTGTCAGTTACTTTCTTTTCAGCGGCCTTCTTGGTTTCGACAGCCTTTTTCTTGGTAGCAGCCACTTCCTTCTTGGTCTTGTCAGCGGCAGCCTGTCCGTAGCAACGAACGCAAGCGTGGCGTCCCATTTCCTTGGCTTCGGCCAGTGTTACTGCGTTCACTACTTTGCAGTTTTTTAGATACGAGCAGTCTTTCTGCTTGTGGTAAGCAACAGCACCGGCATTAGGCGTGAGGTAAACTTTCTGTGCAGATGCAGTGTTGGCACCAGTGAGCATGGCTACAACCAGTGCAAGGGTCATAAGAATTTGTTTCATCGTGATGATTTTTTTAGGGGATATGTTTTCACAAAAATAGATATTCTCGCAAAAAGCAACAAATTTTTCAGCACTTTCTTTTATGCGAAATAGATGAAATATGCCGCTGTGCAGAGGGCAATGAGCAGTAGCAGCACGATGGATTTGACCAGGCAACTGGCTATTTTCTTCACCACCAGTGCAGCGGTGATGATGGCCAGCAGCAGAAGCAGATATGGTGTGTACGATTGCATTACTTGAAAATCTTTTTAAAGTCGGTGGGTATCTGTGTTTCAAACTCCATGCGTTCGTGGGTGACGGGGTGGTAGAAACAGAGCAGGAAGGCGTGAAGACAGAGTCGGTGTATCGGGTCGTCGCCATTGCCATACTTCACATCGCCGCATACGGGGTGTCCGATGTCGGCCGAGTGAACGCGAATTTGGTTCTTGCGTCCGGTCTCAAGCTTGAATTCTACGAGCGAATGTTCGGT
>CAJOIX010000023.1 GCA_905234815.1 uncultured Prevotella sp. | reverse complement strand
AGTGGTTTTCTAAAAGCTATGCTTTTGGCTTCCGAAAGCTATGCTTTTAAACGACAAAAGCTATCCTTTTGAAGCCCAAAAGGATAGCTTTTTCTTTACGATTTCTAACCGACTGATTGTCAGCGATATAGTGATTACATATATCCAAGCCAGCGGAGCACGTCGTTGAGATTGGCCACAAGCATGAGGACTATCAGCGCTCCGAAGCCGATGTATTCAGCCCAGACGAGGAATTTCTCTGAGGGCTGTCGGCGGAAAATCATCTCATAGAGGAGGAAGAGCACGTGCCCGCCGTCAAGTGCGGGTATAGGCAGGATGTTCATGAAGGCGAGGATGATGCTCAGGAAGGCGGTCATCATCCAGAAGGCGTGCCAGTCCCAAGTGGGCGGGAAGAGCATCATTGTCCTTTCTGCGAGCCAGAACCAGAATTGATGGGGTGCATCGGTTCATTAAAAAGCAATTGGTGCAAATGATTGCTAAAACGAGAAAGTTTTTTTGTCTCCTCATAATAGAGGGTATTAGCGATGGGCTCTGCAATCGTAGCCACCCAGCCACTACCTTTATAAGCGCCTATAACACAATGCAAGATATTTTGCCAAGGTGAGTCGGACTTTTTGCGACCCTTTATTGTTTTCCATTCAGTTTTCCATTTTGTTTTATCCCAAATAGTCTTACCTGGGTTACTCATCGTGGCTATCATCTCGGGATTGCCCATAGTTGGAATGGTGTAGTATTCTCGGTTAATATCACAGCGTTGGGTGATTTCCATCTCTATACGATATTGTCCTGTTCCCCAACTACGACTAAACGTTTCTGCATCAAGAGAACCTGTATAAGAACGTGGCACAATGAAACAATCACCCGCTACAGGTATCTGTTCTCTTGCGTTATCGCAGATAAAGTATCCATTTTCGTCAAGGTCAGAAAGATTGAGAGTCTTTTGTATAGTAAACTCCCCCAATTGTTGATCCTGAATAACCATAGTTGCAGCATTCATCCAAGATGCGTATATCCGTGCTTTCACTTCAATCGTAAAGTTCTTTCTTTTTTTTAAATCAAGAGGGTGAATGGTTGTTGAAGAATCGTTGGGCAAATTGCAATAAGCAGGATAAATATAAAAACTATCCACTTCAACAAGAAATTTTGAATGATTCACAATATGATTAATACCTTCTTCATCTCTTTTAAGCTTACACGAGAGATGAAAGACTTTGTGTGGTTGTCCATCAATCTCAATAAGACTAGAACAACCGAATCCGTCAAAGCGAATATTCTCTGGATCCATAGCATCTTTGGTAGAGGGAGTAGCATAAAAATCGTCGGTTTTAGTTTCTGCAGAAAGCACCTTGTGGAAATAATTTTCACGATTCACCTGACGTTCCCACTGCTGACGCTGATTGAGATTTTTCTGAATATAGCTTATGCCTAACCCCAGAAGCGATGACGTAGCAGCCACTGTCCTCTGTGTAAAGGAGGAAGAAAAAGCCGTTAGCGCAGTAGAGAGGAACGCGCGATCACCTGAAGATTTACGTTTTTCAATCTCACGTGAGGTTTCTTTTATTAGATCAATATCGTTAACATTGAGATTGTTAACAAAAATCTGATACTTCCTTTGAACTTTAACCTGTTGATTTTGGTCTACTGATTGAGCATAACCCAAACAACAGGCACTAACGAAAAATAAGGCTATTAGATTTCTTTTCATTATTTAATAAATTTAATTAGAATACATCTATAAGTATGAATGGATTTATATAAGAGGGGTTATCGAGTGAAACAAACATTCTATCAAAAGTAAGTGTTTCTGGATTAAACATCTTTATCATTTGTGGGTACAGACGCAGTTCTTCACGGGCAGCTTTCAAGGCTGCGTGGATATCTTTCTTGGATTGTTTCTGCAAAGCTCTATAGAAAGCAGCCATCAATTGTTCTGTTCCCACATCGCTTACTGACCAAAGTGTCACCAATAATCCTTTGGCCCCCTGATGTTTCAATGCTCTTTGGAGGCCAAACACTCCATCTGCAGTGATTCGTCCACGAGCGGTTGAACACGCAGAGAGTATCACCAGTTCTGTATCTTGAAGTGGAACGCTCTTTTTTATTTCAAGTGCCGAAAGAATTCCATCAGGCAACTGAGGATTGAAGGTGTCGTCAAGTAAATTCTTGCTGGCACCAGCAAAGACGATACCACTCTCTGAGAGGGCATTGTCACGTTGAGCAGGCTTCACATCTGTACTAGAAAAGAGTTGATGTAGATAATAGCCATGTGTAGAGAGATGTATCAAATTGAAGGTTTGTTCATTTACCTTCTCGATAAACTGCTCATCAGTAGCATCTTTATCCAAAAGGTACTGATCTTGAGGCACATTACGAATTGTGCGAATATCATTGATTTCGGTAGTGGTAGCATGCAATTGGGGGAAGTATGCTCCAACACTTTTAAGTATTTGATAAGCAGATTCATCGTTGGCGCTACTGGAAGGATAAGTCACATCACTATAAAAATCAATACCTCCCACGATAAGAGCCTTTGTCAGTTTCGTTTCTTTTCGTTTCTCTGTTAGCCGCCGAGTAGAAGAAAGTCGATAGTAATCTTTTTGATTGTCAACCGCAAGATATTCGATAGCCAAAAGATGAAAGAGTCCGTCAGGTGAAAAATATACCCTCTTAGCATCACCAATAGCTTTCATTAGTTCAGGTGTCCAGATAGCAGTTTTGAGCGACTCGCAATTGTAGAGAGCATCTTTGTATTTCGAGGTATCATAGATTGCTTCATAAAGTGTCAACCATTGTGACACTTCCATCTCCTCTAACGAGTCAACCGAAAAGAGATCGATAAATTGTGGCGTTTTAAAATCTTTTCTTAAAACGAGACATCCCATGCGTTTTTTGTCAAAAGCTCCATGATATTGAACAAACTCAATAGCACAGTCTGTATTCTTCAGTACATCCCTGATATTTTTCCACTTGAGGTGTGGCATTTTTCCCGTTCTTTCCATTTCCAGTAGTGCGCCTTTCCCACGAAGCGTTAAATCATAGAGCATATCAGAGGCAGCATTTCCTAAGCGGAAAGCATCGCCAAGGAAACGGTAATCTTCTAGCCAGTGCTGTTCTCGTTGTTCTGCGGAGAGAGAAGATAGCTGAGTTGATGCCAGTGTAAGTTGATTCATAACGAATCTACGATAATATGGGAGTGCCAACAAGCGATTGTCTTGATGTGTGGCATCACCAAGAAGCATCAGTGTTTTGGCTTTTTTGCGCAGTGTTTCGGCATAGAGAGGGTGTTTTTTCTTATGCTGAAAATAACTCAATGCCGTATCTAACCATTGTTGGCTACTCTCAATTACCGAGGGTTCAACTGGCTTTTCATTATATTGATAGTCCCTAACGGCCTTCCGCACCAGAGCCATCGCTTTTTGGCTCAACAGATTATAATAGCGATCCAGTTCATAATCGAGCACATCAGCATCGAACATCCGTTCATAATAATAAGGTTCTGCAAGCGCTAAATGAACTAAACAAGAATCGTATTCCGCTACCTTATAGAAATAATGAGATAACTCTTCATCAACCACTGCCGTTTCTTCAAGCATCTTGCATTGTGCAAAGATAATTCTACTTAGAGTTAAATGTTCGTAGGTGGAAGAAGATACGCAAAAAAACGATTCTATATCTGTACCATAATGATAATCACCCATCAACTTATGATAATAGGCTTCCACGTCAGGCGTGTGTGGATCGCGCAAAAAGAGAGAATCAAGGATATTGGCCGCACCCAACACACCATAATAATCATCAATCTGATAACAATATTCTCCTCGTTCAACAACTTCCTTAAGGCTTTGGGCATGAATTATAGGCCACGAGAAAAATAACAGAAAAAGAAGTGAGAGTAAATGTTTCATTTTTGCTCGTTATAATTCCACAAGGCAAAGGTTTCGTACTTGTACGTGGATTTTTTTACCATGATATAGATATGGATAATTTCCTTTTCGTTAGCCCTGAATCGACAGATGCTTACTTCGCCATTACGTCTAATGGGTAATCTTTTATTGCCAAGATAAACCATCACATCATAATTACAGGTGCTGGAATAAGGCACAAATGCAAATTCTTGCAAGCCCTTCCGACCAACTATTTGATAATGTGCAGTTCGTGTAGGAATAATGGACACTTCATTGCCAGAGAAATGCTTACCTGGTTGATTTCCGCTGTAGTCGCGTCCTTTGCTCTTGATGAGAGGTTTACCCGTAACTGCTTTGATGGCTGCCTTCACATGAAATACGTTTTTCATTCCTGCAGCTTGGTATTCATGCTTCTTATCGTGCACTATTTCATCCATAAATACCACTGGCTGTGAGATCTTTTTAAGATCGTCTTCCCTATGGCTGTCATTTAGCTTTTGACTTCGCCATTTAAAGGTAAGGTTAACCAATTCACGCAGAATTGAATTTTCCTGTGAAAAAGCGGGTTGAGCAGGTAGCAATAATATAAAAAGTATTGTTGCAGAAGATAGAATGTGTTTTACCATTGGGTTTCAAACGTATTTTTGTTGGAGAGAGGTTCTATGGGTTGAGTCATGAAAGTTTCTGGGTGTTCTGAACTATTATAATTTCGTGCCATTGTTGCAATTTCCTCAAGAGTAATGGAATTAGAATGATTTCCATAGGACAAACAGCGTTTTACCAACTCGTTGAGCGATTGGTGTTGCTTGTTGCGAAGCGGAGGAATCTCTTTCGATGGGTGTTGTTCTTGATATCGACCGCCCTTTCCTGCAAATAAAGTTCGCCCCATTGACAGATAATACACTAATGCCCCTATTCCCCATACAAGTGCATTGGCTTCTTTCGGAGGGATATAAGCCAGCTCAGGAGGTGCCGCTTCATCAATCAGAAATGTGGTATGATCCACAATTACTGAATGGGGATTAATCTGCAGCCGAGCATGGGCAATATCGTATTCACTAACCACTTGCGCCAATTGTTCAACAAGTTGCCACAGCGCTTCTTCAGTGCAAAATCCAGCCATATAGGCTACGGGGAGATATTGATTATTATGATTCATCGCTTAAAAGTTTGGTCATTAATAGGTGTGGCATAAGTACGTATCCACGTTCTATTATCTCCTCCTTTAACTATTCCTATGCACACAAATTCATCCTTCGAAACCATCATGAATACTGGTGATCCAGAGTATCCTTCATCAAGTTGTTTATCTATCTCGATTTGTTCATTCGGCCCACTCTTATTTTGGAGTTCCGCATGAGCACCGTCTTTACTGATTCTATCAGAGTTGTTTTTAATTAAATATCCCATAATATAGATGGAGGATTGGGGAGAAATAGGCAAACTCTCAGGAGCCAGATGTATCTTTCCCTTGCGGTTGGGCAGTTGGATAATTGCCCAATCTTGTTCCGCAATCTCACTCCATTGCATCTCTACCTCCGAAGTCCAAACATCAAAGGTGTCAGTTGCATTGATTAGTTGCAGATGAACGAATGCGGCAGAGTCGTTATCGAGGCAATGACGTGCTGTAATGAGTGAACCTTTACTAGTAAGGAAAGCCGTACCACACATAGGATTCTCCAACTTAATGCGCGTACTATCACTCTGCTCAATGGAATCAACCACCAGTCTATAGATAGAAGATTCTAAAGGTGATAATTCTTTCCAGATTTTTTCGTTGGTTAATGTTTTTGAATCAGAGAACAACAGCAAGAAAAGACTGAACACACTGGCAAACAATAATGCAAGCAGTATCCAAACAATGGGAGACCACTCCTTTCTGCGACAAAATTTCAAGGAGAGGTTACTCTGCTCAATACTAATCATTGAACCACTATGCAATTCGTCCATATACTCTAACGGATTGCCTGAGGGTAAGGATACACCTCTCCTACTCGTTCGGATGGCCACCCATCGCTTCGTACCTTCTGGCTGGCGAATAATCAACGCATATGGCTGACCGCCTATAGGCTCTATACGGATATCGCTATTGGAACTCTCTCCAATGCGTAGTACACTTTGCGACAGCGGAATCTGATCGCCGTCGTGGTGATAGTCATTGTTACCGCGAATGAGCAAGTAACTACGCTCTGTTGGAGAAATAATTTCTTTTAGATGCACTATTGTAGGTATTTATCGAGCTATTGCATCCATGTTGGGGGTCTCAATTTCCTTTAGTATTATGGGCAATGCTGCACAAAGATAGAGATCGTAGAGTTCTGCAGGCTTACCTTTATCGTCTGGCTGTAACTCGCTGAATGCACAGAGATCTGTATGAACTTTAAATTCCTTCTTCAGCCGTACCTTTTCTTTGCCATCCCGGGCCACGCTACGCAATTCTTCGTCTGTACAAGGTCGGTAATCCAACAACAATTGTTCCACACTCCAGCGGTTGTGCTCCACTTGGGCCATCAGTTCTATCTCTGCTTGCGAGAGTTCAATCTCGCCATCTGTAATTCCCAAAGAACGGAGTTTTACGGGTATGGAGCGTGCATTGGAGAGATTTGACTCGCGTTTGTCGTTTGCGAGTTCTTTCCACAACTGTTCTGCACGTTTGTGATCAATTCCCGTAGCATATATAACGGAAGAGAGATTGGTAAAAGGATGCGCTTCCGAGTCATTTTCCTCATGGCAAAGGCAGTAGATGAAATTCACGACCTTCCCCATTTTTACTTCAGGTATTGTGATATCGTAGCCAGACGCCACATTCCCAAAGGGGTGCAAACTGCTGTACTTAGGTGAGAATACCACTCCTTTGAAGAATGTTGGATCGGGAGCATATACCCAAACTGGTATTTTCTTTTCATAAACCATATGCGGCAGACTATGAGCCCCCTCTAAATTAACGTTGTTTTGGCTATCAGCAAAGACAATAGTGAGCAATTCGTCTCTGTTTTGAGTCCAAGTCTTGAGTTGGGCTATCACAGTTGGAGAATAACTATCGCCTTTAACAAATTCCCACTCTACATCAACGAAATCTTTTCGCTGACCATGATACTGCGGATAGTGAGCCTGTAAGATAGGATTCTGGAGCGATGGGTCAATCACACGATAATAACTCTGCTCAAACAATTCATTGTTCAAACTAATAAAGCGAGCACTTTCAGCTTCAATATTATCCACCACCCAAGTGATGCGCGTGCGGAGTTCAGAATTACGCACATAGTTGGGAAAGTGGCAGGCTTGAGCAGCAGCCGTCATTACAGCCTCCGCCATATCGCTACGACCAAATACCACTACTCTTACGCGCCGATTGGTATCTACATCGATTGATTCGTAATCAAATTGTATCTTTCGAGCCCAGAGATCATTCATTGAGAATGTGTTAACTTCAAACATCTGGCGCACCTCTTCCGTAAAATTATGTTTGATAAGCTTTTGGCGAATGGATGTTTGCAGTAACATATGGCACAGCACACGATTCGTCTGTCCAGCTTCTTTGCGCTGTTTTGCTAACGCATCAAGAAGTCCTATCATCTCCGTATCGGCTGCTACTTTTTCTATAGCATTGAAATCAGATAACAACACATACTCGTCAAACTCACTAATTGCTTTAACATTAGCCTTCGCCTCCGAGCACGAAATCTCTTTCGTGAGCCACAACTGTGCTTCATATTGTCGCTGTAAATCATCCCGAATGGGGTGGGAACCGATGATTAATACTCTTTTCATATCGTGTCATTTATTGCTTTATTCTACATCTTCAATCTCATCGTAAGCTTTCATCACATTCTGAAAATGTGCTATCAATACCTCCAATGGATACAAGCCATCTTCATTGGTCTTCAAACCAGAAAAACAAATGGGTAATATCATTGGAGGAGTATTTATCGAAAGTTCTGTTTTCTCTCGCAATTGGCTGGCTCTTGGATACACCAGATTGACAGCCACATAATCATTTTTCCCATCTGTCCATTTCTCAAAAACGTATTTGGAACCAATCGGAGTGTTATTTTCAGGAGAATCGACTACTGGATCAATCTGCATATTCAGCGCAGCACGTAGAGAAGCCAGATTCGAATCATGTCCACAAAGAAACGTAAACTTGCGATTACTATTGGTCAGTTCATCTTTAATGAGCTTCACAAGAGGATAAGCAAGATTTACTGCTGCCACGGGCGCAGTGAAAAGTAAGTTATCATAGACCGCTTTCACGGCCCCTATTTGATGCCACTGCTCGGGCGTGAGGTTAAAGCCGAAAGCTGCAGCCACGGAGTCATCCTTCTCATAGTATTGAAGAATCAACGCATCAGCCACACTATTTGCCAAAGTATATCCTCCTCGCATACGCGGTTCATCACCCTTTTCTATTTTAATAGTCGTATCATCATAAAATAATTTGCAGGTATCACCTAATAAGCAAGCAGGCGAGGAATTCATGTCTATTACTGTAGCCATCAACTGCAATTGAGGCTCCATCTGCTGCATTAATGCCTTAAAATCATCTTTCCCGCCCATAGCATTCATCTGCTGCTGAACAGCAGCCTTGTATTTGGGATTCATTTTTGTGAACTGTGGTGTGAACACGGGATCCATCTTACTTTCGTTGTAACGTCGATGAATAGTCACATTCGCGTACGGCAAGAATCCAGCAGAGAAATACTTTCCTGTGGCAAATGTTCGTTGCAACGAATTGGTGTAGAAGTACACCTCATCGTCAGCTGGCACGTGGTTGTCAGGCAACAATTTTTCGCTAACAACCCACTGACGGAAATACTGCCCCATAGCAGTTTCCATCACACCACCACGCAATGATAATTCACCGGCCTTAGCTGTCCACTCGTGCCATTTGTGAGGTGTTACCCTGTTCACAGGAGAACCATCCGTGGAGAGTGGAGCCCTGATGTTATGCCGACTCATCACCACCACTTCTTTTAATTTGTATTTCTCGTGAAAGACATTACTCCGTTGAGTCTGAGCCTCGGCTTCCTGACTTAAATACGAACAAATTGTGAAGCTAATTAATAGATAGATTCTCATTGAAAACAATATGCTTGTGCGAGAGCGTAGATATTTCATATTCAAATCTTAAATGTTAGAATTCTTATGTCTTGACATACTGATTAGTAGTAAATAAAGAGATTTTAGCCTTCTGCTTGTGGTCTGATATCTTCAAGATACATTTGGAGTGTAGTGATGACTACCCCATAATCGTAACGTTTGAAGTCTTCGCCGCCATAATCAACCTTAGAAGATATCTCATCGAGTTGTTCCCATGGGATCAAACAGTGGTGCCGTTTCGTCTTTTCATCACATTTATACGTATCCATGTTGCTTACATATCCCAGCATTTCGTGAGAGGCATTCCAACGAATGTGCTCCAGCATGGCGAGATGAATGATGAGTTGTCGGTCTTGTTGAGAGAGCGCATCAAAATAGAAATTGCGATTATCCAGTCTCATCTTTTGCAGTACACGTTGTGAAAAAGCTTGCACATCGCCTACACATCGACGAATGATTTCTATCTTTGTTGATGCATGGAGTGCATTACTGAGATCTTGTATTTCTTTTCGCTGCAGCCCATTAGCCTCGTACCAAGCAGGCGTTTGTCCAGGCGTCCATATAGCATGATGCCGCTCGTCCCAGTCTTGTCCTGAGCTGTTGTCAAGCTTTAGCTTGCGATATTGGTCGTAATAACGTTTACCTTGATTGCGGAAGTATTCGCTCACAATCAACTCATAGGTAAAAATTTCTTCATCTTTCCCGAAGAGACGAAGAATTTCCGCTTTGTGTTGCTGATTATGATACAGCAAGATGTTTTCCAGATGTTTTGTCTCGTTCTGTCCGAAGGCTCTTATATAGATATGGAAATGATTCATATCTTCGCGCCGCGTTTTCACGAAATCAAGAATATCAAGCGCAACCGCTATATTTTGCTTCTCATCGCCAATAGCCACAACTACGTAGTTCAGTTCTGCAACCATAGGCTCCAAAACTTCATGATAAAAATCTTCTACTAAGCAATCATATTCATGGAAAGCAATAAGAGGTTCTGGCTGTTGCTCAATGGCAGGGCGATTGACAAGATATGAACCTTTCAAGTTTGCTATATCTTTATCCACCACGATGCATTGAAATGGGCTCCGATGAGTTTTCTTCTCTGTGCTTCCTGCATCAACAAAGGCTCCATACTCGTAAAGCATATCCGCTGCATACTGACCCGTGGAACCGAAACCAACAATCAGACTGGTGAATTTAGATTTCACCTGACCTATGTTACTTTCAGTTGTGTCTATATCCACAAAACTAATAGGCTGGTTCTCCACATTTCTTTTTAGAGTCTCTATGCTCAGCCGTGCCACGTCAAGTATATGCACATGAACATGCTGAGGTTTTGTCTTTATATGCTCAATGGCTGCAGAGAGCGGATTTAGCTGCGCAGAACAGAATATGTGCGTTTCTACCTTTATAGACCTCAGCGTCTCATCGCTCGCCATCAAACGAGCTGCACAGAGATTTTCTTCTGCGCAGTCATCTAAAAAGAAAAGATTAATGCGTGAATCGTCTGCATCCTTCGCTTTGTTCAACTTGCCAATGAGTTGCTTCAGACGATTCAATCCTGCACTCTCCCACACATTGGTCGTACCATATTCGAGTTGATGAATGTGACAATCGGCCACAGTGTTAAGCACCCGTTCACTCTTTGGGAATTTACTCTCATCCGCACGAGGATAGACAAAGAGTTGTGAGAATCGCTGCCAAGGCGAAATCACATCATGATTACGATCAACAGCAGATGTGGTGTTACACTCTACAAACACCACCGTTGCCTGTTTGTCACCCTTAGCGCCAAGCACATCGCTGGCCAGCAGTAAACTCTTCTCGCTCGTTGAAAAGAACACATAAAGGTGGTTATTCCCGTTATTGATTTTTTTCAAATACAATTGACAATAGGCCCGCACGCGAGAATAGATTAGCGAAATAAACAACGCCACAGTGGTAAGCACTGCTAAGAAAGCGCAACCAGAAAGTACACCACGTAACCATGCCTCCCCTACGATATTGTCGAATACATTGCTGTCAATATTAGCGAAAAACAGATTTGCCGAGCAGATGGCTGAACGCAACAAGAGTTCTAATGGCGTAGAGTCTATCTGTTGGTGCTGCCCATCTTTGCCATACCAGAGCGCGCAGGTATAGCACACCCAACCAATGCTCCATATGAAAAACATGAGTTTAAGCAACAGGAATAACTGTACATGCCGCTTGGCTGCTGTCGGCTGTATTGCTTGTTGATGGGTCTTCCACCAGATGCATATATGTTGGACTACTAAATAAGCAGCCAGCAACAAGGCTAACACTGATGGTAATAGCCAATTACTTAATATGAATGTGATGAGTTCAATTAAATCATTCATCTTCCCTAAATTTTATTTTCTCACAAGAATCCCCTGCCCGCTGCAACTGAGCGAAAGTGAATGTATAAGAAAGAAGAAAAGCAAGAAAGATTGAGATTACTTTTTACTGTCCTTCTTATCCTTGGCGATTTCTTCAAGTGAGACAATAACCTCCTTTTTTTTCAAACTTTGCTTTGACAATTCCCAATTTTCATCAACAAGATAATCCCATTGTTTTTTAACCTCCTCATTGTTCGTTCTTGAGACTAATTTAGCAAGATAATTCTGGACTTCATTGGGTATTTTGTATTTTACGACGTTATTTTTCTGTATCGCGAAGGCTTCAAAATAAAGATAAGTTGGCTTTTTATAATAATCTCCACTTGAGTCTGCGATAAAACAGTATTGAACATCACTTGTTTCATTAAGTTGATGAGGGAAGAACACATAACTTCCCAAAAGTAAGCATGGCGATGTCAATGTATCTGAAATGGCCTGTTCTTGCGTAAAAGACTTTACTTTATCCTCATCAACCTCTTTTAATCTTTTCAAAAAAGATTTGTAAGCCATGCGCGTACCACTTGTTTGAGTTGTAAGATACAAACCTTCTTGATTATTTGGGAGAAATTTATCTAAGCATAATGCCAATTCCTCCTTTGTGATTACATCTATAATCTTTGTTTGCTTAGTCTTTAATTTGTCTTTTCCGTTCTTTTTTGCATAAAATTCCAATGTGTCACATCCAATAGTTTTGGCTTTATAGTTCAAAAAATAAGCCATAAGCGTATCACTGCCTATACAAAATTCTACAATGCATTTATGCCGGAGGAAAGTTTCTGGATCTCGCTCTTTGCGAAAATCTTGTGTAGTAGCTTTCTGAGCAGACAATACGATGGGAAAGAAGTTGATTTTAGAATGATTATTGTTTCCTGTATTTGCAATTACAGAATATGCATTTTGTGAAGGTGTATGTAAATATATAGAATTGGGCAAAGAATCTGGAGCAATATCTTCTCCATAATATTCTTTTATGTAATCACACACAGACCCACCGCCAACAAAGAGCAGAGTGCTGGGTTTATGAAAATGTAGATAAGTTGCCACACTTCCAAGCAGCACAAGTGAGGTTATAAGGACAGGGATTTTAATTCTTGAGAGCCATGATTTACTTCGCTTTTCCACAAAACGATCCAGACGTTTATGGAACTCATATTTCAGACCTTCAAGATTGGTATAGCTGGTCCAGTATCGTTCGCCCAATTGTTCGCTCATCAGTTGTTCCAACTCTGCCTTCTTTGAAACATTCTCTGAATTTTCCATAGACGAATGGACAAACACAAGAATCTCAGGATGCTTCTCTTTGTGCAGCATGGCAGATGCCTTTAAGAATTCTTGTTTTGTAATGTCGCCCAAGTGATCTTTTATGAGCAGAATAAATAAATCGGCTTCATTCTCAATATATGCATCATATACTGCTTGAGAATCCTCCATACTTTCATAAGTTTCCACACTAATACTCAAGTTACTCTTCATGTAACTCTTGTTCAAATCGTGCGCCATTTCCCGCAATAGTTTGCGCTCTTCCACCAGCATCTTGGCGCCAGCGACAAAAATTTTAATCGTCTTCATAACATTTGGGGATTAGTATTTTATGCGACAAATATATAACATAAATCAAAAAGAAACAAATTAGAACAAATGATAATTTTCTTTCACCCAAATTATATGAATTTATAGTTCTCGCTGAAAGCGCTGAGATATTTCAACCAGAGAGTGGAGAGTTCGGGCGGATAGACTGATCCGCCCTTACGGAGTTAAGAAGTTTAGAAAGTTAAGCATTATTTCCACCACGCTGGGAAGCTCTCCCCTTGAGGGGGAGTAGGAGGGGGCTTTTTCATAGTTGAGAGTTTAACGTTGAGAATGGTTTTCTAAAAGCTATGCTTTTGGCTTCCGAAAGCTATGCTTTTAAACGACAAAAGCTATCCTTTTGAAGCCCAAAAGGATAGCTTTTGCTTTACGATTTCTAACCGACTGATTGTCTGCGATATAACGATTACATATATCCGAGCCAGCGGAGCACGTCGTTGAGATTGGCCACAAGCATGAGGACTATCAGCGCTCCGAAGCCGATGTATTCAGCCCATACGAGAAATTTCTCGCTGGGTTGTCGGCGGAAAATCATCTCATAGAGGAGGAAGAGCACGTGCCCGCCGTCAAGTGCGGGTATGGGCAGGATGTTCATGAAGGCGAGGATGATGCTCAGGAAGGCGGTCATCATCCAGAAGGCGTACCAGTCCCAAGTGGGCGGGAAGAGCGAGCCGATGGCTCCAAAACCTCCGAGCGACTTTGCACCTTCGCTGGTGAAGACGTATTTCAAGTCGCCCACGTAGCCCTTGAGCACATTCCAGCCGTAGCTTATGCCTGCGGGGAAACTGGCGAAGAAACTGTAGTTGACAGTTGTTACTTTATAAATATCGTTCAGAGCGAGCGAGGCGAATCCATATTTCATGTCTTCGCCGAGACGCGTTGTAGCCGTGAAGCACTGACGGGTTGAGGGGCGATAGTATTGCAGCGAAACTTTTCGAACGGCCATCTTGTCGGCAGCTGTTTCGGCAGCGCTGAACCGATCGGCGAGCACGCCCATCTCGTAGAGGAAATCGTTGTAGGAGCCAACCTTTTTGCCGTTCACGGCCAAGAGCCGGTCGCCTGTTTTCAGTCCGACGCGCTCAGCCTTGGAACCTTCCATCACCATGCCCACCTCGGCCGGCAAGAACGGGCGCACGAACTGGGGATCGCTTTTGAGCATTTCCAGATAGTTGAGTTGGCCCGAGAGTTGTATGTCCTGCTCTACGCCGTTGCGCTTGATGCGTACCATTTTCGCTTTCGAGAGGTCGCGGTACATATCGGCGCCGAAGGTTTTCAGCGGTCCGCGATCGGTGGCCAAGAGGATATCGCCATCCTGGAAGCCCAGCTCCTTGGCGTCTTGGTTGAACTTCATGCCGTAGGTCATATCTCCGGAAGCGATGTACTGCTCGCCCCAGGTGAAAAGCACCATGCTATATATAAACAGCGCGAGCAAGAAATTAACGAGCACGCCGCCAATCATGATGAACAATCGCTGCCACGCCGGCTTGGCGCGGAACTCCCACGGCTGCACGGGTTGTTTCATCTGCTCGGTGTCTAACGACTCGTCGATCATGCCTGCTATCTTACAGTAGCCGCCCAGCGGGAGCCAACCGATACCATAGGCTGTGTCGCTATTCTTGGGTTTCCATTCGAAAAGATGGAACCAGGGATCAAAAAAGAGATAGAATTTCTCTACGCGTACTCCGAAGAGTTTGGAGAAGAAGAAGTGTCCTCCCTCGTGGAGCAGCACGAGCAGCGAGATGGCCAATACGAATTGAAGCAGTCTGATTAGAAATATCTCCATGATGTTAATTGTCGATTTTGAAGATTTATGTTTTTTTGCTTAGTTTATCATTTCCTGAGCGACGCGCCGCGCCTCGGCATCTGTCTGCAAATAGGTTTCGAGCGACGGGCTCTTGTCGAACGCCACACGCTGCATGGTTGCAGTGATGATGCGCTCCATGTCGGGATAAGAGCAGCGCTCCTGACGGAAAGCCAGATTCACCACTTCGTTGGCCGCATTCAGTATGCAGGGCATATTGCCTCCCTGGTTGATGGCTTCGAAGGCTAAGCGCAGACAGGGGAACTTGTCCAAGTCGGGTTCGAAGAACTCCAGCGGCTGACGGAAAAGATCCAATCGGGGCTTATCCAGCGGCAGGCGGTCGGGATAGGTGAACGCGTACTGGATAGGCAGATGCATATCGGGGATGCCCAGTTGCGCCTTGACGGCTCCATCGGCAAACTGCACGGCCGAATGGACTATGCTCTGCGGATGTACCAGCACCTGAATTTTTTCGGCTGGAACACCGAAGAGCCACTTGGCCTCAATCACCTCGAAGCCCTTGTTCATCATCGTGGCGGAATCGATGGTAATCTTCGCGCCCATCTCCCATGTGGGATGTTTCAGGGCATCGGCGGCTTTCACAGTCTGCATCTGTTCGCGACTGAACAGACGGAAGGGACCGCCAGAGGCCGTGAGCAGGATTTTTTCTATGGCGTTATCGCCCTCGCCCACGATGGACTGGAAGATAGCGGAGTGTTCGGAATCGACTGGCAGGATGGGTACGCGGTACTCCTGCGCCAGCTGACAAATCAGTTCGCCGGCCACAACGAGCGTTTCCTTGTTGGCCAGACAGATCTTCTTACGGGCCTTGATGGCACTGATGGTTGGCTGCAGGCCAGCGAAACCGACCATGGCCGTGAGCACCATGTCAATGGGTTCAGCCTGAACAATCTGGCACAGGGCATCGCTGCCGGCATAGACTTTAATGTCGGGTTCGTCGCTGAGGAGTGCCTGCAAGGCCTCGTAGTGTGCGTCGTTGGCAATAACCACAGCGGCTGGATGAAATTTCTTGGCCTGCTGGGCCAGCAGTTGTACCTGATTGTTGGCCGTGAGGCAGTACACCTCGTAGCGATCGGGGTATCGTTCAACAATGTCGAGGGCCTGAGTGCCTATTGAACCGGTTGAACCGAGTATGCAGATTTGTTGTTTTTTCATATCTATAAATCGAGCAATCCTTCGGGCAGCGACATCACAATGCGCCGCTGCTGAGGGTCAATCATATCAATAAAATCTTCATTGCAGGGCAGCAGCAGGGTCTCGCCGTCTGCCTTTTTCACCACGAAGAGAATGTTTTCCGTGCTGTCGTCCACAGCCTCCAGCAATCCTAAGGGTTCCTGTGCATCATGGCTATACACCGAGAAGCCGATGATTTGCGCCAAAGAGAGTTCTCCGCTCGCATCGTGGGCTGCCTGGCGCTCGAAATACACATCCACATTGGTCAGCGCTTGGGCCTGTTCGCCAGTGTCGATGCCTTCAAATTTCACCAATGCCACATCGTCGCTTTTGAATCGATACTCCTCGAAAAAGAATGGTACGAGTATGCCGTCGATGTCGAGCACGAGATGATCGGCTTCCGTGCGGTCGAACACATCATCGTCGAAGGCAAACTGCAGTTCGCCTTTCACTCCGTGGGATTTGCCCAACCGACCAATCTTATAGACATCCTCGCGCTTAATCATTCACTCGACGGATATTTGCGCCCAAAGCGTTCAGGCGCTGTTCAATATGCTCATAGCCGCGGTCAATCTGCGCGATGTTGGCAATCCGGCTTGTGCCCTGAGCACTGAGGGCTGCCAAGAGCAGCGCGATACCTGCACGGATGTCGGGACTTGTCATGCGGCCGGCACGCAGACGGATTTTCCGGTCGTGACCAACCACAACGGCGCGGTGCGGGTCGCAGAGAATGACTTGTGCGCCCATGTCGATAAGTTTGTCAACGAAGAAGAGACGGCTCTCAAACATTTTCTGATGGAGCAGCACACTGCCACGGGCTTGCGTAGCCACAACGAGCAGGATGGAGATAAGGTCGGGGGTGAGTCCAGGCCAGGGAGCGTCGGCCAGCGTCATGATAGTACCGTCAATGAACGACTCCACAGCATAGTGCGGCTGACGCGGAATGAACAAATCGTCGCCCTTCTGGCGGATTTTAATGCCCAGCCGACGGAAAGCGTCGGGTATAATGCCCAAATCGGGTATCGACACATTCTTGATGGTGATGCCATCGCCCACCATGGCTGCCATGCCGATGAACGAGCCCACCTCAATCATGTCGGGCAGAAGTGTATGCTCGGCGCCATGCAGTTCTTTCACGCCTTCGATGGTCAGCAGATTGGACGCGATGCCCGAGATGCGTGCTCCCATGCGGTTGAGCAGTTTGCAGAGCTGCTGAATGTAGGGTTCGCAGGCGGCGTTGTAGATGGTGGTGGTGCCTTTGGCGAGCACTGCGGCCATGATGATATTGGCCGTACCGGTGACAGAAGCCTCGTCGAGTATCATCCGGCAGCCTTTCAACTGTCGGGCTTCTATATGGTAGAGGTTTGTCTCTTCATTGTGAACGAGTTTTGCACCCAGCTGCTTAAACCCGAGGAAGTGGGTGTCGAGCCGGCGCCGTCCTATCTTGTCGCCACCAGGTTTCGATACCGAAGCACGGCCGAACCGTCCCAGCAGGGGGCCCATGGTGAGCACCGAGCCACGAAGGGCGGCGCACTGCTTGATGAAAGTCTCGCTGCGGAGGTATTCCAAGTTGAGCGCATCGGCCTGGAAGGTGTAAACGCTGGGCGCATTGTGAGTCACCTTCACGCCCATGTCTTTCAACAGGAGGATGAGGTTTTTCACATCGAGTATTTCCGGCACATTGCTGATGCGCACCGGCTCCGTTGTGAGCAGTGTGGCCGAAATCACCTGCAGGGCTTCGTTTTTGGCGCCTTGCG
Organism: uncultured Prevotella sp.; assembly: GCA_905234815.1. GTDB lineage: Bacteria > Bacteroidota > Bacteroidia > Bacteroidales > Bacteroidaceae > Prevotella. The sequence continues at coordinate 3,756 of CAJOIX010000023.1, read as the reverse complement.
GGGTGATTTCACCTTTCAGCATATGGCCGCCTTCTATGAGAAATGATTCCATATTACTTACGCTTTTTCTTGGCCTTGACTGGGGCTGCTATTTCGATGGGTTCAAACTTAAACGTGGAAAGGTCGAGCTGTACGGCTCCGTCGGTCATCTGCGCCAAATCGTTGGCCACCCGCTCGTTGCTGGCAGGTCCATGGCCGAAGGTGTAGAGGTCGCGTTTCATCTGGTTGGCAACGAGCCGAACCAGTTCGTCGCGCTCATCGCCGGCAGGCATTTCTTTCAGTTTCTCAATGGTCTCCACGAGTATTTTTCCGTAGTGGCGCACGGCATTGCCCCCATTACTGTAAGGCACTGTCTGCGGACCCGCAATCTGCTGCTGCACCTGCTGTATGTCGAAGGGCCAGTCTATGTCTAGTTCAAACTGGCTGATCATGGCCAGATGGTCCCAAAGTTTTTGCTGATATTCGGCGGCCTTGCGCTTTTGCGGCACGAGCCGGCCCATGACGGCCACGATTTCTTCGGCCATGCGCTGGCGGTCTTCGCGGTTGGGCAGCTGTTTGCACTGCTCCACCATCTGCTGTATCTCCCGCCCATATTCGGGCAAGTGGAGAGAGGTGCGCTGGGTGTTGTAGTCCAGTCCTTGTATATCCATAGTGAAAAGATTTTTCTTAAAGAAGTTTCTTGGGGGCTTTGGCCACGAAGTCTTTCAGGTAGAAGGGCTCGAAATAGGCCACATCCTCAAACTTTCCTTCCAAATAGCGCTTGTCGGCCAGCGGCAGCATATACTTGGCCAGCGGCTCTATGCTCTCGATGAAGTGGGCTTGAGGGTGCTGAATGGTTTCGCGACACTTCGCTGCGCCGTTGCCAAAGAAATAAACAGGATGCTCTTTGAGCCACTCGGCATAGGTGTCTTGGTCAACAATGTCGGCCTGAATGGGTCGAACGGTCTGCAGGCAGCGGTCGAACAGTTGCGCATAGACCTCCATGCGGCGGGCGTCGAGCATCGGACAGAGCAGGCTGTCGTCGCTCAGGTCGTCATGGCGCAGCAACACCGGCACGCACAGCAGTTCGAGTGTGGGCACACTGATGAGCTTCAGCCCACGGGCGTAACACACACCTTTGGCCATCGACACTCCTATGCGCAGACCGGTATAGGAGCCAGGCCCTTGGCTCACGGCCACGGCATCGAGCAGCAGGCCGCGACTGTCTGCATAGGACAGCGCCTCGTCAATATACACGCCGAGCACCACGCCGTGGTTGGGACCATCAAAATCTTCGCGATGAAAAACGCAAAGACCGTCTTGGCTCACTGCCACAGAGCAGATGCGCGTACTGGTTTCAATATGAAGGATATTTGCCATGTCGCTTTTTTCGGCAGCAAAAGTACGATTTTTTCCGTCAAAATGCTTACTTTTGCGAAAATTTTAAACTTTACGCAATATGATTTTATCGATGACGGGCTACGGAACGGCCGTAGTAATATATCAAGACAAGAAAATACACGTAGAGGTGAAGTCGCTCAACAGCAAGGCCTTCGACCTCTCTACACGCATTGCGCCACTCTTTCGCGACCGCGAAATGGAGATTCGCCAGATGCTTCAAGGCGCACTGGTGCGCGGCAAGGTCGATTTCTCCCTATGGATTGAGCAGGATGCTTCTACCGCTGCTGCACATATCAACAAGGACCTGCTCGGCGTGTACCACCAGCAGCTGCGCACCATCGTGGCAGAACTGGGCATTCCCGAACCGCAAGACTGGCTACAAACGCTGATGCGACTGCCCGATGTGACCGCCAAAGCCGAAGTGGAACCCCTCGGCGACGAGGAATGGGCTGCCGCAAAAACGGCCATCGACTCGGCCATCGACGACCTGACAAACTTCCGCCGGCAGGAAGGCGAGGCGCTCCAAAAGAAGTTTGAACTCTGTGTGAGCCACATAGCCGAACACCTGAAAAACATTGAGCCCTACGAGACTGGCCGCGTGGAGAAAATAAAAAGCCGCCTGCTGGAAAACCTCAAGAAAATTCCCGAGGCCGAATACAACCAGAACCGCTTGGAGCAGGAACTGATCTACTACATCGAGAAACTCGACATCAACGAGGAGAAACAGCGACTTACCAACCACCTCAACTACTTCCTCGAAACGCTCCACGGCGAACCGGGACAAGGAAAGAAGCTCGGATTCATTGCCCAAGAGATGGGTCGGGAAATCAATACCACCGGCTCAAAGAGCAACCAGGCCGAGATGCAGAACCTCGTGGTGAAGATGAAAGACGAACTGGAGCAAATCAAAGAGCAAGTGCTCAATGTGCTCTAAGGCGCTCAGATGTAAAAAAAATTTTAGTCGCTGCATATTTTTGTTTTCAAATATCTTAATCCTTACATTTTTTTAATTCTTGAATGAAAGGTAAACTCATTATCTTCTCCGCGCCATCAGGCTCGGGCAAAAGCACCATTGTAAACTGGCTGATGCAGGAACATCCCGAACTGCAGCTGGCCTTCAGCATTTCCTGCACCTCGCGTCCGCCGCGCGGCACGGAACAGCATGGCGTGGAATACTTCTTCCTCACAGCCGAAGAATTCCGCCAGCGCATTGACAACGGCGACTTCCTCGAATACGAAGAAGTATATGCCGGCCGATTCTACGGCACCCTCATCGAACAGGTGGAACGCCAGCGCGAAGCAGGACAAAACGTGGTGTTCGACGTAGATGTGAAAGGCGGCTGCTCCATCAAGGAACACTACGGCCAGGAAGCCCTCTCCATCTTCATCCAGCCGCCCTCGGTTGAGGAGCTCCGGCGCCGGCTCGTCGGACGCGCAACGGATGCACCCGAAGTAATAGAAGATCGACTGGCCAAGGCTGAGTACGAGCTCTCATTCGCGCCAAAGTTCGACAAAATCGTGGTAAACGACAATCTCGAAGAGGCCAAACAGAACACCCTCAAACTCGTAAAATCATTCCTCGGAAAATAAACGTTTAGCCCCGCTTTTTCAAAAGCTATGCTTTCGGGCTCCAAAAGCTATCCTTTTGGTGGGCAAAAGCTATGCTTTTAGAAGGCAAAAGCATAGCTTCTGAAACTCAATATATAACCCCCTGATATTCAATCAGATAGAAAATCTAATCTGAAATGTCCAGAATCGGCATCTTTGGCGGCTCTTTCAACCCCATCCACTACGGCCACCTGCGCATTGCCTGCGCAGCCGTCGGGCACGGACTGGTAGATGAGGTGTGGCTCATGGTCACGCCGATGAATCCCTTCAAAGAGACCAACACCGACCTACTGCCCGATGCCGACCGGCTCATGCTGGCCCGCGAAGCCACGCGTGGAATGGACCACATCGCGGTGAGCGACTACGAATTCCACCTGCCCCGCCCCACCTACACCTGGCACACACTCTGCCAGCTGCGCAAAGACTATCCGCAACACCAGCTCTCGCTGCTCATTGGCGCCGACAACTGGGCCGCATGGCACCGCTGGCGCAATCACGACGAGATTCTCCACCATCACCCCGTCATCATCTATCCGCGCAAAGGCCACCCCATTGCCCCGGAATTTCTCCCCGCCGGCGTCACACTCCTGCCCGTCCGCCTCAGCAACATTTCATCCACGGCCATCCGCGAGCGCATCCGCCACGGGCAACCCCTCGCCCGCCTCCTACCCAGAGCCATCGCCCCTCTGGCCGTCAAGCTCTATAGGAAAATGTACAAATAAAATTCTCAAAATGAAAAGAGCAGACCGCCAATGGGTCTGCTCTTTT
>CAJOIX010000022.1 GCA_905234815.1 uncultured Prevotella sp. | reverse complement strand
CTTTACCAATGAAATACATAAAGATTGTCATTGTTATTATCATTACATTTACCCAAGTTTCTGTTTTTGCCCAAAAGCAAGAAGACATAAAAAAGAGTATTGCTGAAATTAAACGCAATTCTAATTATTTATATGCTGATGCTACAGCATCTACGACTACCGATGCTAAAGAAATAGCAACGGCACGCTTAAAAGAAGAAATAGATAATTGGATTAAACAACAATATCAAAACGAAAGAAGAAATATTGTTATTAATTCCTTGCAACATATTTGGGAAGAATACTCACTTCCAAGAGGAAATATGTATCGGTGTTTTATTTATGTAAATAAAGGTGATGTTGTTTCATTAAAAACGGCAAGGTCATCTGATAATACTCACGACGGAAGTAAATCCAAGACGGAACAAGGACAAAAGAATACTATCGTACTAGATTTGCCTATGGTAATAAAAACATTACTCCCGCTTACCGAATATAAAATTTTTATGACAAGACTTCTTAAATTTCAAGATGAAAAACTTGTTAAGGGAGTGAATCGGTATGCAAATCTTGATGATGTTGAACAATACTATCTTGTTATTTACAATAAGCAAGGCAAAATACTGGCTATCCTTTCGCCAGGAAGTAATCGTACGAATGTTAGCTCCAATGAATCGGATTCTGAAGTTAATTATCCAGGTTGTGGGGCAATAGGATTTAAACTAGAATAAAATAAAATAGAACAAATGAAAAACTTATTTCTGAAAAAAATTAGCATTCTTTTGCTCATTATGTCAGCAGGATTGCAGCATATAAAAGCTATTGAAGTTGAATTGCTACTTGATAAAGGAGTAACAAAAACGACTTCTGTTATACGCGCCGAGAAAAACCTCTCAGCTTTACTTACTGAAATTAATAGGGCACATAAGGCTGGTCAAATAGTTCGTACAAATGGCATGGGATTGAATGATTTTGCCCAGAAAGCTTTGGCTCGTATTTGGATGAATACTCCTTTTTACTGCGATGCAGATGATAATTACATAGAAGAACATTGTTGGATTTTTTCAAATGGGACAATGTTAGTATCTCATTTACCAATCATTTTAACTCCAAATGACAAAACTTTCGCACTTGGTGATTATCAAGAAGCAGTTGTTGAGTTTGATAAAAGCGGAAGTATAACAGATGTTCGCATTGGTGCATTTACTCAACGTGGCGAAAGCTTGGAACATCGTGGTTCCGTTGTTGACATACAGCAACGTGAGTTGATAAAAAAATACGTGGAACGCTTTCGTACTGCCTATGTCCAAAAAGACATAAAAACCATAGAAGCATTTTTTAGTGATGATGCGCTTATTATTACAGGTAATGTTGTATATGTAAAAACAGAAGGAGACCAGAGCCGAATGGTAGCGAAAGTGAAGTTTAATCGTCAAAACAAAGAAGAATATATTTCTAATTTAAAGAAGGCGTTTAATCAAGATAAATATATAAAAGTTGATTTTGATTATAACTTCGTGTTTAAAGGAGAAAAGTTTGATGAAGAAAATGCCATTACACAATCCAAAGTAGATTCCTCTTTTTATGGAGTTCGTTTAGTTCAAAAGTGGAAGAGTAGTCACTATAGTGACGAGGGTTATCTTTTCCTTTTATGGGAATTTCCTGAAGACGATAGTTCACCTGTTATTCATGTACGAACTTGGCAGCCATTAGAAGTGGAACCTGATAACGATTTAATGTCACTAGGGGGCTTTAGTTTATAATTGTACCGATATGAAAAAGATTCTTTTATTTTTATTTTTTGTATTGTCTCTAAATACATGGGGACAATCTGATTTTATGTCACATATACGATTAGAGAATGAGGAAAACATCGGAAATTTTAACGGAGGAGCTGGTGTTGTAATTTTTTCTCAATCTCACAATTTAGTAATCACTGTTACAAATGCAGCGAATTATAAAATAACTAATCAAGGAAGAGGAAGCAATAATCTATATAAATATGAATTAGTCATTGCTCCAAATCAATGTTATCAAGCACATCTTGAGATAAGCAAATTAGGTGATATTGAGCGGCATTCTTTTACGACACATACCTTAAAAAAAAATTGGTATTTGGCTTATAAAATTGATGAGGTTGAAACACGCCTGAAGTACGAAAATTTCACGAAAGCAAATGATATTGCCCGAGATAGGAAGTCTGCTAAAATTGAGATAACTTATCCTGCAGATATTGATATGCAAATCAATTGTAAATCTCTTCTCGATTTAGGAGGCAGTATCCAAAAACAAGCGCATCCTACAGATAAGAGTCTTGCTATAACGACATTAACATTCCCAATTTCTATTATTACGAATGCTAAACAGCAAGTAAAGGACATTACTGAAAAATACGATACTCTTAACAAGAAAAGGGAAAAAGAAAAAGATTTTAATCAAAGTGAGGAAAATAAATTAAACCAGATAAAAAATAAAAAAAACAAAGCAGAAAAGCATTTAGCAGATGTCACAAATATTTCTATTTACTCTAAAGGTTCAAATGTGATACCTATAAATTTTTCTGACATCCAAGCCAATCAAAAATTCCGTTATGGAGTATTTGTCATGTCAACAGGGCGAGACAAAAATTTTGAAAAAGAATATATTGGACTCATGAAAGAAGGTGGCAGACTTTTCTCTTTACGTGAATATTCTGGAGCAAAAATAGAATTCATGCATGCTCTTGAAGCAAAAGAACTTCCCTCAGATCTACGCCCAACAATTCAGGAAAGTATTCGTCAGTGTGATGTTTGCATCCAATTTGAAGAAAATACGATGCTCTTCCTTTCAAAAATGAAAAAGATAAAAGAAAGTGGAACTGGAAAACAAGCAGAGGTTGTACAATATGCTGCTGGTGCACTTGAATGTCTTCAGAAACTAAATATCTATAATCCTGTAGGCTTTTATTCTGATAGAATTGCCAAACTTGAGCAGATTATTGAAGACCAACCTTACAATATATTCTTTACAGTAGTAAGTTGGGAAAGTGATGCCAGTGGTTTCTTCGAAGGAGGGCGGCTTGAAAGTGTGGAAGTATGGGGGTGTTACGATGGAGTGCAACCCAATATAAAAGACTATGAGAACGAACGAAAGTTGCGAGCATTTGTAAAAGTTCATCCTTCTGTGCAACGCATTGGAGTGACAAATAGAAATGGGGAGGCAGATTTGCAACTTGATCGTAAACACTTACCCAATGGATTCATATTCTTGCCTGTTGGATATAATGGTAAAATATCTATAGGATATGTCAATTTCAGTAAGATAGAACAGGAAGCAGAAAATCGGTTTATACGCCCTCAATATAGAGTTAAATTATATCGAAAAAGTAAATAACAATTAAAAAACTAAAAGTATGAAAACCAAAATTTTATTCACAGTAATTTTATTCTTGCATGTAGGAATTGTAAACGTTTCGGCTCAAAAGTGGTTAAACAAAGCAGGAAAACTATTGCAGAAGACGGAAAATGCTACAAAACAGGTAGAAAATGCAGCAAATACCTTAGATCAAGTGGATACTACGACTAAACAAGCAATCGCATGGGACAAAATACCTGTATTTAGTCAGCAAGTATTAGAAGAAAAAGATGATAATAATCAGACAATTCTTAATGCTGATGGAACTGTAAGATATCGCGTTTTTTTAGTGGACCAATTTGGAAATAAACGTAGTACAGAATCTGTAAAAGCTCAAATCGCTGCTGTTAACAAAGCTGTTACAAAAGTGATTGGGAAGGTTGGAGTTGGGGCAGCTATTGGTGCTGGAACTGCTCTACTCTCAGGCGGTAATAAAAAAGATGCTATCAAGGGCGGAGTGGCTGGAGGTGCCGCAGGGGCTATATACAGTGCTGAAGATATTGCGTATGCTCAGGCTATGAAAAAGTCACTTAAAGAACAGAAAAAAATGTTTGATGCTTATTGTAAGAACTTCACCGATGAAGGATTACCTGTTGACGCAAAAGCAGATATATCTAAATTAACTGGTCTTGATCTTGAAAAGACAGAAGTTGTAAGCACGACAACTTCAAAATTACTTGCGGAACTATCTAGCGAAAGCTTTAATTCAACAGATACCAGTGCTTGGGATTTCTAAAGAACTTTTCTCAAAATTAAGCAGATAGGTCTAAACATCTATATCTAAAATTTATTTTACGAAATGCATAAAAAGAAAAGCAATTACATTCTTTTATTGCTGAGTGTTGTATTTCTTCTGAGTTCTTGCCAACGGACAATGAACTCAGAAGAAATATATAGTAAGTCTTCATCAGGTGTAGTCTTCATACTAAATTTCTTCTACTATTCCATGACACTCCCTGATGGTTCTGTGTTTTACTTTACAGGTTTTGACGATGAGGGAAATATAGAAGGATTCACTTCTGAGGAAGATGAAGTGAAAGAGAATTGTGCTGGATGTACAGGCACTGGTTTTTTTATTTCCGATAATGGTACTATCATGACAAATCGCCATGTTGCACAGCCTTCTATTGATGAGGAAATTATAAAATCATTCCTTAAGAGATTTAAGCAGGTTATAAAAGATTACTGGAAAGAAGAAATGAAAAAACTTGAATATGCTTTCTATGAAAACGCAGGAAATAACACTCTTCAGGGAGAGATTGCAGAACAGTACAAACTAGCTTCGGACTATCTAGATCACATTGATGATATGGATATGAACGATGCTGAATTCAATACTCACTGTAATGTAGGAATAGCTTATAATGATACCCATGTAGTGAAATATGAGGATTTTGTACCTTGTTCTGTTCTTGCGGTATCAGAAGATTCAGATGTAGATTTAGCGCTTATTCAATTGGATGACGAAACTACTCCTGAAGGTAAATATATTTTCCGTTTGCGCGAAAGTGATGAGCCTCTATCACTGGATGAAAAACTATTTATGATCGGTTTCAATCTCGGATTTGATGTTGCAAAAACAACGCAAGGCATTCGTGCACAAATTTATTCTGGTAATGTCTCACAAAAAGATGATGGAACAAAGATTCTGTATAGCATTCCTTCGCAACATGGTTCCAGTGGTAGTCCTGTCGTTAATGAAAGGGGCGAATTAGTTGCGGTCAACTTTGCTGGCATTGATATAACACAAGGCTTTAATTATGGTATCCCAACAAAGAAAATAAGAGAATTTCTACAGGAAAATTAGTTTCAATAAGTTCATTGAAAATTACCAAATGCTAATGAGCCTATATGGTTGAAATCCCCCAATAGAAACATAGTATATCACGTTACGCCCTTTCTATAGTACCACGCTTATAACCTTTTAACTGGAGTCCACAAAGTAATGGAGTTAAAATGTACAAACTCTATAAACTTTGTGGGCTCTATGATTGTAATCTCTATTGTGGTCTCGTTGTTTGTTCAGTTAAAAATGCTATCTTTGCAACTGAAAAATAGAAGATTGCCACAGCATCTTCTGAATAGAAATTGGTACTATATTTTATCTTCAGGCGAAATGGAACTGACTGCATTGAACTTGCCGCGGTATGAGGTGCGGTTGAGGGGAAGCCAGGAGCGGCCGCAGATTTTTGATTTTCTGCGCCGGCGCTATGTGGCGCTCACGCCGGAGGAGTGGGTGCGGCAGCATTTCGTACATTATCTGGCGGAGCAGCTGGGCTATCCCCCATCGCTGATGGCCAACGAGGTGGCGTTACAGATGGGCGAAAAGCGATTGCGGGCCGATACCGTGATCTATACGCGGACGCTGCAACCACTGATGATTGTCGAGTACAAAGCTCCTGTGGTGAAAATTACCGAGCGGGTGTTTGAGCAGGCCAGCGCCTACAACCGATTGCTGCGGGTGCCGTATATCGTGGTGAGCAACGGGCTGGAGCATTTCTGCTGCTGCTTTAATGAGCAGGATTGTTCCTACTCGTTTCTGAAGGATATTCCAGCGTTTAAAGACATTATTTAAAAATGTAAGAATGTAAGAATTTAAAAATTTAAGAATACAAGTATTAAAAAAATTATGAGAAAGGCATTTTTCTTTTTGCTGGCAGTTTGTCTGTTGATGCTGAAGCCCGCTGGGGCCTTGGCACAAGAACCGTCGAAAGTATATCTGACTCGCGAAATCAGTCCTGAGTCGCTGGTGCGCATCTATCAGGCGCTGGGCGTGGAGGCCAAAGGCCGCGTGGCTGTGAAGATGTCAACGGGCGAGGGGAGCAACCCTAACTATCTGAAGCCAGAACTGATCAAGGAGCTGGTGTGGGCGGTTGACGGCACCATTGTGGAGTGTAACACTGCCTATGGCAATGGACTGAAGGACAAGAAAGACGACCGCAATAATTCTGAGAACCACTGGCGGGTGATTGACCGTCACGGGTTTACCAAGTATTTCCCTGTAGATATCATGGATGAATACGACGAGATACGCATACCGGTGAAAGACCTCAGCCATCTGAAATACGATATTGTGGGCGGCCATCTGGCCAACTATGACTTTCTCATCGCACTGAACCATTTCAAGGGTCATCCCATGGGCGGATATGGTGGTGCGCTGAAGAATCTTTCTATCGGTTGTGCCAGCAAGAACGGAAAGGCTTATATCCACACGGCGGGCAAGCTGAGCAAGTGGGATGCGAAGATGTGGACCCCAGAATACTGTGGCGACCAAGACGGATTTCTCGAATCGATGGCTGCCGCTGCGCAAGGTGTGGTGAATTATTTCCGCCGGCAGCAAGGCGTGATTTTCATTTCCGTGATGAACAATATGTCGATTGACTGCGACTGTGTGGACCATCCCGAGCCTGTGAAACTGGAAGATTACGGTATACTGGCTTCTACCGATCCCGTGGCGCTCGACCAGGCTTGCATCGATATCATCAACCAGCAGAAGGTGACGGCCACCAACGACCCCACCGACCTGCTGAAACGCATCAACAAGCAGCACGGTACCCACACCATTGACTATGCCGAGAAGATTGGGCTGGGCTCGAAAACCTACACGCTGATTGAGATTGACAAGTGATTGAAATCGACAATTTCAGGAGAGAAAGAATAAAAAATCGCATGGAAAAAGCAATTTTTCTCGATATCGACGGCACGCTCGTGAGTTTTCAAACCCACACCATGCCGGCCTCGGCTGTGGCAGCCTTGCGCAAGGCTCATGAGCAAGGGGTGGGCATTTTTATTTCCACAGGCCGGTTCTACAATACCATTGCCGGCATTGAGGGCATCCGCGACCTGGTGGATGGCTACATCACGGTGAACGGCGCCTTCTGCTTTGTGGGCGACGAAGTGGTGTGTTGCAATCCCATTTCGCCAGCCGATGTAGAGGCTGTGCTCGCTGCCTGCACGCGGCATGACTTCCCGTGCATCGTAGTGGGTGAGCAAGAGATAGCCGTCCACAACTCGAAGCCCATTGTGCGCGATACTTTTGAAGGTATGCTCAACATCCGCAACATTGCTTTCGAGGCACCAGCCGAACCCGTGGTGCGCAGTCAGCGTATCCTGCAGCTCACGCCGTTTCTCACGCCGCAGGAAGAGCAAGCGCTGATGCGCCGCACCTCCGACTGTATCTCCGCACGCTGGCATCCGGCGTTTACCGATATCACTGCCGTGGCTGCCGACAAGGGGAAGGGCATGGAAGCCATTGCCCGACATCTGAACATCCCTCTCGAGCAGTGCATAGCCTTCGGCGACGGCGGCAACGATATTTCCATGATGCGCGTTGCAGGCATCGGCGTGGCCATGGGCAATGCAGTGCCTGAACTCAAGGCTGCGGCCGATGTGGTCACCACTTCGGTCGATGACGACGGGATTGCCCGCGCCCTGCAAGAAATAATGAAATGGTAACACAATCAAAAACGACAAATAATCAGATATTCGCATGGCATCAGGTAAGTGGATAGGCTCGGCACTGGGCTTTATATTTCTTGGCGGACCGCTCGGTGCGCTGGCGGGCTTTGTGCTCGGCTCGCTGTTCGACGCGGCATCGGAGCCGTTTCGGCCGGAAATTGATTTCGAAGGGTCGCAATCAGCGCAGCAGTATTCGCCACAGGCAACGCAGCGCGACGCGTTTCTCTTCTCGCTGCTGGCCCTGGCCAGTTATGTGATACGCTCCGACGGTCGCGTGATGCACTCGGAAATGGAATTTGTACGCCAGTTTCTGCGACAGAATTTTGGCACCGCCGCGCAGCAGGAGGGCGAGCAGATACTGCTCCGCCTTTTCGACCAGCAGAAGCGAATGGGGCAGCAAGCTTTCCGCACCACCATTGAGCAGTGCTGCAATCAGTTGCGGCGGGCGCTCAACCAGTCGATGCGCCTGCAGCTGCTGAATTTCCTGGTGCTCATCTCGCAGGCCGATGGCAACGTGGCACAGGAAGAAATTGCGGCATTGCGCTTCTTGACGGCAGCGCTGGGGCTTTCCCCGCAGGATTTGGATGCGATGCTCCATCTGGAGAAAGATGATTTGGATTCAGCCTACAAGGTTTTGGGAATCGAGCCGTCGGCTACCGACGATGAGGTGAAGAAGGCTTATCGCCGGCTGGCTTTGAAACATCATCCCGACCGTGTGGCAACGCTGGGCGACGATGTGAAGCAGGCTGCCGAGCGGAAGTTTAAGGAAATCAACGATGCGCGCGACCGCATCTATAAGGCTCGCGGATTGTAAACTCGATGGTTTTCCCCGCGTCAGTTTTCACGCTTCGCAGACCAGAATTTAGTACGTTCGAAACCGTTGATTTCTGCACGAAAAACAAAAGCTATCCTTTTGGCCTTCAAAAGGATAGCTTTTGCGTTGTAAAAGGATAGCTTTTGGCGCCTAAAAGCATAGCTTTTGAAAAACGCCCTTAGCGAAAGAGAAAATCCATCAGGTAGCAACGGTTGATTTTGCTACTCGGTAGCAGCGATTGAGCGCGGTGTGTTGTCGCTTAAAACATCGGTCACAATCTGCTGAATTTGTTGCTTCAACCCGTCGATAAACTCTTTTGGGTCGTAGGTCTTGTGCTCTATGTCGCGCAGTTTCTTTTCCCAGATGCCGGTGAGTTCCGGACTCTTGAGGAGTTCCTCCTTGATGGTGTCGATGAGTTGGATGCCCGTGGGGGTGGCTACGAGTCGTTTTTTCTCTCGACGAATGTATTGCCGTTTGAACAGAGTTTCGATGATTCCCGCACGCGACGAAGGGCGGCCGATGCCATTTTCCTTCATCGCTGCGCGCAGCGTTTCGTCTTCCACCAGTTTGCCGGCGGTTTCCATGGCACGCAGCAGCGAGGCCTCGTTGTAGTAGTGGGGCGGTTGTGTCTGCTTCTCGCTCAACGTGGGAGTGTGCGGGCCGGTCTCGCCTTTCGCGAAAGAGGGCAGTGTACGCTCTTCGTCAGCATTCTTTTTCTCGTCATCCTCGTCCTGCACTTTGCTGTCTTTGGCATAGACCGTGCGCCAACCGGGTTCAAGAATTTCCTTGCCGCTCACCTTGAATTCCACGTCGCCAGCCTGTCCGTGCACGGTGGTGGTGGAGAATTTGCAATCGTCGTAGAACACTGCAATGAAGCGGCGGCACACCAAATCATATACTTTGCGTTCCAAGTCGGTCAGTTCGCGGGGAACCATGCCCGTGGGAATGATGGCGTGGTGGTCGGTCACCTTCGACGAATCGAACACGCGCTTCGACTTTTTCAGTGCCTTTCCGCCCAGTGGGCGAATCAAATCGGCATAGGGTAATTGGCCGTTTTCCTTCACCTGATATACGCCGTTCAAGGTCTGCGGACACTTGGCATAGACATCGTCGGGCAGATATTGGGTATCGACGCGCGGATAGGTGGTCAGTTTCTTTTCGTATAGTGCTTGAATCAGATTGAGCGTAGTCTCGGCCGAGAGGGCAAACTTGCGGTTGCAGTCAACCTGCAGCGAGGTCAAATCGTAGAGTTGCGGCGGCTGCTCAGCTCCCTTTTTCTTCTCCACTTTCGTCACCTCGAAGGGCTTGTCGGCAATCTCTTGGAAGGCGGCCTCGCCTTCTTCTTGCGAGGTGAACCGCCCCTTGGTGGCCGTGAAGGTCGTGTCGCGATAGACGGTGGCGAGCACCCAGTAGGGCTCTGGTTTGAAATTGTCTATTTCCTTCTGCCGTTTCACAATCATGGCCAGTGTGGGTGTCTGCACGCGGCCGATGGAAAGCACCTGCCGCTTTTGGCCGTAAGGCGCCTGTGGGGCATATTTCAGGGTGTAGAGGCGCGTGGCGTTCATGCCTAAAATCCAGTCGCCGATAGCACGCGAAAGCCCTGCCATATAGAGCGGATTGTAGTCTTCCTGCGCCTTGAGGTTGGCAAATCCTTCGCGGATGGCCTCATCGGTCATTGACGAAATCCACAATCGCTTCACGGGGCACTTGGCGCCCGCTTTCTGCATGACCCAGCGCTGTATCAGTTCACCCTCTTGTCCTGCGTCGCCACAGTTGATAATCTCGTCGGCTTGCTGCATGAGCTGCTCAATCACGGCAAACTGTTTCTTGATTCCGTCGTCGTCTATCAGTTTTATGCCGAACCGCGGCGGAATCATTGGCAGACTGCCGAGCGACCACCGCTGCCACTGAGCAGTGTAATCGGCCGGTTCTTTGAGCGTACAGAGATGGCCGAAGGTCCAGGTCACTTGGTAGCCATTGCCTTCCATGTAACCTTGCATCGACTTTGTGGCGCCAATCACATGAGCGATGTCGCGCGCCACGCTGGGTTTCTCTGCTATGCAAACAATCATCTTGTTATTGGACGATTTGACAATTTGACGATTTTACGCGTTGCGGTAGGAGTTCGGGGGTTTATTCCGCTCTGTCGTCGATGTTATCGCCTTCGGTGGGAGCGAGCACGGCCTCGAAATCGGTGAAACCGTTATCGACGAGGATGTTGTACCACTGGATTAGTTTGCGGATGTGGCTGTCAAGCACGCGGTCGCGGTCGTAGTCGGGCAACACCTCGGCGAAGAATTTCTGCAATTCCTTGCTTGATGCCTTCTTATGGTTGAGCGCGCAACGCTTCGAACCTTCCTTTTCGCCCACAGCTTTGAACACCTTCCAGAGCGGCACTTCGTCGGTTTCGGTGAACATGGCGATATCGGCAAGCGATGTTACGCGGTCGGTGGCAAAGGCTGGCAGACGTTTGTGTGTATCGTCGAGGGCCTCAACAATCAGGTTGGCATTGCCACGAGAAACGAGTTTATACAGTCCGGGCTTGCCGGAGATAGCGAGAATTGTTTCCATAGGATTTTTCTTTTTTATAGATTTTTCTAGAGGTTCTAGACATGCTAGAGGCTCTGGATGGTTTAGATGATTTGATTGAGTATTTTGTCGAGTTGTTGGTCTATGTCCTGCACTCCATCATTGTTGATGATGAAATGGCTGGCGGCAGCAGTTTTTTCCTGAGGCCACTGTGCCTCTATCCACTGTTGTGCCTGTTGTGGGCTGATATGGTCGCGTTGGCATATCCGCTCTTGGCGAACGCAGAGTGGAGCCGTGACGCAGACTATGTATTGAAAATTGACCAGCAGGTTGAACCCGCTCTCAAAGAGAATGGCACTTTCGAGCCATTGCAGTCCGGAGTGCAGGAAATCGTTGGCCACGGCCGGGTGAACCACGGCATTGAGTTGTTGTTTGTGGACTTCGCTCTTGAGCAGATATTCGGCCACTACGCGCTTCTGCAGCTGTCCGCCGTTGTAGGTGTCCGGCCCGATCAAATCCGTGAGCTTGGCTTGCAGCTGTTCGTCTTCGCGCATCAGTCGCTTAGCGGCCGCGTCGCAGTCGTAAACAGGAATACCCCGTTTCCGCAGCAGGTTGGCCACATACGATTTGCCAGAGCCAATGCCACCAGTGAGCGCGATGAGTGGTTTCAAAATGCAAACATTATGATTGAAGGATTCCGACTTATCGCTGCTCAATGATATAGTCAACCTGTCCGACTTCGAGCCGCGGATTAAGCACGATATTGGGTGCCGTGCGCAGTCGGATGTTGCATTTTTCGGCAGGATGTTTGATGATTTCCTTGCAGTCGGCCACCACTGAGAAGTGTTGTGGCTTCAGGGTACGCACCTTTCTGGCACCTACCTGGAAGTTCACTTTCACCTTGCTGGGAAAGAAACGGAAGCCTTTGCCTTCCGGAACGTTCACTGCTGTCACGGGCACCTCTATTGATTCCTCGGTAAGAATGTCGGCATGAAAGGTCACTTTCACCCGTCGTGGCATGATTTTCATGCCGCGCAGGCTTTTAAGATAAACCTCCTGCGAGAGCGTGTCTTCAAAGTTGCGGGCTTCCAGAAATTCGGTGTAAACACAATCGAGTGTGTCTAAGTCTTGGCGGTTGCCGTAAACCAATACCGATTCTGGCGCGAAAGTGGTTTGTGCCAGATAATAGTTCTCGGCTGGAACAACGTAGCCTTGCAGGCGGATGGGCACACGCTTCGACTCGCCATAGTTAAAGGTAAACTCCAATTTCTCGGGCTTGATGCTCACAATCTGGGTCGAAGCGAGCAGTTTGCCTGCAATCACCTTTTGAAGATTGCTCACGGGTATGGAACCCTTGCCAGTGGATGTGTTGGCATATTGGCTGAAGGAAATCTCGATGGGGTCGTGAAACTTTGAAGCATAACTCAGCAGCGCGTATCCTTTATCGTGAAGCGTGACGTGCAGCGTATCTGTCAGTTCGGAGGTAATCACCACGTTCTTCGGCACTTGCGTGATTTCCACGGGCACGGCTATCTCCTGCTCGTAACTTTCGTTGAGCGTCATGAGCAACCAGAAGATGCTGCTCAGTGCCAGGAAAAACAAAAAAACGAGCAGTTGCTTATTCAGGTTGCTGAACAAGAAACTGCTCGTTTTCTTCCAAATGTCGAAAAGGGGATTGTTCATATCGCTCTGTTGCGTATGTGTTATTGTGCCGGTTGCTGTTGAGTGGCATCGGCGAAGACGTAGTTCCGGTCAACGGAGATGACGGTTCCGCGGGCAATCTCCACTTCTACCTTGTTGGTCACGAGGTCGATGGCGCGAACAGTGCCATAGATACCGCCGCCAATCACTACTTTGTCGCCGGCTTTCAGCGCATTTTGGAAATTGCGGATTTCTTTCTGACGTTTTTGTTGTGGGCGAATCATGAAGAACCACATCACCACAAACATGAGCAGAATCATGATGATGAAGCTCATCTGGCCGCCTTGTTGGGCTTGAAGAAGAAGGGTTGTCATTTTATTAAGATTAAAAGTTTAGATTGTAAATGTTGTTATTTTCGTGTGGGAAGGGGTTTCAGCAGTATTCCTTGGCTTGCGAGTTCTCGGGCAATGGTGTCGAGCATTCCGTTGATGTAGCTGCTACTCTTGGGCGTTGAATATACTTTGGCCAAATCTACGTATTCGTTGATGGTCACACTCACAGGGATTTCGGGGAATGTGAGCATCTCGGCCAGCGCAATCTGCATGATAACCAAGTCCATGTAAGCAAAGCGGGAAATGTCCCAGTTGCGCGAGGCTTGATTCATATATTGCTGATATTGGTCGGCGTTGGCAATGGATTGCTTGAGGAGCTGTTCGGCAAACAGAACGTCTTCCTCGTCCTTAAATTGGGGCAAGAGTTCTTGCTCGGTGCCGTTCTCGGGCTGGAAACGCTTGATGGTCTTGATCACAAAGGTGTCAACAATATCCTTGTCGTCGTTCCAATAGAGTGATTTTTCTTCCAACAGGCGGTCTAAGTCCTCGTTGCCTTGAATGACTTGTTTGTATAACCGCCGCCAAAATTCACGGTCATCGTTGTACGAAGGAGCTTCCAGCGCAAGGTACTCGCGATAAACCTCTGTATTTTCTATTCTGTCGCAAAGTTCGCGAACGAATTCCGTATCGTCTGTCCAGTCGAGGTGGAACTCATTGCGGAGCTTTTCCAGTTGCTGGTTGTCTTCCAGCTGGGCAGCAAAGCGATTATCGGCGAAGTAGGCCACTGGCTGGTAAATGCCTTCACGGAGTGCTCGCTGCTGATTGATGGCGAGGCGGCGACGCTCTTCACGCGTGATGGCTATAATTAAATCCAGCAAAAGAGCATACAATTCGTAGGCTTTATGAAGACTGGCGTGCAGTTCTTTTACAATCTGGTCTATGCTGCGTGGACCGTTCTGATAATAGGCATAGACAAGCTGCACAATTTTAGTGCGAATGAGTTGGCGGTTAATCATAGTTCTCTCACTATTTCAAATTCATCGGCAAAGATACAGACTTTCGATTAGATAACCAAAGAAGAATGTTTTTTTATCATCTATAATGACGCGTAGCGTGAGAAAAAATGGAATTCTCTTTGTGGATCGGAATGTTTTCTTTACCTTTGCGGCGCTTTTTTGAGCACATCCTTTAGAAATCGTAACTGTCTCGAGACAGGCGTTTAATGAGTGTGATGGCGAATTAAGGCACAAGTTTTTATTAACCAACTTAATTTAGAGTAACACAATGAAAGAAATTAATGTTACAGGTCAGAAGCGTCAAGACCTTGGAAAGAAAGCTTCAAAACTCCTCCGCAAGGAAGGACTCGTTCCCTGCAACCTCTATGGTGAGGCTGTAGAAGGTGGCAAACCCGTTGCCCTCTCGTTCGCAGTGCCCATGTCAGAACTGCGCAAGGTAGTTTACACTCCTCATATCTACGTAGTGGCTCTCAACATCGACGGCGAGGAGCATACTGCTGTTCTGAAGGAACTTCAGTTCCATCCCGTAACCGATGCACTGCTCCACGTTGACTTCTTCGAAATCAATACAGAGAAACCTCTGACCATTGGTATTCCTGTTAAACTCAATGGTCTGGCTCAGGGTGTACGCGACGGTGGTCGTCTGGCTCTCCAGATCCGTAAGATCGATGTTCGCGCTCCCTACCAGCAGATTCCTGAACAGCTGGAAATCGACGTAACCAACCTCGCTTTGGGTAAGAGCATCAAGGTGGGCGAACTCAACTTTGAAGGTCTCGAACTCATGACCAACAAGGAAGTGGTTGTCTGCACCGTTCGCATGACGCGTCAAGCCATGTCGGCTGCTGCTGCCAACGCTGCTGCCGCTGGTGCTGAAGAGACTGCAGAAGCATAAAGAAATATGGATAAATTCCTCATCGTTGGGCTGGGCAACCCGGGCGCAGAATACGCCGAGACCCGTCACAACGCTGGCTATATGGCATTGGACGCTTTCGCTAAGGCGTCCAATGTTGTTTTCAGCGACAAGCGATACGGCTTTGTGGCTGAAACAACCGTGCGCGGCAGAAAGCTCTTTCTGCTCAAACCTACCACTTTCATGAATCTCAGCGGCAATGCTGTACGCTACTGGCTGGAGAAGGAAAACATCGCCACGGAGCACCTCTTGGTCATTGTTGACGATGTGGCGCTGCCCATCGGACAGTTCAGGCTGAAGGGAAAAGGCTCTGCAGGCGGGCACAACGGATTGAAGCATATTGAACAGCTTATCGGTGCCAACTACTCCCGTCTTCGTCTGGGTATCGGCAATGACTATCCCCAAGGCGGACAAATAGATTGGGTGCTCGGAAAGTTTACTGCTGAAGAGCTGACAGTACTGAAAGGCGTGATTGACACTGCGTGTGAGATTATACCCAGTTTTGTGCTGGCTGGAGTGGATGTTACCATGAATCAATTTAACAAGAAGAAATGTCCGAAGCAAGAATAGACAAATGGCTTTGGGCTGCCCGTATCTTTAAAACCCGTTCGATTGCGGCCGATGCGTGCAAGAATGGTCGTGTGACGATTGACGGCGTCAGCGTGAAACCATCGCGTCTGCTGAAAGTAGGCGAGACGGTCAACGTGAAAAAACCGCCAGTGACTTACTCCTTCCGTGTGCTGAAAGCCATTGAACAACGAGTGGGAGCCAAGTTGCTGCCAGAGATTTACGAAAATGTGACCGATCCAAAGCAGTACGAACTGTTGGAGATGTCGCGCATCAGTGGGTTTGTCGATCGTGCCAGAGGCACTGGCCGCCCCACGAAGAAAGACCGTCGGGCGCTGGAAGCCTTCGTCGAACCGGCCATGTTTGGCTTCGATTTCGACCTTGACGACGAAGAAGACTAATCACAACCGCCACCCTTTAATACTAAAAAACTGGGGCGCAACCTTTGATTGGTTGCGCCCCAGCTTTTTTATTTACTTTCTATCTCTTCCTGCATGTCGAGATATTGTTTGTCTTTGTCGTAGAATTCGTATTGCAGGAAAGCAAGTTTCTGCGATTCTACGATGCGGACTCCAAATCCGTACTTCATTTGCCAGCGGCGTTTCAGCGAGTAAAAGCCTCGGTTGATATATGCCGCCACATAGGGATGAACGTGCAGATAGAATTTCTTAATGCCAATGTGATTGACCAGATAGTCAATTTTTCCTTCGAGTTGTTCGGTGAAGAGGATGCTCGATTTGATTGTGCCTTTACCGAAGCAGGTGGG
Source organism: uncultured Prevotella sp. (assembly GCA_905234815.1). GTDB lineage: Bacteria > Bacteroidota > Bacteroidia > Bacteroidales > Bacteroidaceae > Prevotella. The sequence continues at coordinate 5,451 of CAJOIX010000022.1, read as the reverse complement.
GCAGGTCTCTTCCACCTTAACATCCATGGCCGGGCGCACACGCTGACGGGTGATTTGCATCAGTCCGAATTTTGACAGGGGCAAGATGTTGTGCTTGGCGCGGTCTTGCTGCATATTTTTGCACATACGCTCGTAGAGCATCTGTCGGTCTTCGGCCAGATTCATGTCAATAAAATCGACAATGATGATGCCGCCCATATCGCGCAGCCGGAGTTGTCGTGCCAGTTCGTCGGCTGCTCCAAGGTTTACGTCGAGTGCGTTGGCTTCTTGGCCTTCCACCTTACGCGAGCGGTTGCCGCTGTTTACATCGACCACGTGCATGGCTTCGGTGTGTTCTATAATGAGGTAAGCGCCATGTTTATAGTTGACCGTTTTGCCAAAACTGGACTTGATTTGTTTCGACACGTTGTAGTTGTCGAAGATGGGCACCGAGCCCGTGTAGTGCTTTACAATGTCGGCTCGCTCTGGGGCGATGAGCGAAACGTACTGCTTCACTTCGTTGAATACGTCTTGGTCGTTGACGTAGATTCCGTCGTAGGTGGGGTTGAAGAGGTCGCGTAGAAGTGCTACGGCGCGGCTTGTTTCTTCAAAGATGAGTTGAGGCCGTTCCTGTGTGCGTTGAATTTTCAGCAGTGCCTCTTCCCAGCGGTGCATCAGTACTTTGAGTTCTGCGTCCAATTCGGCTGCACGTTTGCCTTCGGCCACGGTGCGTACAATGATGCCGCAGTTTTTGGGCCGGATGCTCTGAAGCAATTCTTTGAGTCGGGCACGCTCTTCGCTGCTTTTGATTTTCGACGATACCGACACCTTGTCGCCAAAGGGAATGAGCACAAGATAGCGGCCAGCGAATGAGATTTCGCCTGTGAGTCGCGGCCCTTTGGTTGAGATAGGCTCTTTCACAATTTGCACCATCACTTCCTGTCCTACTTTGAGTGTGGTCTGCACAGAGCCTTCTTTGGGCAGTTCAGGCTGCCGCGAGGCTTTAGCGAGCGGGTAGAGGCGACGGCGATCGCTTTGTACTTGCTTCAGATATTTTTCGAAGGAGGGAAATTGAGCACCTAAGTCGAGATAATGTAGGAAGGCGTCGCGCTCGTAACCTACATCCACAAAGCAGGCATTCAGTCCTGGCATGAGTTTCTTCACCTTTGCCATATAGACATTGCCCACGGAGAATGTGGCCGCGCGCGGCTCATTCTGATATTCCACGAGTCGTTTGTCTTCAAGCAGTGCGATGGAGATTTCACGCTGTTGAACGTCGATAACCAGTTCGCTTGTCATTGTTGTTCTCTTTTACTTGGTGTGCTAATAAATAAATAATGTGGAATAAGAGGGTGGTGTGGAGTGGTGGTCACCATGTAGTATGATACCGTTTCTCCTTTCACCTGTCTCATTCCACATTATGTTGTTCGTTTTTTGAGCTATTTATTTGCTCTTATGACGATTCTTGCGCAGACGCTTTTTGCGTTTGTGCGTGGCCATCTTGTGGCCCTTTTTCTTTTTACCGTTAGGCATAGTGTTAAACGTTTAATTGTTATTATTTCTTATCTATTATTTGTTTATGTCTTCAACGAAGGTCTTGCAAGGCTTGAAGCTGGGCAGATCGTGAGCAGCGATATTGATAGTGGTGTTCTTCAATATGTTGCGGGCGGTCTTTGCAGCGCGGTGCTTGATGATGAAGCTACCGAAGCCACGCAGATATACGTTTTCTTTCTTGTTCAGAAGGCTGCCCTTCACGCTTTTCATAAAGCCTTCAACCACAGCGGCCACATCTTTCTTGGGCACGCCTGTTTCGAGGGCAATCTCGTTGATAATGTCTGCTTTAGTCATGGTTCTTATGTTGTTTTTTTGCGATTTCGGCCGCAAAATTACTTTATTTTTATGGGATGCCGAAATTTATGCGCACTTTTTTTTGAAAAAATCTTCCAAACGCTTTCATTTTCAGCAAGTTTCACGCCGAAGTAACCACCTTGCGCCGTCTGTCAGTGCAGATTTGTGGCAGGGTGGTGTGAGGTGGTTTGGCAGATATTTTCTTTCGGCGGGTTATTCTACGCGGTGTTCTGCGTAGGGCAGGTGGAAGATGTCGATGTTTTCAAATACCTTCTTCACAGGGTTGATTTCGAGGAAGGTAGTGCCAGCCTCCAGTCCCAGATTTCCGCTGAGATAGGCTATCTTGTCGTTCATGGTAACATAGCCTTTCTGCTTCAGCATCCGCAGTGCAGCCATGAAGATATGGGCCGACGAAAGGTGCTTGTGCTGGTAGATGGGAATGACGCCATAGGAAAGATTCAGCAGTCGGTGTGTTTTCTCGCGGTAGCAGATGGCCAGAATGGGTGTAGGTCCGCGGAAGGCGGCCAGCATACGTACGATTTCACCTGTTTCGCTGTCGGCAATGATGCCTGCTACGCCCAGACGGCGGGTAGCATCAATGGCCGAGTGGGCAAGAAATTCCTTCTGCGAGCAGTTCTTGGGCAGGGGAAGCTCAAATCCGAATTGTTCCAATCGGTCTTGCTCGGCTTGTTCGGCAATCCGTGCCATGGTCTGTACGGCTTCAAGCGGGTATTTGCCGTTGGCCGTTTCGCCCGAGAGCATGAGCGCATCGGTGTTGGAATAGATGGCATTGGCTATGTCGGTCACTTCGGCTCGTGTGGGGCGTGGATACTTAATCATGCTGTGGAGCATCTGCGTAGCCACAATCACGGGTTTCTTCCGCTCTACACATTGGCGTATCAGTTGCCGCTGAATGCCTGGTATCTTCTCTTGCGGCACCTCTATGCCAAGGTCGCCGCGGGCAATCATGATGCCGTAGGAGACATCAAGAATTTCATCTATATTGTCAACACCTTCTTGGTTTTCAATCTTCGAGATGATTTTTATCTGCGAGTTGTGTTCGTCGAGAATTTTCTGCACTTCGCCAACGTCGGCTGCCGAGCGCACGAACGAGTGGGCAATGAAGTCGATGTCGAGTTCGATGGCCAGCAGGATGTTCTGCCGGTCGCGCTCAGTCACGGCTGGCAGGTCGATGTGTTCGCCTGGTGCGTTCACACTCTTGCGCGAACCGAGCATACCGTCGTTCTGCACTTCGCCGATCAGTGTCACACCGTTGTTTTCTATTATTTTCAGGTCGATCTCTCCATCGTCGAAGAGGAGCTCGTCGCCAACCTTCACGTTCTTGGCAATGTCGCGGTAGGAGAGGTGAATTTCCTCGTGCGAGGTGTTCACATTGGGATCGCCGCTGATCACAACGCGCTCGCCCAACTTAAACTCGATGGGCTCTGGAGTGAACGTAGTGCGTACCTCGGGGCCCTTCGTGTCGAGCATGATGGCAATGTGGGGCGACACTTGCCGCACGTTGGTTACAATTTTTCTGATGCTTTCTTCGCCAGCGTGGGCCGTGTTGATGCGTACTACATTCATACCGGCAAAAAACAGTTTGCGTAGAAATTCGGTCTCACAGCGGAAATCGCTGATGGTGGCCACAATCTTTGTCTTCTTCATAATGGTTTTGGTGTTGCTGTGCAAATGTACGAATTTCATTTATTATCCACAAATTCCAGCCAGCCTTCTTCCCAATCTTTGCGGTCGGGCTGGTCGCCGTTGTGGTCGTTGTGCGACACGGTGAGTCCCATGAGTCGGATGGGATGTTCGCTGTCGATGATCACTTCCTGCAGGAGTTGTTTGGCCAGTGGTAGAATTTGTTCTTTGGTTTGCAAGAGGGTGGGCGATGTTTTCGAGCGCGTTGCTTGCGTGAAATCGGAGTATTTGATTTTCAGTGTGAGTGTCCGCCCTTGAAAGTTGGCTTTCTTCAGTCGGCGGATGAGTTCCTCCGTGGTATGGTAAAGTTCAATGAGCAGGGCGCTCTGCCGGTGAATATCCTCGAGGAATGTCTGTTCGCAGCCACACGATTTCCTGATCCACTCTGTCTCTACGGGTCGCTCGTCAATGCCGCGCGCAAAGTCGTAGAAGAGTGAGCCTGCCTTGCCAAACACTTCCATGAGATGTCGCCGCGAGACGCGTTTGAGATCGGCGCCTGTGAAAATGCCCATGAAGTGCATCCGCTCGGCCGTGGTCCGGCCTACGCCCCAAAGTTTCGTTACGGGCAACTGGGCTATGAATTCCTCGGCGCGGTCGGGATGAATCACGTAGAGACCGTCGGGTTTGTGAAAGTCGGAGGCGATCTTAGCCAGCAGCTTGTTGTAGGAAACGCCTGCCGAAGCAGTGAGCTGGGTGCGCTCGCGGATTTTCTGTTTTATCTCGCTGGCAATGTCTTGAGCCAAGGCTATGCCAGGCTTGTTTTCGGTCACGTCGAGAAAGGCTTCGTCCAGCGAGATTGGTTCTACCAAATCGGTGTATTCGTGAAACACTTCATGCACTGTGCGCGACACTTCCTTGTAGCGCTGATAGTGGCCTTCTACGACGATGAGTTCCGGACAGAGCCGCTTGGCCTGACCCACAGGCATGGCCGAGTGAACCCCGAAGCGGCGTGCCTCGTAGCTGGCGGTGGCAACCACACCGCGCGGACCATCGTAGCCCACGGCAATGGGTTTCCCACGCAGCGAGGGATTGTCCAACTGCTCCACAGATGCAAAAAAAGCATCCATATCTACGTGTATGATTTTCCGCTGATTCATGGGCAGCGCAAAGTTATTAAAAAAAGGTTGACTTTGCGAAGCAATTTTGGAGAATTCAATGAGGAACAGACAGACAAACTGCTACACGGGCAGGCCATCAATTATAGCGGCTGGCTTCACTCCAATAAGTACAGGCGTGATGCTCTGGCCGCATGGGACAGCACAAGACGCTCTGGGCTTCGTACCTCATTGACGTCAAGGTACACATTGACGGACGACTGGCATCCTCGAATGCCGATGTGATGTTAGACAGCACGTTAGAGAGCGAAGAAGCCCTCAAAGGCTATGCCGTTCATCCTGAGCACGTAGCTGTTGCCAACGGCAAGGTTCGTCCCTATACCGTTCAGCGCTCGTGCCTCGACTTTGAGGTATAATTAGAAGCCTAACGTCTCTCTGCAGCACACTGCGGACAGAGTCCCTTGGCCATGTAGTTAATGCTGTGCAGCCTATACCCCTCGGGAAGCAGGATGGGGGGTATGGGCATCTCGTTGATACAGAAAGTGCGGTGGCAGCGTTCGCAGTAGAAGTGCACGTGCTGGTCGTCGTCGTGCTCATGACCGTCGTGGCTGTGGCATAACTCGTAGCGCACCCCGTCGCCACCATCCTCTATGACATGCACCAGATGATGCTCGCGAAACAACGTCAGCGCACGGAACACCCCCGACTTGTCAATAGACATAATCTTATATTCTAATTCGCTGAGCGACAAAGGACGCTCAGCATCTGCCAGTGCCTTCACCACGACGATGCGGTTGGCAGTAGGCTTCACGCCATGTTCTTGGAGCATCTCCTCACAAATCTGTTGACTTATCATGCTGCGAAG
>CAJOIX010000021.1 GCA_905234815.1 uncultured Prevotella sp. | reverse complement strand
TTTTTCCTTTTGTATTTCGCTCACTTATTCGTACCTTTGCACCCCGAATGTGTACCTATGGAGCAGTATCAGATTGATTTGAAAGCGCTTACGGCAGAGGAAACCCTGTTTCGCTATGCACTCGACAATCAGTTTTTTGCTGCGCTCGACGGTGCCCAGATTAGCAAAGGACAGCTCGAGGCCCAGCTGGTTATACGCAAACAAGCCGGAGCCTTTGAGTGTCGCTTGCAAGTAGAGGGCACGGTACAGATTCCCTGCGACCTATGTCTCGACGAGATGGATCAGCCCATATCGGCCCAGAGCCGACTGGTGGTGAAACTGGGCGAGGCATATAGCGAGGCCGACGATGAGTTGCTCATCATAGACGAGGCCGACGGCACGCTCGACGTGTCGTGGCTCATCTACGAGCAAATAGCACTGGCCATACCCATCAAGCACATTCATGCACCTGGAAAATGCAATCGTGCGATGACCGAAAAGCTCACAGAGCTGTCAGCTGCCCGAAGCAGTGATGGAGACCAGCCTATCGACCCCCGCTGGGAAGCATTGAAAAAGTTAAAAATGTAAAGTGTAAAAAAATTAGAAATTATGGCACATCCTAAAAGAAGACAATCGAAGACTCGTACCGCTAAACGTCGTACTCACGACGGAGCTGTAGCTCCCACACTGGCAAAATGCCCCCAGTGCGGCGCTTACTACATTTACCACACCGTATGCCCCACCTGTGGTTATTACAGAGGTAAAGTAGCAATCGAGCTGGAGAACGATCTGACCAATGAGTAATATCAACGCAGTCATTACTGGCGTTGGTGGTTACGTGCCCGATTATGTATTGACCAACGACGAGCTTTCGCGCATGGTCGATACGAGCGACGAATGGATCATGACCCGTGTGGGCATCCGTGAGCGTCGTATCCTCAAGGGCGAAGGAATGGGTACCAGTTTCATGGCACACAAAGCCGTGGAACAGCTCATTCAGCGTACAGACATCGATCCGCAAACGATCGACTGTCTGATTGTGGCCACCACCACCCCCGACTACAAGTTCCCCTCCACCGCCTCGCTCGTGCTCGGACGGCTTGGGCTGAAAAATGCCTTCGCGTTCGATATGTCGTGCGCCTGCTGCGGATTCCTCTATGCCCTCGACATGGGGTGCAGCATGATCACCAGCGGCCGCTACAAGCGAGTGGTTGTGGTTGGAGCCGACAAGAACTCGTCGATGGTCAACTACCAAGACCGTCAGACCTGCGTGCTCTTCGGCGACGGAGCCGGTTGCGTGCTGCTGGAAGGTACCAATAAAAGCGGCGTAGGTATGCAGAACTCCATTCTGCGCACCGACGGCGAGGGCTATCCCTACCTCCACATGGAGGCCGGCGGCTCGGCACAGCCCCTGACAAAGAAAACGCTCGGCACTCCTGCGCAGTACATCTACCAGGAAGGTCCCACCGTGTTCCGCTATGCCGTAACAGCAATGGCCGACGACGTGCTCGAAATACTGAAGCGCAACGAACTCACCTATGAAGATGTGGACTGGATCTTCCCCCACGAAGCCAACTACCGCATCATTGAGGCCGTGGCCAAACGAGCACAAATCCCGTTGGAGAAGTGCGTGGTCAACATCGATCACTTCGGCAACACCAGTGCAGCATCGATACCTCTGGCTCTCTGGGAAAAAGAGCGCGACCTGAGAAAAGGTCAGAACTTGATATTCACTGCTTTCGGAGCCGGATTCGTGCATGGAGCCAGCTTCTATAAGTGGGCCTACGACGGTTCGAAGCGATAAAGAATAAACCCTACCTGACCACTCCCGCAAGGGGAGGAACAAATAAGCCTCTCCCCAACCCTCTCCTCAAGAGAGGGGGGGGTAAGATTCCTCCCCTTGAGGGGGAGGTTTTAGGAGGGGGCTGGGCGAGGGCAGGGGAGAGGCTTTTCAAGAATAAAAAACCAATAGGCGCATCGGTCTTATCCACAGGTAAGATGGATGCGCCTTATTTACTCTTCACTCTTCACTCTTCACTCAAAACTATGAACTCTGAACTGTGAACTTTGAACTGACTCTCAACTCTAAACTCTAAACTCTGAACTGTGAACTCTTCACTCTTCACTCTTCACTCTCAACACCGTTATGCATAAAGCCGGATTTGTAAACATCGTAGGTAACCCCAATGTGGGGAAGTCAACGCTCATGAATCAGCTTGTGGGTGAGCGCATCTCCATAGCCACGTTCAAGGCTCAGACCACCCGCCACCGCATCATGGGCATTGTGAACACCCCCGAGATGCAAATCGTGTTCAGCGACACGCCAGGCGTGCTGAAGCCCAACTACAAGCTGCAGGAATCGATGCTCGCCTTCTCCGAGTCGGCCCTGCAAGATGCCGATGTGTTGCTCTATGTGACCGACGTGGTGGAGCAGCCCGAGAAGAACATGGATTTTCTTGAGAAGGTGCAGAAGATGGATGTACCCGTGCTGGTGCTCATCAACAAGATAGACAATCTGGGCAAGGCTGCTGGCGCTGCAGGAAAGCCAGGACAGACGGGCGATGCACTGCTCGGTCAACTGGTAGAACGCTGGCACACGCTGCTGCCCAAGGCCGAGATTCTGCCTATCTCGGCGCTGAACAAGTTTGGCGTGGATATGCTGCTGAAGCGCATCTATGAACTGCTGCCCGACGCGCCACCCTATTTTGAGAAAGACCAATTGACCGACAAGCCCGCCCGATTCTTCGTGAGCGAGATTATCCGCGAGAAAATACTCCTTTACTACGACAAGGAAATACCCTACTCGGTGGAAGTTAGCGTGGAGAGTTTCAAGGAACGGGAGAAGCAGATAGACATCCGCGCCATTATCTATGTGGAGCGCGAATCGCAGAAAGGCATTATCATAGGTCATCAAGGGGTAGCCCTGAAGCGCGTAGGAGCCGAGAGCCGCAAGGCCTTGGAGCGTTTCTTCGGAAAGAAAATCTATCTGGAAACATACGTGAAGGTGGACAAAGACTGGCGCTCCTCGCAGCGCGAGCTCTCCGCTTTCGGGTATAATTTAGACTGAACAGAATCTATCTAGGATCTCTAGAAAATCTAGAATATCTAGAGCCTCTAGAAAATCTAGAAAAAAGAATAAAAAATGGGAAATTTAGTAGCAATCGTTGGCCGCCCCAATGTAGGCAAGTCAACCCTTTTCAATCGTCTGACCAAGAGCCGTCGCGCCATTGTGAGCGACACGGCCGGCACCACTCGCGACCGCCAGTATGGCAAGTGTGAATGGAATGGCAGAGAATTTTCAGTGGTCGATACCGGCGGCTGGGTCGTTAAGAGCGACGATATCTTTGAAGAAGCCATCCGCCAACAAGTGCTCATTGCTACCGAAGAGGCCGATCTGGTGCTCTTCCTCGTGGATGTGAAATCCGGACTCACCGATTGGGATGAGGATGTGGCCGTGATTCTGCGGCAAACGAAACTGCCCGTGATTCTTGTGGCCAACAAGGTGGACAATAATACCGACCAGTACGATGCTATGGAGTTCTACAAGCTCGGTCTGGGCGACCCGCAGTGCATCAGTTCTGCCTCGGGCTCTGGCACCGGCGATTTGCTCGACCTGGTGCTCTCGAAGTTGAACACCGACGAGGTGGACGACACCGAGGACGGTATTCCCCGCTTTGCCGTGGTGGGCCGACCCAATGCCGGTAAGTCCAGCATCATCAACGCCTTCATCGGCGAGGATCGAAATATCGTGACGGAGATAGCCGGCACTACCCGCGACTCCATCTACACCCGCTACACCAAGTTTGGCTTCGACTTCTATCTGGTCGATACGGCCGGTATCCGCAAGAAGACCAAGGTGAACGAAGACCTGGAGTTCTACAGTGTGATGCGGTCTATCCGCGCCATTGAAAACAGCGATGTGTGTATTCTGATGATAGATGCCACGCGCGGCATCGAGTCGCAGGATATGAACATCTTCCAGCTGATACAGAAAAACAAGAAATCGTTGGTGGTTGTTGTGAACAAGTGGGACCTTGTGGAAGACAAGGATCAGAAGGTAATCAAAACCTTCGAGGCTGCCATTCGCGACCGTATGGCTCCCTTCAGCGATTTCCCCATCATCTTTGCCTCGGCCCTCACGAAACAGCGTATCTTCAAAGTGCTGGAGATGGCCAAGCAAGTCTATCTCAACCGTACGCAACGCATTGGTACCACGAAACTGAACGAGGTGATGCTGCCCATCATTGAGAACACACCGCCACCCTCGATGAAAGGAAAGTACATAAAGATAAAATACTGCTCGCAGCTGCCCGAGACGCAGATACCTTCGTTTGTGTTCTATGCCAATCTGCCGCAGTATGTGAAAGAACCTTACAAGCGCTTCTTGGAAAACAAGATTCGCGAGCACTGGAATCTCTCCGGCTGTCCCATAAACGTATTCATCCGCCAGAAATAATGAAAAAGACACTACTTTTGTTTCTTGGCTTGTGCCTATTGCTGCTGGCCTCTTGTCAGAAGGACGAAGGCGAGCTGGCAGGGCGCGTGGCGCAGGTAGCCTATGCGGATTTGTTTAAGGGCAACGACAAAGCGCTGATTGACAACACGTTGGGGGCCGACTCGCTGCCAGAAGCCTATCGCGAGCAACTGCGATTGCAGGCACGCCAATTCTTGCAGCACCAAGACTCGCTTCACGGAGGGGTGAAAGCCGTTACGCTGCAGCGCACAGAACTCTCCGAAGACAAACAAAAGGCAACGGCCTTTCTCTTGCTCCAGTTTGGCGACAGTCTGAAAGAAGAAGTGGCAGTGCCGCTGGTGAAACAAAATAAAAACTGGTATTTGCGATAAGGCAAGTACCAGTTTTTTTTCTATTTCTCGTCTTCATTCTCCACCTCCCTCACACGTTTGAAGAGGTTGGAGGCAAACACCAAGTCGTTCAGCCGTTGGTTTTTGGCGTGAATCACGTCGGCCGATGTGCCCGTCCATTCCTTCTGACCTTTGTAAATGAACAGGATGTTTTCGCCAATGCCCATCACGGAGTTCATGTCGTGGGTGTTGATGATGGTGGTCATGCCGTAGTCGTGGGTGATGTCTGAGAGCAGTTTGTCGATTACGAGCGATGTCTTGGGGTCCAAGCCAGAGTTGGGCTCGTCGCAGAAGAGGTATTTGGGGTTTAATACAATGGCCCGCGCTATGGCCACACGCTTCTGCATACCGCCCGACAGCTCGGCGGGATATTTCCCTTCGGCACCTTTCAGGTTCACACGTTCCAGACATTCCATGGCTCGGCGCTCGCGCTCGCGGCGGGTCATCGTCGAGAACATATCGAGGGGGAACATCACGTTTTCCAACACCGAGAGCGAGTCGAACAGGGCTGCATTCTGGAAGATCATACCCATCTCGCGGCGCAGGTGTGCCCGCTCATTCTTGTTCATCTTGACAAAGTCGCGCCCGTCGTACAATACCGCGCCGGCAGTGGGCTCCAGCAGTCCCACGAGATTTTTCATCAGCACGGTTTTGCCGCTACCGCTCTGGCCGATAATGAGATTGGTCTTGCCCGTCTCAAAGGTGAAGGAAATGTCGCGCAACACTTCCTTGCTGCCAAATTGCTTGGAGAGATTATGTGTTTGGATCATTATATAAGGAGTTCAGGAGTTCAGACAGTACTGTTTTAGGAGTTCAGGAGTTCAGGAGTTGCAGGAGTTCAGACAATACTTTTTAGGACTACTTAGCCCCCTAAATTAGGGGGTAGGGGGTCTTCTGTCATATCTATACCCCCAATTCTTTGAGTTTATAAATTCCTTTATCTGTTCAGCCACTTGCTGGCAATTCTTTTCTATTTCTTCATTGCTAAACCGCAAAACTGTTATTCCTTTACTATTGAGGAAAGCTGTACGGTCTTCATCCTTTTTTTTCACTTTCTCATCGTTGTGTACTTCTCCATCAATCTCAATACAGAGTCTTATCGTGGGGCAATAAAAATCCATCACATAGCATCCAAATCCATGTTGCCGGCGAAATTTCAGTCCCAAGATTTGTTTCCGTTGAAGATATCTCCACAACATTCGCTCGGTGGGTGTTTGGTCGCGCCGTAACAGTTGTCTATATTCCTTGTTTCCTGGATCGTTTGAGTAGTGCATACGAGATACTTTTATTATTTAAGACCCCTATTATTTAAGACCCCCAACCCCCTAATTTAGGGGGCTAAGACTCCTGAACTCCTATGCTAACTCAACATCTGCGTGAGGAAGACATCGGAAAAGAGAATCAGTACCGAGGAGTTGACCACGGCGGTGGTGGAAGCCTTGCCTACCTCCACAGAGCCACCCTCAACGGTGTAGCCATAGAACGAGGCGACGCTCGAGATGATGAAGGCGAAGAAGAGGCTCTTGATGATACTCATCCACATGAACCATTGGTTGAAGTCGTGTTGCAGTCCGATGGTCAAGTCTTCAGGAGTGAGAATGTTTCCCGCAAAGGCTGTGGCATACGCGCCGAGGATACCGGTGGCCGAGGAGAAAATCACGAGAATGGGCATAATCGTGATCAGTCCGAGGATTTTTGGCAGGATGAGATACGACGCGGAGTTGACGCCCATGATTTCCAGCGCATCAATCTGTTGTGTGATACGCATGGTGCCCAGTTCAGAGGCGATGTTCGAGCCAACCTTTCCGGCCAGAATCAAGCACATGATGGACGACGAAAACTCGAGGAGCATGATTTCGCGAGTGGTATAGCCTGAGACCCATCGAGGCATCCAGGGACTCTGAATGTTCAACTTCATCTGTATGCAGATCACAGCACCGATGAAGAAAGAGATGAGCAGTACGATGCCGATGGAGTCTATGCCTAACTGCGACATTTCCTTGACATACTGTTTCCAGAACATACGCAACCGTTCGGGCACGGAAAACGTGCGGCCCATGAGCAACAGATAGCTGCCAAAATCGGTCAACCAGTGCGTGAGAATTTTTATTACAATCATTCGTGCAGGATACTATTTTTTGTACTGCAAAAGTACTTATAATCCGCTCGTCGACAAAATCTTCCGTTATTTATTGTCCCCGATTGAAAGTTTTTTAGTACTTTTGCTTTTCAAAGAAACAGTCCTATGGAAACAAATACTCAAGAGGATTTGATGCTTCGTACCGAAGGTCTGGTCAAGATCTACGGCAAGCGCACTGTGGCCAATGGCGTGAACTTCAATGTGCGTCAGGGCGAGATTGTTGGTCTGCTAGGCCCGAACGGTGCCGGAAAGACCACCTCATTCTACATGACCACCGGTCTGGTGGTGCCCAATGCCGGCCATGTATATCTCGGCGAAGAAGAAATCACGAACTATCCCGTATATAAGCGTGCTCGAGCAGGTATCGGCTATCTGCCGCAGGAGGCCTCCGTGTTTCGTAAAATGACGGTGGAAGACAATATCATGTCCGTGTTGGAAATGACTGGCAAGCCCCGTCAGTATCAGTTGGATAAACTGGAAAGTCTGATTGAGGAATTCCGTCTGCAAAAGGTGCGCAAGAATTTGGGCGACCGTCTCTCCGGTGGTGAGCGTCGCCGCACGGAGATAGCCCGCTGCTTGGCCATCGAGCCAAAGTTCATCATGCTCGACGAACCGTTTGCTGGTGTGGACCCGATTGCCGTTGAAGATATTCAACATATCATTTGGCACTTGAAATATCGCAACATCGGTATTCTCATCACCGACCACAACGTGCAGGAAACGCTGACCATCACCGATCGCGCCTACTTGCTCTTTGAGGGTAAAATCCTCTTCCACGGTACGCCCGAAGAACTGGCATCGAATCAGGTGGTGCGCGAGAAATATCTCTCCACTTCCTTCGTCCTGCGCAAGAAAGATTTCCAGCTCATCGACGAGCAGAAACGTGCACAGGAGGCAGCCGAAAAAGAGGCTTAAAGCCTTAATTATTTTGATGTTAGCAGATTAAATTGTATCTTTGCAGCCGCTTTTCGCGTGAAAAAGAACAAATTAGATATAAAAACACATGAAAATTTCATTTAAGAATTCAGACAAAATCAATGGCCTGCTGACACTGACCATTGACGAAGCAGACTACAAAGAAAAGGTAGAAAAAGAATTGAAAAACCGCCGCAAGACGGCCCAGATGCCAGGTTTCCGCCCAGGTCAGGTGCCCATGTCGCTCATTCAGCGCCACTACGCACTGCCCGTGAAGATGGATATCATTAACAACATGGTGGGTCAGGAAATCTATAAGTATATCGGCGAGAAGAAAATCCAGATGCTTGGCGAGCCCCTTCCTTCCGACAAGCAGAAGCCCCAGGACCTGGAAAAGGACGGCCCGCTGACCTTCGTGTTCGATATTGCCGTGGCTCCCGAAATCAATCTCACACTCGATGAAAACGATAAACTGAAATACTATACCATCAGCGTTGACGATAAACTCGTTGAAGATCAAATCTCGATGCTCACCGCCCGTAGCGGTAAGTATGAGAAAGCCGAGGCTTACTCGCCTGAGGAGCGCGATATCCTGAAAGGCGATCTGCGCGAAACCGGCAAAGAGAACGGTCTGGTGCTCGCCGACGTTCAGCTCATGCCTCAGTACATCTCGGTAGAGGAACAGAAAGCTCTCTTCAACGGAGCTAAGGTGGGCGACATCATCACTTGGAACCCCCGCAAGGCATACCCCGAAAACGATGCCGAGCTGACAGGTCTCTTGAAGGTGAAGAAAGAAGAACTCGCTGAGCACGAGGGCGATTTCACCTTCCAGGTAACAGAAATCTCTCGCTTCACCAAGCATGCCATCGACCAGGAACTCTTCGATCAGGTTTATGGTAAGGACGCAGTGAAGACCGAAGAAGCCTTCCGCAAGCGTGTGACCGATGACCTGAAGAAGCAAATGGAGCCCAACAGCGACTTCCGTCTGCTCACCGATTTGCGCGAATACTGCGAGAAGAAAGTGGGCGAACTGAAATTCCCCGAAGAAATTCTGAAGCGCGTCATGCTCAACAACAATAAAGACAAGGGTGCAGACTATGTGGAGAAGAACTTCGAGGGCAGCATCAAGGAACTCGGCTGGCACTTGATGAAAGAGAAGCTCGTGGAGCAATTCTCCATTAAACTCGAAGATAACGATCTGCTCGACGCAGCCAAAGAAGCCATCAAGATGCAATTCGCCCAGTATGGCATGACCAATGTGCCCGACGAGGATCTCGCCCAATATGCACAAAACATGCTGAAAGAGCGCGACAACGTGCAGCAGTATGCCGATCGTGCCATCGACAAGAAACTCATTGAGAAAGTGAAGGAAACCGTGAAACTCACCAAGAAGAAGGTTACCCTCGATGAGTTCAACAAACTCTACGAGAAATAATTTTGAACGTAATTTGTTTTCATAAGCGGACATCCCTGCAAGAGGCGCAATACCTCACGCAGGGATGTTTTTTTGTGTTCTGTTTCCCAGTTGACAGAAACTACCGGAAGTACACTCATCACAACAATAGCGTGCGTGCAGTTTTCAGCAATCAGAAAATAGTGGGGAAAACTTCCCTGCTTCAGCTGTTAAAACCTATTAAGAAATGCTGATTTTAGATAAAAACCAGCGGAAATAAGAATTTCTTAGTATCTTTGCATCTAATTAGAAACTAATTGAAAAAACGCAAAAACCGATATGAAACATTTCTTCCACCGCGCACTGTTACTCTTAGGCGTCAGCCTGTTGAGCATGAGCAGCACGGCACAACCCGACAATCGCACGGTGATGACCATCGCCGGCGAACCCGTCAGCGTGTCTGAATTTCTCTATTCCTACAAGAAAAACAACACCGAGAGCGTAATTGACAAAAAGGAACTGAAAGAATATGTAGAGTTGTTTGTTAATTATAAACTCAAGGTGCGCGCTGCGCTCGATGCTCATCTCGACACCCTGCAGTCCTTCCGTGAGGAATATGCATCGTATCGCGACCCACAGCTGATACCCGTGGTGGTGAACGATTCCGATGTGGAAGCTGAGGCCAAGAAAATTTATGAGGATGCCAAGCTGCGCACCATCTTGAAGGGTGGACTCATCAAGGCCGCCCACATCATGATCCGCGTGCCCCAGCAGGCACCCAACAGTGAGGCCGAAAGAGCCAAGCAACGTATCGATTCTATCTATGCCGCCCTGCAGGGAGGTGCCAGTTTTGAAGCATTGGCACGCCAGTATTCCCAAGATCCAGGCTCTGCCAGCAAAGGCGGCGAGCTGCCCTGGGCCGAGAGCGGACAGTTCTTCAAGGAATTTGAACAAGCCGTATTCTCGCAGAAGGCAGGCGAACTGATAGCACCTTTCCAGACACCGGCCGGTTGGCATGTGGCTAAAGTGCTGGAACGTTGCGACTTCCTTCCCTACGATACCCTGCGCGAAAACATTATTAAGTACATCGACCGCGCTGGTATTAAAGAGCAAATCTTCAAGCAGAAAGTGGATGAGCAGGTGAAGGAATCGAACGGTAAGAGCCGCGAAGAGTTCATTCAGGAGCGCATTGCCGAAATGAAGCAGAAAGATCCCGATCTGGAAAATCTTCTGCGCGAATACCACGATGGTCTGCTGCTCTTTGAAATCAGCAACCGCGAGGTGTGGGAAGCTGTTGAAAAAGATGAAACGGCTTTGGCTAACTACTTTGCCAAGAATAAGAAAAAATATCAATGGGACGAGCCGCGCTTCAAAGGCATTTCCTATCAGGTGAAAGATAAGAAGGATGTGAAAGCAGTGAAGAAAGCCGTCAAGGGCCTGCCCTTTGACCAGTGGAACGAAAAACTGCGCACCACCTTTAACAACGACTCCATTCTGCGCATCCGAGTGAAGAAAGGACTCTTCAAGAAGGGTGAAGACTCGCTTGTTGACCGCGAAATCTTCAAGGTGAAGAAAAACGCAGAAATAAATCCCGAGTTCCCCATCAATGCCGTGTATGGCAAATTGCTCAAAGGCCCACAGACGCTTAGCGATGTGCGCAAGCTGGTAGTGGCCGACCTGCAAGAAGAGCTCGAAAAGCAATGGGTGGCCCGCCTGCGCCAGAAATATAGCGTAGAAATAAATGAAGAAGTGCTCGCCACACTCGAAAAATAATCAAACTGCAAGAATCTATGAAACTCAATAAAGCATTTGTATTTCTGTTCTTGGGCTGCTCATCGGTAGCTCTGGCTTTTAACAGTCTTCCCCTCTCGTCTCTTGCACCGCAGGCAGCACCCCTCTCCACCAGTCGCGACAGCGTGGAAACCATTCCCGAACATGCGGTGGTTGATGAGGTAATCTGGGTGGTAGGCGATGAGCCTATACTCAAGTCCGATGTAGAAGTGATGCGCATCAACGGTGAGATGGATGGTCTTTCGTGGCGCGACGATCCCGATTGTGCCATTCCTGAGCAGATAGCCGTGCAGAAACTCTATCTGCACCAGGCCGCCATCGACAGTATAGAGGTAACCGAATCGGAGATTGCCAGTAGCATTGACCGACAAATCAACTATATGATTCAGCAGGTGGGCGGTTCGCGCGAGAAGCTCGAAGAATATATGCGTAAACCCATTTCGCAGATTCGAGAGCAGATGCGCGAAGACTTCCGCAATCAGCAACTCATTTCCCGTATGCGTGAGAAACTGGTTGAAAATGTTACGGTGACCCCCGCCGAGGTGCGTGCCTACTTCAAGGATCTGCCCGAAGACAGCATTCCCTTTGTTCCGACCGAGGTAGAAGTACAAATCGTCAGCAAGCAACCCCGCATCTCGCAAGAAGAAATCAACCGTGTGAAAAATCTCTTGCGCGAATATACCGAGCGAGTAAACAACGGCGAGACCACCTTCTCCACGCTGGCTCGTCTCTATTCTGAAGACCCGGGAACGGCCCGACAGGGTGGTGAACTCGGCTACACCGGCCGCGGTATGCTCGATCCGGCCTTCGCCAATGTGGCCTTCAATCTGACCGACCCTGCCAAGATATCGAAGATTGTAGAGACTGAATTTGGTTTCCATATCATTCAGCTTATAGACAAACGTGGCGATAAGGTGAACGTGCGCCATATCCTGCGCAAGCCGGTGGTTACTCCCGAGGCCATTGACAGCACCAAGCAGATGCTCGACTCGGTGGCTGTGAAATTGCGCGCTGGCAGTTTGAAATTCGATGAGGCTGTGGTGATGTATAGCGACGACAAGGATACCCGCATGAATCACGGTCTGATGGCCTTCAACGACCAAGAGAACGGTCAACGCACCTCGCGCTTCCAGATGAAAGATCTGCCCTCGGAAGTGGCCCGCGAAGTGGAAACACTCCAGCCCGGGGAAATCTCCAACGCCTTTGAAATGTTCAACGACAAAGGTAAAAAGGTAGTGGCCATTATCCTGTTGAAGAACCGTGTGCCTGGCCATCGCGCCACCATCACCGAAGATTTCCAAGTGATGAAAGCCGTGGTTTTGGCCAAGAAGCGCGAAAAAGTGCTCCACAATTGGGTGGTCGATAAGATCAAGCACACCTATGTTCGTATGAACGACCGCTATAAATCGTGCAACTTTGAATATGAAGGCTGGGTGAAATGATGCAACACCATCATATCTGTTTCTCTGAGTCTCGTCAGCGTTTGGCGCTGATACTGCTGCTCTGTCTTTTCGGATGGACGCTGGCCCAGTCGCACTTGGCCCCCAAGAAAAAGGGCAAGACCGACGAACGCGTCTATCTGGTCCATGCCGATGAGTTGCGCTACGATGTGGATGGCCCCAATCCTGATGCACAAATAGCCAAGGGCGGTGTGCAGTTCCGCCACCAAGGCGCCACCGTATGGTGCGATTCAGCCTTCTTTTATCAGGAAAGCAACTCGCTGCGGGCCTTCGGTCATGTGCGTTTCAAACAGGGCGACACCCTCTCCATGACTTGCGACTATGCCAAATACGACGGGTTCACACAAATTCTGCAAGCCCGCAAGAAAGTAGTCTTGCGCCACCGGCAGCAAGTCCTGAACACCGACTCGCTGAACTACGACCGTTTGTATAACTCTGCCTATTTTTTTGAGGGCGGTACGCTGACTGATGGCGACGACCGGCTCGTGGCCGACTGGGGACAATACAACCTCGACACCCGCCAGGCCGAGTTCTACTTCAATGTCCGTATGCGCAGCAAGGAGACGCTGATAGAAACCGACACGCTGCTCTACAACACGCGTGAGCAACTGGCTCATATCCTCGGCCCCAATTCAACCATCACCAACAAGGAAAGTACGATCGATACGCAGAATGCCTACTACAACACCGCCACCAAACATGCGGAACTCTACGGGCGTTCGGTGCTGGTTGATAAGGAACGAATCATAGAGGGCGACACGCTCTACTACACCAAGGATGGCGACAGTCATGGCTATGGCAACGTGATTTACACCGACAAGAAAAACAAAAATGCACTGTTGGCCGATGAGGTGCACTACAATGAAGCCACGGGCATGGGCTTGGCCACAAAGCGTGCCTTGATGAAAGAGTTCTCACAGGGCGACACGCTCTATGTGCATGCCGACACCATCCGTCTGGAAACATTCCATATCAACACCGATTCAGTCTTTCGTAAAGCCCACTGCTATCTCCACGTGAGGGCCTACCGCAAGGATGTGCAGGCTGTTTGCGACTCGCTCGTAGTGAACTCGCAAGACTCTTGCATGACGATGTATAAAGACCCCATTGTGTGGAACGACCAGCGCCAGCTTCTCGGCGAGCGGATAAAAGTGTTCATGAACGATTCCACGGTGCGCGAAGCGCGAGTATTGCAGCAAGCATTGTCTGTAGAATTTATGCCCGAATTCGACCGTTATAACCAGATATCGTCACGCGAGATGTACGCATTCTTTGAAGAAGGAAAGCTCCGCAAGACAGAGGCCCTCGGCAATGTGTGTACCATCTATTATCCCATCGACGACAAGGACTCCACGCTCATGGGCATGAACTATCTCGAAACCGACACCATGCGTATGTTCCTCACCGCCGACCGCCAGTTGGAGCGAATCCGCACCTCGAGCTATAAGGCCACGGTCTATCCCATGTCGCAGATTCCCCAAGGCAAGGACCGACTCGAAAATTTTGCCTGGTTCAACGATTTGCGGCCGAAGGATAAAGACGATATTTACGTTTGGCGTCCGAAGCCCAGCAGTCAGAAACTCAAATCCATCAAACGTCAGGCAGCACCCCTGCAGCATCTTTAGTATTGCAACCTCTCCCCATGGCAGATATTATCCAGATACTTCCCGATTCTGTGGCCAACCAGATTGCGGCTGGCGAGGTGATTCAGCGCCCTGCCAGTGTAATCAAGGAGTTGGTGGAGAATGCCATCGACGCCGGTGCCACGCAGATCGAGGTGTCGGTAATCGATGCCGGCCGAACACTGATACAGGTGATCGACAACGGCAAGGGAATGTCTGAGACTGATGCACGCCTATCGTTCGAGCGCCATGCCACCTCGAAAATCCGACAGGCCGCCGATCTTTTCGACCTCCACACCATGGGATTCCGCGGCGAGGCCTTGGCTTCTATCGCTGCCGTGGCTGAGGTCGAGGTCCGTACGCGCCGAGAAGAGGACGAACTGGGCACGCTTCTATCGATAGCAGGCTCGCGCTTTGTGAGCCAGGAACCCTGCTCGGCTCCCGTAGGAAGCAGTTTTACGGTGAAGAATCTTTTCTATAATGTGCCTGCACGAAGAAAATT
The DNA here is from genome assembly GCA_905234815.1 of uncultured Prevotella sp. GTDB lineage: Bacteria > Bacteroidota > Bacteroidia > Bacteroidales > Bacteroidaceae > Prevotella. The sequence goes on along the minus strand of CAJOIX010000021.1, from coordinate 8,043 downwards.
CCTGAAGTCGAACGCCACGGAAATGAACAACATCATTACCGCTTTCGAGCGCATAGTGTTGGTCTATCCCCAGATTGCATTTACGCTTCACAGCAACCATACAGAGATACAAAACCTGCGTCGTGCATCGCTGCGTCAGCGCATTGTCGATGTGTTTGGCAAGCGCATCAACCAGCAGCTCGTACCGGTTGGGGTCGATACCACCGTGTGTCGCATAGAAGGGTTCGTGGGCAAGCCCGAATCGGCCAAGAAGAAAGGCGCCCTGCAATACTTCTTTGTGAACGGACGCTACATGAAGCACCCCTATTTCAACCGTGCCATACAGACCGCCATGGAGCGCATGGTGCCCAGCGGTGACCAGGTGCCTTATTTCATCTATTTTCAGGTGGCACCGGAAGAGCTTGACGTAAATATCCATCCCACCAAGACAGAGATAAAATTTGAAAACGAGCAGGCCATCTGGCAGATACTCCTTGCTGCGGTCAAAGATGCAGTAGGCCTGTTCAGCGGCAGCACTTCGCTCGATTTTGACACTGCCGACAGTCCGTCAATGCCAGAGATGCCCGTGTTCAATCCCGAGTCGCATCCTGCCGAGGCTCCACGCATCAAGGTGGACAGCTCTTACAATCCCTTCCGTCAAGACCAAGGCAAGCCCGATAAACCGACGGTTGCTCATTGGGAAAATCTCTACGATGGTCTGCAGCCCGCGCAACCGGCGCAGCAGGAAATTTTCACGCCACCGACCGATCTCTCCTCTACCGATGGTGAGCCTATAGTCGGCGATAAGTCGCTGCTCCACTACCAGTATAAAGGACAATACATCGTCACTTCCGTGAAATCGGGACTGATGATTGTGGACCAGCATCGTGCCCACGAGCGCATCCTCTACGAGCAGTTCATGGAGCGGCTCACAGCGCGCCACGGCGCTTCGCAGCGCCTGCTCTATCCCGAGATGGTACAGCTCAATGCCCGTCAGGTGGTCACCCTCAATACCCTCATGCCGCAACTGGCCGAGATAGGCTTTGAACTGAGCGATTTGGGTGCTGGCAACTATGCCGTCAATGCTGTGCCAGCAGGTATGGAGGAGGCGGCAGTGCAACCGCTGTTGCTGCAAATGTTAGACGCGGTTGATGACAACGGCGGCGGAATGGTTGAAGACACCCATCACCAGCTCGCGCTCTCCATGGCGCGTCATGGGGCCGTGGCCTACGGGCAAGTGCTCAGCAATCAGGAAATGGAGAGTCTCATCAATCAGCTCTTCCTCTGTCAGAACTACAACTATTCGCCCACCGGCAAAAAGATTCTGAACATCATCCGCCAGGACGATTTGGAACAGATGTTCAAATAGCTCCTTCTATTGCATTGAAAGAGAGAAATATAGCGTGCACGTATGTGTAAAAAGGAAAACAAAAATTTTTCAGTTTGCAGAAAGTTTATACCTTTGTACCATTATTTTAGATAATAGAAACATCTAACATTTAACTTTTTACGTAAAATTTATAGATCTATGAAAAAACTTTTCTTCACATTGGCATTTGCCTTTGTAGCCGTTGGCGCTATGGCTCAGACCGAAACTCCTACTCTGGACAATAGCGTAAAGACCAACGATTTTTGGAGTAACTGGTTTGTTCAAGGCAATCTGCAGTGGAATGCAAACTACGGTTCTCAGGAGCACAACATGCACACTGGCATGAGCGACCTGCCTTGGAAAAGGTACCGTGGCCACGTAGGTGCTTCAGTAGCCCTTGGTAAGTGGTTCTCACCTGAACTGGGTCTGCGCTTGAAAGTTGCTGGTATCTGGGGTAAGGCCTACGATACAAGCTTCAAGTATTGGGACGCTCAGGGTCAGGCCCTCGTGAATGTGAGCAACATTCTCTGTGGTTACAATCCCAAGCGTTTCTGGAACGTGATTCCCTTCGGTGGTGCCGGCTTCGCTCGCAACATGAGCAAGAACTGCTACTCTATGGGTATCGGTGGTGGTATTCTGAATACCTTCCGCATCAACGACCACTTTGCAGTGAACCTCGAAGGTGGATACACTCGTTTCGAGAACGACTTTGTCAGCGGTCACGGCGTACACAACACCAACAAGCGTGCAACCAGCCACGATAACCACTTCTATGCTGAAATCGGTTTGACTTGGAATATCGGTAAGGCCGTTTGGGATGCAGTACCCGATGTTGATGCCATCAACGCTCTCCACCAGGGTGAACTCGATGCACTGAACGCTCGTCTGCGCGACGCTTTGGCCGAAAACGACCAGCTGAAGAACAAACTGGCCAACCAGCCTAAGCCCGTTGAGAAAGTGATCGAGACTCCTAAGCACGTGAAGGAATTCATCGCTACTCCTGTATCGGTATTCTTCGATCTGAACAAGACTCACGTTGCTTCTCAGTACGACCTCGTGAACGTGAAGGCTCTGGCTAAATATGCTATTGAGAACAAGAGCAACCTGCTCGTGAAAGGCTTCGCCGACAGTGCCACTGGTACTCCTGCTGGCAACCAGAAACTCTCTGACGGCCGTGCAGCTACCGTGAAGGGTCACCTTATCGAAATGGGTGTTCCTGCCGACAAGATCCAGACCGAAGGTTGCGGTGGTGTGAACGATATGTCGCCCATCCAGTTCAACCGTCGTGCTACTGTTCAGGTTGTTGAGTAATCTCTGCCGCGACAAGCGCGCAATCAGAATAATAAAAATCCTCTCTGCACCACGCGGAGAGGATTTTTTTGTTGCCTTTGGGCAAAAGAAAATGGGGCACCGCTGTGTCCCAATCTCATTAACCTTAAATCTAATACCATGAAAAACATTGCAAATATACGCGCGTTTCTTATAGTTTAAAAGAAAATAAGCAGAAAAAGTTGTAAAAGTTTAATTTAATTGATGTAAATCAATCGAGTCAACATCGTTTGCGCTCCAATTTGCGTTTTCCTCCGCTTTGCAGGCTGCGCTTGCGGGCGGCATAAAAAAAGCGAGGCATCACCTTGTTTGCAGGGTGATGCCTCCTTCTTTTCTTCTGCGTTCTTCGGCTGAGCCGGAGCGTCTGTTCAGCGTTAGCGTGCTGCTTTGAGTTGTTCCTTCACTCTGGCTTCTATTTCCTCGAGCAGTTCGGGATTGTCTTTCAGCAGTGTCTTCACATTGTCGCGGCCCTGACCCAGGCGTGTGTCATCGTACGAGAAGAACGAGCCGCTCTTCTTGATGATGTTCAGTTCCACGGCGTTGTCGAGAATCTCGCCCACTTTCGAGATGCCTTCGCCGAAGAGTATCTCGAACTCGGCTTTCTTGAAGGGAGGGGCCACTTTATTCTTCACCACCTTCACGCGCACCTGGTTGCCCACCTGTTGGTCACCGTCCTTGATGCTCGTTATGCGGCGAATATCCAGACGCACCGAGGCATAGAACTTCAGCGCATTACCGCCCGTGGTGGTTTCAGGATTGCCAAACATCACGCCAATCTTCTCGCGCAGCTGGTTGATGAAGATGCAGGTGGTGCCAGTCTTCGCCACCACGCCGGTGATTTTTCTCAGCGCCTGGCTCATCAGACGGGCGTGCAGACCGACAACAGAGTCGCCCATTTCGCCGTCCACTTCCTTCTTCGGTGTGAGTGCAGCCACAGAGTCCACCACAATCAGGTCAACGGCGCTCGAGCGAATCAGCTGGTCAACAATGCCCAGTGCCTGCTCGCCGTTCTCTGGCTGAGAGATATACAGATTGTTCATATCCACGCCCAGTTTCTCGGCATAGAAGCGGTCGAAAGCGTGCTCGGCATCGATGAAAGCAGCAATGCCGCCTTGCTTCTGCACTTCTGCAATGGCATGAATGGCCAGTGTGGTCTTACCCGACGATTCCGGACCGTAGATTTCAATGATGCGGCCTTTGGGATAACCGCCCACACCCAGTGCAATGTCGAGACCCAGCGAGCCGGTTGGAATCACTTCGACGTCTTCAATGTTTTCGTCCGACATCTTCATGAGGGCGCCCTTGCCGTAGTCCTTGTCTATCTTTGCCATTGCGGCCTGCAGGGCTTTCAGCTTCTCGGCCTTCACATCAACGGCCTGTTCGTCTGTCTTTTTCGTAGCCATAATTGTATGATTGAAAGAATTAATAATTAAAAGTTTCGCCTTTGCTCAACTTTTTTGGGAGTTGCAGGAGTTCAGGAGTTGCAGAACTAAGAGTTTAGAGTTGAGAGTTTAGAGTTTAGAGTCAGAGCGAAAGTTTAGAGTGAAGAGTTAGTTCACAGTTCAGAGTTCAGACTAAACTTGTGGTCCCAATCTAAGCTTCCCCATCAAGGGGAGGAACAAGACCCACAATGGGGTATTGGCTTAACTTCTTTATCTTCCGAATACTTTACTGCTTCAGAAAGTTGAATGAATAGTTTTTTTTGCTTTGCTTACTCGGGTTATGCTGTTCCCGCTCCGCCTTGGAGCAGGTGCGGCTGCCTACAGCTCCAGGTCAATGTCGAACTGCTCGTGCCAGGGCAGGCCCTGAATGTTGAGCTGTTCCATGAATGGATCTGGGTCAAACTCTTCTACGTTCCACACGCCCGGCTTGCGCCAGATGCCTTTGAGGAACATCATGGCTCCAATCATGGCGGGCACGCCGGTAGTGTAGCTGACGCCCTGCATGCCTGTTTCCTGGTAAGCCTCTTGGTGTTTGCAGTTGTTATATACGTAGTAGGTGCGTTCCTTGCCGTCTTTCACGCCGCGGATACGGCAGCCAATCGAGGTCTCGCCGTCGTAGTTCTCGCCCAGGTCCTGCGGGTTGGGCAGCACCGCCTTGAGGAATTGCAGCGGCACAATGTTCACCTTCACCTTCTTCTCAGGGTCATCGGCCAGCGGCGCCTCGTAGGTCAGCTCTTCTATTCGGCTCATGCCGATGTTCTGGATCACGTCGAGATAGGTGAGATACTGCTGTCCGAAGGTCATCCAGAAGCGTGCCAGCTTGATGCTGGGATAGTTCTTCACGAGCGACTCCAGCTCCTCGTGGTGCATCAGATACGACTCGCGCGGACCGATATTGGGGTAGGAGAGCGCCTTGTGCACAGCCAGCGGCTCTGTCTCTTTCCATTCGCCGTTTTCGTAGAAGAGGCCTTTCTGGGTGATTTCGCGGATGTTGATTTCCGGATTGAAGTTGGTGGCGAAGGCTTTATGGTGGTTGCCGGCGTTGCAGTCAACAATGTCGAGCTGGTGCATCTCGTCGAAATGGTGCTTGGCGGCATAGGCAGTGTAGATGCCCGACACGCCCGGGTCGAATCCGCAACCGAGTATGGCGCAGAGTCCGGCTTGCTCGAAGCGCTCTTTGTAGGCCCACTGCCACGAGTATTCAAAGTGGGCTTCGTCCTTCGGTTCATAGTTGGCCGTGTCGAGATAGTTGCATCCGCACGCCAGACAAGCCTCCATGATGGTCAGATCCTGATAGGGCAGAGCCAGATTAATCACCAGTTCGGGCTTGTAGGAAGAGAACAGCGCCTTGAGTTGTTCCACATCGTCGGCATCGACCTGCGCCGTTTGTATGGGCATGGTGTAGCCTTTGTCGTGGATGGCTTTCACAATGGCGTCGCACTTTTCCTTGCGGCGCGAGGCAATCATGAAGTCGGTAAAGACGTCTGTGTTCTGAGCAATTTTAAATGCGGCCACCGTGGCAACGCCACCAGCGCCAATCATGAGGACTTTTCCCATCTTTCGTTCCTGTTTATTTTATGATTATACAATTTTGCTGTTCACTTCTTCAGCGCTGATGCCGAGGGCTTGTAGCAGCGAGTAGCCAAGCATTTCCTGTCGATAGTTGCCTCCGGCGGTGGGCTGCATGGTGAGCAGCGTGATGTGCTTGTCGGTATCGGCCTGTTGCAGTTGGTGGCGCAGCTGCTGCAGCGCGTCGGCGTGTTCGCCGTTGGGCACGATGATGAGCCGGCGGGTGCTCTCTTCCTTGGCCAGTGTTGCCGCGAGGTCAATGAGCGCCTCGTCAACGGTGGTCACCTCGGTAGCGGCCAAGGTGTGGAACACCAGTTCGCCCAGCGGGCTCTTGCAGGCCTGTGCGTCGAGTTCGGCTTTCAGTTTCGATGGCGAGCAGTTTTCCATGGTCTGATAGGCCTCGCTGTGTACGAGCACCACGTCGATAGTATTCTCCTCTCCGCGCACTCCGCCGTCGAGTGCGGCACAGTCGGCCCAGCGGGCCATGTCGGCAGGGGGGATGCGGCGGCCCAGCATACGCTCGAAGTTGACGGTGAGGTCGAACGCCACGCTGTCGATATACTGCGCATCGGCTACGATTATGTTTTCGCTGAATGTCTGCATAGTTCGTACAAAGATAATAAATTCTTTAGATTTCCTCCTGCTATTTCAAAAAAAAATCGGCTGCGAGCAGTGCCCGCAGCCGAAAATGAGCGAATCAATATCGCTGTATGTTTCTTACTTCTTGAGCAGTTTCTTACCGTTCATCACAACGATGCCCTTGAAGTTCTTGTCCACGCGCTGACCGGCAAGGTTGTATGCCTCGCTGTCGGTTGTGGCTTCTGTCTCGCTGTCCATGCTGTCGATGCCAGTGGCTGAGCTGGATTCAGCGATATTGATGGGCTGGAACTGGATGTTGTCATTGTAGCGGCCGATGGCACCCACGATGTCATAGGTCTTTCCGTCTTCAGCAGCAGCGAGCGTCAGATTGAACTGGTTGTAACCAGCCACGCTGTCATCACCCTTGTTGATGGTAAAGTTTTTGCCCTCGCCAAGCGTGTAGGTAACACCCTTTAGGGTCACCACTTTGTTTACATTCTCAGCAGTCACAGAAGCTATCTCTGCATCAGGATAGGTTACGTCAACAGCAGCAGCGGTGCCTGCGGCCAGTACAGCATTGGGCACCATCTCAAACAGTTTGTTGTAGATGCTTACAGAGCCAATCCAGTTAGCGGCAATGGTCTTGCCCACTTCGAGGTTCACCAGTTTTTCGCCTGTAGTGTCATAAATCAGCGCAGCGCCTTCGTCGTCCATCACATAGGCGTGTTTTGTTGTAGGTTTAGCCACTACGAGCAACTCTCCAGTAACGCCGAAAGTGGTGTTGTTGGCCAGACCCGTGAGTTCTCCCAGCGTTGTGTAAGGTGTCACTGCGGTAAAGGTCTTGCTTGCAACGGAACTTGTTCCAAGAGTAGATTCGGCAATGGCCTTCACTGTGGTGGTTTCGTTGATAGTGAAAGGACCTGTATAAGCAGTGCTTGCAGTAGTGGGTTCATCTCCATTGAGGGTGTAATAGATGTTGGCACCGTCTGTGGAGCAAGTGATAGTCACCTCTGTAGAACCGAGGAATGGAGTTGTACCACTAATCATTGGAGTTGAAGTGGTAGTGGATGTACTTGATTCATCCTTATACAATTCAATCTTGGTTAGTTGGACAAACTTATTACTTGTGACAGAAACTGTTACATTAAAAACAAGTTTAATGTAGGAACCAGAAACCCAAGTTACGCCTGTAGAAGGAGTGAACGAAAGAGTTGTTTGAGCAGCAGGAGTATTGATTGTCTTTGTGTCGATTACTGTGCTGAAATCCGCATCACTTGCAACTATCAGAGTAACCGAATTCAATGTTGTCAAGTTTGATGTTCCCAGAGTTACATCGATTTGAGAAGTAACTTCGTTGGTTGCAGTAGTCGAGTAAACAGGGCGATCTGCATTAGTCAGGCTTTTACCGCCAATTCGCCATGGGTTCATGGTTGTGTTACCCATCACCTTCCATGTCATGCCGTTTTGAGTAATTTCACTTTCTTCAGCATAGCCAGAACTACCGCCTGTTATGGTACCGTCTAAGGTGTAATAAAGGATATTGTCTGCCCAAACTGAGGTGGAAACCGTCAGCAGCAGGGCAAACAAAAATAAGAACTTGGAGTAAAATTTCTTTTGCATACGATTTTGGTTTTATGGGTTAATAAATGAATGATTCGGAATCTTGTTTTGTCGTGGTTTGGCGCGGGCTCCGCTTGTCGGGCGCGTCAAAGCGGCTTTGTTTTTTAGTTTTGTTTGTATCTTACGCAGGCAAAGATATACAATTATTAAAATATA
>CAJOIX010000020.1:18080-51632 GCA_905234815.1 uncultured Prevotella sp. | reverse complement strand
GGAATATTAGGCTACGAACACGTTCGCGGTAAGGACCATTTTGTTTTTGAATACTCGCGCGAATGGCTGAAACAGCATGGCGGCATTCTGCTGAGCGGTGACCTGATGAATGTTTCTTCATTGCAGCATCCTCGTGGTAATGATAATGTATTCGGCTTTGTCAAGGATTCATTCCCTGATCGCTGGGGACGTTTACTGCTTGACCGCAGAGAGCGACTGACTGCCCAACAGGAAGGCAGACCGAAACGTATGCTCACCAATTACGACTACCTTATTGGTATCGAAGACTTCACCCGTATGGGCGGCATACGTTACAAAGAGGAAGATGGTGATGACTATATCAACGCGAGTGCAAAATACCTTGTTCCCCCGATTGAGAGTCTTCGTGCCCTGTGCGATGCTTGCCATGAGATTGAGTTAGCAGAGGAGCGCAATGAATTGCCAGAGCAGCGCTGGCTCGACCAGTTGATTGACCCAGGAACCTCGCTTGGCGGTGCTCGCCCTAAGGCCAACGTGGTTGATACAGACGGGAAACTGTACGTAGCTAAGTTCCCTTCAAAAAAGGATCTGGAGAATACCGAGCTTATTGAGCACTTCTCGCATCAACTGGCGGCAAAGGCTGGCATTAACGTGGCAAAGACGCGAACCATCAAGATTTCAAAGGACCGTGACCTGCTTCTTTCTGAACGCTTCGATAGAACAGCAGAGGGCCGTCGCATTCATTTTGCTTCCGCCATGTCGTTGCTTGGCCTTGACGATGGAGCCGGCAGCAGTACAGGTAACGGCTATCTCGACATCGTTGATTTCATCCTTCGTGGGTGTACCAATGTACGGCAAAATCTCCGTGAACTTTATCGCAGAGTGGCATTCAACATCATGTTTGGCAACACAGATGACCACTTCCGCAATCATGGATTCCTGCTTACCCCAAAAGGCTGGACACTTTCTCCTGCATACGATATCAACCCAGGAGCCAAGTCGCATCAATGCTTGCTTATTGACTCATACACAGAAGAGTCAGATATCAACGCCTTACTCTCTGCAAATGAAAGTTACATGCTTGAACACCAAGAAGCATCAGAGATTATTAAGGAGGTTCGTGCTGCCATCAAAGACTGGCGCAAGACCGCTACTGAACAGCAAATACCCGCAAAGTTGTTAGAATCATATTCTATACGTTGGGATGAACTATAAAAAGTTGCACATTCTGCACGTTTCCCGTGAAAAATGTATAACTTTGCAGCATCATTTAAAGATGTAGCGAACAAATAGAAACTCGCTGATATCCAGTTGGATAATACATTCAGACAAGCATTTCTCAAGTCGAGCAAAAAGGCGCGATACAAGTCAAAATGGCAAAGTGATAATTATCAAGTATTTGCACTTTCACTTACTTTCGAAAAACTTTCGAAAATTAGCCTTGTACCGATTAAATTCACTGAACGCTGATATTCAATTAATTGTCGATGGTGCATCGGCAAGTAACCCCTACGCAAAGGAATCGCTGGATAAATTGTTGGCAGCGGCAAAGAAGAGAGAGATGCGGGCGCGGGGGAAAAGGCGCGAGGGAAAATATGAAAATATTAAGAAGAAAAAGGGAAATAAAAAGTCATTAAATAAGATACCATTAAATTAAAAATAGAAGGGTTATGGATTTTATTGAATTAGCCAAAAGTCGATTCTCCTGCAAGAAGTTTGACACACGACAAATCAGTAAAGAACAACTGAACAGCATTTTAGAGGCTGGACGCTTGGCGCCAACTGCCAAGAACCTTCAGGAACAGCACATCTACGTGGTGCAGTCGGCCGAGGCGATTGCCAAGATTGATACGCTCACGCCCTGTCGCTATGGCGCTCCGACAATGCTGATCGTGGCCTTTGACAAAAACAACGTGTTCACCTACCCCGGACAGAAATACGACTCGGGCATTGAGGATGCCTCTATTGTCTGCACCCACATGATGCTTTGCGCCAAGAGTGTTGGTGTGGATAGTTGTTGGGTGAATTTCTTCGACCCGGACAAGATGTCGGAAGCTTTTCAGTTGCCTGAGAACGAGGAGATTCTGACTTGTCTCGCCTTGGGCTATGCTGCCGAAGGTGCCAAGCCGCTGCCGGGTCACAATAGCAGAAAACCGATAGAAGAAACGGTGACTTACCTATAAACTGTCTATAAGAAAACGATGATTCGCGCAGCACGCAAAGACGAAGCGGCCGCCATTGCCCGACTCATTATGACAGCCATGACGGATGAGTGTTGTCTGCATTTCTGCGGCAAAGGCCACGGGCTGGCTGATTTCGAGCAAATGATGACCAAACTGGTAGAGCAAGAAGATTCGCAATACAGCTACTGCAACACGCTGGTCGAGATTGAAGAAGATAGGGTTGTCGGCATTGCTGTCAGCTACGATGGCGGCCGCCTACATGAACTCCGGCGTGCCTTCTTTGATGCTGCCAAGCGATATCTCGGCAAAGACCACAGCGGAATGGCCGATGAAACACAGGCTGGCGAATTGTACCTCGACTCCTTGGCGGTGCTGCCTGCCTACCGCCGACAGGGAATTGCCCGCAGACTGCTGCTGGCCACGAAGAAACGGGCCACGGAATTGGGGTTGCCCTGCGTGGGACTCTTAGTGGACAAGGACAACCCTGCGGGGAAAGCGCTCTATACGGCTGCCGGCTTCCGCTATCAGAACAACAGCGCATGGGGTGGTCATCCGATGGAACATTGGACATTATAACAAAAAGAGAGGACCGCGCGGTCCTCTCTTTTCTTTTGCCGCGACCTCAACATAAAGTAAACTTTCTGTTTTCGGCTTGCATCATTTTTCGTACCTTGGGATAAGATACTCACGCTCGAAACAGCAAAAATTTTTTTGCGTTTTCCTCGCTTAATCGTACCTTTGAATAAGGTACTCACGCTCGACAAGGAAAATAAAAGCGAGCTTCCATTTTGCCTTGTCCTCGCTTAATCGTACCTTTGCAAAAAATTAAATACCCACATGAAGAAAATTGGCATTATCGTTGCAATGGACAAGGAATTTGTCCAACTGCGTGAGTTACTTTCAAACGTAAGCACCACTCCTATTCATCATAAAGATTTCGTCACGGGAACCATTGCCGACAAGGAAATCATTCTGGTGCAGGCTGGCATAGGCAAAGTTAATGCCGCTGTCGGAACGGTGGAACTGATCAACGCTTTTCAGCCCGATGCGGTGATTTCTTCGGGTTGCGCAGGCGGAACTGGCCCGCTCATGAACGTGACGGACATGGTGGCCGCAACTGAAATGACCTACCACGACGTATATTGCGGACCGGAAAATCTCTCTGGTCAGGTGCAGGGTATGCCTGTTACGTTCAAGGGCGACGAGCGGTTGCTTCGCACGCTCAGCGAAATGATGCTGCCAGTGACAGTACATCAGGGGCTGATAGTCAGTGGCGACTGGTTTGTTGACTCGCCGGAGAAAATGCTGCAGATATACAACGACCACCCTGATGCCATTGCCGTGGATATGGAGAGCGCAGCCATTGCGCAGGTGTGCTATATTTACAAAGTGCCGTTCCTCTCGCTACGGGTTATTAGCGATATGCCGCTAAACGAAAATCAGCCAGAGCAATACGCAGGTTTCTGGGCAAAGCTGGCTGATAATTCGTTTCAGGTAGTGAAGCAGTTGATTGAAGCCGTCTAAACCGCTACTTTTTCAGCAGTTTAGCGGTATTAACCGAACCTGCGCCGGAGGTGCGGATGGACTGCAGGGGAGCTTTTCCTTCTGCCGTAATTTTGGCGGCTCCCGATGCGCTGAATTCTACTTCGCGGCAGTTCACCTCGGCTTCGCACTTGGCGGCTCCGCTATTGGAGATTTTCAGTTTAGTGCCCACAAAATCAATATCGACGTTGGTTGCTCCTGAAGCGGTGAGCATGGCCGATGCGCCCTGCAGGTTGAAATCACCATCGGAAGCACCCGACAGGGTGATCGTGCTTTTATCGCTGACACCTTCGATTTCCACTTCGCTTGCACCACTGGCATGCACCTCCAGCGATTTGCAGTTCAACCGGTCGATTTCCGACTTCGATGCTCCCGAAGCCGTGAAATTGAACGCTGCGGCCTGCACTTTTTCGGCTTCAAAAAGCGAAGCGCCGCTCAAATTCAGTTCAGACAACTGCGGAGTGGATACATACACAACAATGCGCTGCCGCTCGCGCTTGAGTCCACGGCGATCCTCATCATAGATGTGCATCTTGCCCGGCTGCTGTTTCAGATGCAGCGTTTGGAGCATGGCCTCTGTGCCCTTGGCCCGCACACGCAGTGGGCCCTGGGTATAGACCACTTTCACGCTTCCGCTCACTTCCAATTCTTGGAAATCTTTCACAACATAGGTACGAACAATCAGCGGATTTTCTACCTTTGCTTTTTTGTTTTTCTGGGCTGCGGCGTCGCTGCTCCCAACGAGCAGCAAGACTGCCATGAGTAAAGAAGAAATTGTTTTCATAACGATTAGAGTTTTTATTCTTTTGACGTAAAATTACTCAAAAAAGTTGCAATGGAGCGCAAAAAAAAGTAAAAATTGTGTTGAGTAAACGGCTAAATCGCAAATTCTTCGTATCTTCGCGGGGTAAATTCAGAAACTTCATGCGAATAGATATTATCACCGTGCTGCCCGAAATGATTGAAGGATTCCTTAACGAATCCATTCTTGCACGGGCACAAAAGAAAGGCTTGGCCGAAATTCATCTGCACAATCTTCGCGACTATACGCTCGACAAATGGCGCCGCGTGGACGATTATCCCTATGGCGGTTTTGCCGGGATGGTGATGCAAATTGAGCCTATCGACCGCTGCATCTCAGCACTGAAAGCAGAAAGAGACTACGACGAAGTGATCTTCACCTCGCCCGACGGTGAACAGTTCTCGCAGCACGTGGCCAACGATCTCTCGCTGAAGGAAAACCTCATACTGCTCTGCGGTCACTACAAAGGCATTGACCACCGTATTCGCGAGCACCTCATCACCCGCGAAATTTCCATTGGCGACTATGTCTTGACGGGCGGCGAGCTGGCGGCGGCCGTAATTGCCGATGCCGTGGTGAGAATCATTCCCGGAGTAGTGGGCGACGAGCAGAGCGCGCTCTCCGACTGCTTTCAAGACGATCTGCTGGCCGCCCCCATCTATACGCGACCGGCTGAATATAAAGGCTGGCGGGTGCCCGACATCCTGCTCAGCGGCAACGAAGGGAAAATCAAGGAATGGGAAATGGAACAAGCCATTGCTCGCACCAAGCAGCTGCGCCCGGACCTGCTGAAAGGCAAGAAATAAGAGCCCTGCGCCCCAACAAATCCAAACGCCCGCACGAAGGGCAAAAAATAGGTAAGAAAGTTTAATTTATTATTAAGAAAAGGTAAGAAGAAAACAACAGTATTTCAAAAGCTATCCTTTTGCGTTGCAAAACCTATGCTTTTGCCGCCCAAAAGCTATGCTTTCAGACACCAAAAGCATAGCTCTTTGAAAACGAATCGAAAACCGCTGATTTTCAATAGATTAAAAAATATACTTATGAAACAGTATCAAAAACTTCCCCAACTCACTTTTGGCAATGCTCTGAAGCAAGCCTGCAACAAGATTTTCTCTTTCAAAGGTCGCGCCCGCCGCTCGGAATTTTGGTGGTTCATACTGGCCTTTTGCCTTTTTTCTATGGTAATCAGTCTCGTACTTGAGCCATTTGTTTCCCCGCTCGTGTTGACTGTGGTATCGTTCTGCATTGCATTCCTGACAGTGCCCATCACCGCCCGCCGCTTGCACGACCGCGGTCAGTGTGCCCTGCTGGCTTTCGCAGACTGGATACTCTGTTCGGCCGACGACTGCTACCTCATCTTCACCGGCAAGATGGATGTGTTTACCAGCGTCAACGCTTCGCCCAAGGCCATGACGGACACTTTGAGCGACCCCGTGCTGATTGGTCTGATGACAGTGGAAATAATTGTCAGCATCACGCTATTCGTGTTCTGCGTGCTCGACAGCAAGAAGGAAGCCAACCGCTATGGCGAATCGCCCAAATACATTCCCCTCGGATCCGCCACCGACGAACAGGTGGCTGAAGTGCTCTCGTAAAGCAACCACAAAACACTGCGAGGCCCAATGGTCCCAAGAAAATATAAAGAAAAATAATACAGCAACCCGATGTTCAGCAAAGATACATACATTCGCAGACGCGAAACACTGCGCTCGCTTGTTGACAGTGGCATCATCGTGCTTTTTGGCAACAACGAAGCGCCATGCAACTATCCCGCCAATGCGTACTATCCGCACCGACAAGACTCCTCCTTCCTCTACTATTTTGGACAGCAGCGCGAAGGGCTCGTAGGCGTCATCGACATAGAGGCTGGCGAAGAGTGGCTCATTGGCGATGATATCGACATTGAAGACATTGTGTGGTACGGCGCTGTTGACAGCGTGAGTGAACTGGCGCAACAAGTAGGTGTGAAACAATCAGCCCCGATGAGCCAGTTGGAAACCATCTGCCACAAAGCGCTCCACCAAGGACGCACCATCCATTTCCTGCCCCCCTATCGGCACGACACCATGATTCAAATCATGGATCTGCTCGGACTACACCCTTCACAGCAGAAAGCAGCCGCCTCGCTCGAACTGATTCAAGCCGTGGTGAAGATGCGCTCGGTGAAAGAACCCCAGGAAATTGAGGAACTGGAGCGCGCCGCAGCCATTGGCTATGAGATGCACACCACCGCCATGCGACTCACCCGACCGGGACTCACTGAGAAATACATTGGCGGACAGGTGGACGGTATAGCCCACTCGCTGGGAGCTCACGAGAGTTTCGCCACCATCTTCTCGCAGCACGGCGAAATCATGCACGGCAACCCATCGATGGCCGTGCTCGAAGCAGGACGACTGGCACTCTGCGACGCAGGAGCCGAGACCGTGAACAACTACTGCTCAACACTCGAACCTTCCCGGTCAACGGAAAATATAGCCAGCGGCAACTCGACATCTACACCATTGTGGAAGAATGTCACGACCTGGCACTCGCCATAGCCAAGCCCGGCGTGAAATATATGGATGTGCATCTTGCCGTTTGTCGCCGCATGACGGAACGCCTGAAAGAACTCGGGCTGATGCGCGGCGATGTGGATGAAGCCGTAGCCGCAGGCGCTCATGCCATGTTCCTCCCCCACGGACTGGGCCACATGATGGGCATGGATGTGCACGATATGGAAGGACTCGGACAGATACACGTTGGCTTCGACCAAGAAACGCGCCCCCGACTCGACCAGTTTGGCACCAACGCCCTGCGCATGGGCCGACGGCTGGAAGAAGGATTCGTTGTAACCGACGAACCCGGCATCTACTTCATTCCGGCACTGATTGACGATTGGCGCACATCGGGCCTCTGCCGAGAATTTCTCAACTTCGACCTGCTGGAAACATACAAAGACTTTGGCGGCATACGCATCGAGGACGATCTGCTCATCACTGCCGACGGCTGCCGCTTCCTCGGCGAGAAACGCATACCCTATCATCCCGCCGACGTAGAAGCATTCATGGAGAAAAACGCATAACACACATAATTTAATTTTAATAAAGATGAAAAAGTTAATGATCATGGCAATGGCTGCAGTATTTACGCTGGGAGCCAATGCACAAGGGCCAAAGGGCGAAAAGAAAGAAAATCCCAACAAGCCCGTGTTTACCATTGTGAAGGAGAATCCTATCACCAGTATCAAAGACCAGAACCGTTCGGGCACATGCTGGGACTACTCTACCCTCTCGTACTTCGAAGCTGAGATTCTGAAAGCCACTGGCAAAACCTACGACCTGTGTGAGTCGTTCGTGGCCAATAAAACCTACATGGAACGTGCCATCCAGGTGGTGCGCTATCATGGTGACTGCCAGTTCTCTCAAGGCGGTAGCGCCGAAGATGTGCTCCACACACTGAAGCATCACGGAATCTGCCCCGAAAATGCCATGCCTTTCCCCGGCTCGCTCTATGGCGACAGCCTCAACAACTTCAACGAGTTCTTCTCGCTGATGGAACCATACGTTAACGCTGTGGCAAGAAACAAGGCCAAGAAGATTTCCGGTCAGTGGAAAGTTGGACTGCAAGGCATTCTCGACGCATACCTCGGTAAGTGCCCCGAAACATTTACCTACGAAGGCAAGACCTACACTCCGAAATCGTTTGCTGCATCGCTCGGCCTCAACTTCGACGACTATGTAAGCATCACTTCTTATACCCACCATCCTTTCTACGAAGGTTTCGCTGTTGAGGTGCAAGACAACTGGCGCTTCCCCCTCTCCTACAACCTGCCCATGGACGAGATGATGAAAGTGATTGACAATGCCGTGATGCAGGGCTACACCATTGCCTGGGGCGGCGACGTGAGCGAGGAAGGCTTCACCCGTCAGGGTCTGGCCTATGCCATCGATGGCAACAAGGCAAAGAGTCTGGCTGGCAGCGACATGGCTCGCTGGCTGAAACTGAGCGCACAGAAACGTACATCAGTGCTCGACTCGCTGGGATGCACAGTACCCGAAATCGTTCCCACACAGGAAATGCGCCAAGAACGCTTCGACAACTGGGAACTCACCGACGACCACGGTATGCTCATCTTCGGTATCGCTAAAGACCAGAACGGCCGCGAATACTACATGGTGAAGAACTCGTGGGGCGAAGCCGGTGAATACAAAGGCATCTGGTATATGTCGAAAAACTTCATCGCGCTGAACACCATGGACTTCCTCGTAAACCGCAACGCTATTCCCAAGGACATCCGCAAGAAGATTAAGTTCTAAGCGAAAGAACTCACTCCCATATAAAAAACGCAATGCCGCGAACATGGCATTGCGTTTTTTTTCGTGGAAGAGAAAATAAATTCACAAAAATTTTGTCTGTATAAAAAAAAGGCGTACCTTTGCAACGCAAAACACGAGAGGTTTTGTTGAAAGGAAACACACAAATGGTGCCTTAGCTCAGTTGGTAGAGCATCGGACTGAAAATCCGTGTGTCCCCGGTTCGATTCCTGGAGGTACCACTCCTCCTTTCATTAACCCGACGATGGAGAAATCCTGAATCGGGTTTTCTTTTTGCTTATAGTCCAACTGTTTTTCTCGCCACCAGTGGCAGGCATTTCTGCGCAACAGCAGAAGCAACAGAACTTTTCTTTGCTGACCTTATTGAAGGCTCTTGGCGGGCCAGCCGTAGTCTTGGTACATGGTGACCTTGAGCCCATGCTGACGAACAAACGCACGCAGCTCATCAGCGCGAAGGGCCTCACGCTTGCCGGCATCGGCGGTGTGGCGGCTGAAGGTTTCAAAATACCGGCCGAAAATTTTCTTGGCAGAGGGTTGATAGCCAGAGCCATCGGCCACCTGGTCGAAGGCTGAGACATAGAAATAATCGCCAAACTTGCAGACGTGCATCAGCCCCGGATGACTGCCACCGGAGACAAATTTCAGCGTGTCGCCCGACTGCTTATAGTTATACACCCAGAAATCGCCCCACACACGAATATCAGTCGAATCGCTGGCATCGACGGCCACCACATCTTTTACAGGCACGCTATATTCGCCAGCGGAATAGTGGTTAGCAATCTGCTCCGACAGATAGCTGTCGATGGCGGCATTATGATCGGTCGATTGCTGGTTAATGAGCACGAGCGGCCACTCGGCATATCTTCTATCGAGGGCAATAAGCGCAACGGGCTGGATGCTGAACGACTGCGGCGCACCGACCGCGACATCGTAGAAATAAAAGAGCGAATCGTTGTGCTCTTCAATCCTGACAGGCGTAATCTCTGTAGAAAGATTTGTCACAGGCAGCACAATGGCCACGACAAACTGGCGATTGAAGTCAACTGCGGTGGGCTTTCCCTCAGGTCCCATCGTGGTAGCCATGCCGAAAAGATTGGAAAATTCCTCGGCACTGGTAATTTTTGGATTCGCGGGCGGCAGAAAACCGTTTTTAAAGAAATAATTTCGGAGCGAAACAAAGGGAATACCAGCAGCCGAAGGCTGTTCGGATGCAATGGAGGCAGCCTGCCGTTGACTGCAAGCGGCGCAGAAAATCATGCAGGCGAAGAGGAAAGTTTTAATGAGACGGTTCATAGCAAGCGAGGTTTTCTCCCGGCCAGGGAAGTTTTTGTGAGATGCTATTCAGCGGTAAGCCGTTTACAAAGATACGATATAATGGATAAATTATAAAAACGATTTTGCATTTTCCTCGCTTAATCGTACCTTTAAATAAGGTACTCACGTTCGACAAGGACAATAAAAGCACGATTACATTTTGCCTTGTTCTCTAAATCGTACCTTTAAATAAGATACTCACGCTCGAAAATGCAAAAACGATTTTGCATTTTCCTCGCTTAATCGTATCTTTGCACATTATGCAACTGAGTCGTTTTTTGGCCCGCAGGATGGGCAATGGCAACTCGTCGGAGCACCGTATGTCGCGTCCGGCAGTAAGGATTTCGGTGGCCGGCGTGGCTATCGGCCTGGCCACGATGATTGTGAGTGTCTCGGTGGCAATGGGCTTTAAGCATACCATTCGCGACAAAGTGGCAGGCTTTGCAGCCCACATTCAGGTGGGCGATTTTATGGCGCTGCAAACAGGCGAGCCCTATCCTATCCAGCTGAACGATTCGATGATGACCGTGCTGCGCTCGGTGAAAGGAGTGGAGCACGTGCAGCGGTTCGCCACGGTGGAGGGTCTGCTGAAAACCGATAACGATTTTCTGGGCGTGCAGTTTAAAGGCATGGCCGAAGAATTTGACACAGCCTTTATTGCCGACAATCTGGTGGAAGGCCGCCTGCCACGATTCTCGGCCGAGAAAAGTTCGCAGGAAGCATTGCTCTCGCGCTGGATGGCGGGGAAATTGAACATCAAGACTGGCGACCGGATATTCGCCTACTTCATCAACAGCGCAGGTGTCCGTCCGCGACGATTCACCATCACGGGCCTATACGAGACTCATCTCTCGCAATATGACGAGATGGTATGCCTGACCGACCTGCACACCGTGCAGCAATTGCACGGCTGGCAGCCCGACCAGGCCTCAGGCGCAGAGCTCAAGGTGAACAATTTTACTGAAGTAGATGCCGCAGCAGCGGAACTGATAGCCCGCGTGAACCGGACTACAGACGGCTATGGCGAGGTATATACCTCACGCACAATTCGCGAGCTGAGTCCGCAAATTTTCTACTGGCTCGACCTGCTGGACATGAACATCTGGATTGTGTTGCTCATCATGTTGCTTGTGGCCAGTGTCACCATGATATCCGCGCTCTTGATAATTATCTTGGAACGCACCTCGATGATTGGCACGCTCAAGGCCTTGGGAATGCGCAACAGCACGCTGCGGCATACATTCATCCGACTATCGGAACAACTGGTGGGGCGCGGCATGATTATCGGCAACCTTGTGGCACTTGCGCTGATTGGCGCGCAAAAGTGGTTAGGGCTGATACGGCTCGACCCCGAGGTGTATTACGTGAGTATCATGCCTGTTGAAATCAACGTGCTGCACATTGTATTGCTCAACATTTTGACCTTCGTGGTGTGCCTGCTGGTACTGATTCTGCCCAGCTATTTCATTGCCTGCATACACCCTGCAGAATCCATGAAAGTAGAGTAGGAAAAACAGGCAGGAAATGACCATTTTCTAAAAGCATAGCTTTCGGAGGCCAAAAGCTATGCTTTTAGCGCGCAAAAGGATAGCTTTTGAACGGCAAAAGCTATCCTTTTGTTTTTTCGTAGAAATACTGCCCTTTTCCGCGCGTTCGCCGACCATATTCAATGGCGCGTGCCGGACAGTGGTGATAGCAGGCGAAACAAGCCAGACAACGGTCGGTATGCCGCCACTGGGGCAACTCGCCCGACTTGAATTCGATATTGTGCACCGGACACACCTGCGCACACTTGCCACAGCGCAAGCAAGCCTCGGCCGAAACGCGGAAAGGTTTGTCGGTGATGAGATGCCGGAGGAAGAACCCGCCCAACAGGCGGGTGTTCAGTCGGGGCCACTGGCCCTCGGTGAGCATCCACGCGCGCTCGTACCTTTTTATATATATAAGGAACTGCTCCAGTCGCTGGGCGGCTGTCTCTTTTTTCATGCGTTCACGCTCGGGCGGGTCAACATCCATGAAAGGCAGTCCGACATACGACTCGGGCATGATGAGCGACCCGGCGGCACGGAGTTCCAGCTCATGGGGTTGAAGGTCGGCAGCGAGCAGGCGCATGGTCTCGCCGATATTATCGCCGGCAGTGCAGAGCGCCCAGACATAAGGCGTCTCTTCAAACATAAAATGGGCGCTGTGAAGCCACTGCCTGAACAGCAACGGCGGCCGCCATCCATGCACGGGGAAACAAAATCCCAAGCGCTCGCCCTTGGCAAGACGCAGCGGCGCAGCAGAAGGGTCGCAGCGGGTTATATCAACAAGCGGCTCGCCGAGCATTTCTGCTGCCCGGCGAGCCGCCCATAGTGTATTGCCTGTACAAGATAGAGAAACAATCATTCGTCTGTCATATTACCTTCTATATACAGCGTGACCTTCACGGGGTCGCCATTGGTCATCACCGAAACAGTCTTCTTAAATGCTCCGGGCCATTTGCCGGCACCATTGTAGCTGACCTTGACCTCGCCTTTCTGGCCAGGCTGTATGGGCTTTTTCGTGTAGGTGGGCACCGTACATCCGCAGCTGGCCACGGCCTGATTGATTAACAGCGGCGATTCGCCCACGTTGGTGAAACTGAACACCACGGTCTGTACGCCGTCTTTCTCGGAAAAAGTGCCAAAATTATGGGTGGTCTTCTCAAACTTTATCGACGCTTTTTTGACATTCTGCGCCTGAAGAGAGGAACCAACGAAAAGAAGAAGTAAGGATACAAATAGGATTTTTTTCATAATCGTGCGCATTTTTCAGGCGGTAAAATTAAGGAATCTTTCGCAATTATCCAACGCGAGACTTGACGATTTAGATTTTTTTATTACTTTTGCGCGTTACAAAACAGAATTTGTAAAAAACGTAAAATCAAAATAACAAGATGTACAGAACAAACACTTGCGGCGAACTTCGTCTGGCCAATGCCGGAGAAGCAGTTACGCTGGCCGGATGGGTGCAGCGTGTGAGAAAACTCGGCGGCATGACATTCGTCGATTTGCGCGACCGCTACGGACTGACCCAACTCGTCTTTAACGAACAAACCAACGCCAGTCTGTGCGAAGAAGCCAACAAACTCGGCCGCGAATACTGTATCCAGGTGAAAGGCATTGTGGCTGAACGCCAAAGCAAAAATGCCCAGCTGCCCACAGGAGAAATTGAAATTGAAGTGTCAACACTGAATATCCTCTCCAAGAGTCTGACCCCTCCCTTCACCATTGAAGACCAGAGCGATGGCGGCGACGATATTCGCATGAAGTACCGCTATCTCGACTTGCGCCGCAACGCTGTGCGCAAGAATCTGGAACTGCGCCACAAGATGACCATTCTGGTGCGCAACTTCCTGGACAATCACAATTTCCTCGAAGTGGAAACCCCCATACTGATTGGTTCAACGCCCGAAGGAGCCCGCGACTTTGTGGTGCCCTCACGCATGAACCCTGGTCAGTTCTTCGCCCTGCCACAAAGCCCGCAAACACTGAAGCAGCTCTTGATGGTCAGCGGATTTGACCGCTACTTCCAGATAGCCAAGTGCTTTCGCGATGAAGACCTGCGCGCCGACCGTCAGCCAGAGTTCACACAGATAGACTGCGAAATGTCGTTCGTGGAACAACAAGACGTGATTGAAATCTTCGAAGACCTTTGCCGCCACCTCTTCAAGGAGATTCGAGGAGTGGAACTGCCAGCCAAACTGCGCCAGATGACCTGGAAAGAAGCCATGGAAAAATACGGCTCGGACAAGCCCGATTTGCGCTTCGGCATGGAATTCATCGAGCTGATGGACACGCTGAAAGGAACTGGAGAATTCTCGGTGTTCAACGATGCCAACTATATTGGCGGTATCCTCTGTAAAGGCTGCGCTGAATATACCCGCAAGCAACTCGACGAACTCACCGACTTTGTGAAACGACCGCAGGTTGGCGCAAAGGGATTGGTTTACGTGAAATTCAATGCCGACGGCACCACAAAGAGTTCCATCGACAAATTCTACGCTCCTGAAGTCTGGGAAAAACTGCGCCAGAAAGTCAACGCAGAGAACGGCGATTTGCTGCTCATTCTCAGTGGCGACAATACAAACAAAACACGCACGCAACTCTCTACCCTCCGTTTGGAAATGGGCGACCGCTTAGGCCTGCGCGACAAGTCGAAATTTGAATGTCTCTGGATTGTTGACTTCCCGCTCTTTGAGTGGAGCGACGAAGAGCAACGGCTCATGGCTATGCACCACCCGTTCACCATGCCCAATCCCGAAGACATTCCCCTGCTCGACAGTCATCCCGAACAGGTGCGTGCCCTGGCCTACGACTTCGTGTGCAACGGCATTGAAGTGGGCGGCGGTAGCATCCGTATCCACGACGAGCACTTGCAGGAAAAGATGTTCCAGATCTTAGGTTTCACACCCGAGCGTGCCCAAGCCCAGTTCGGTTTCCTGATCAACGCCTTCAAATATGGTGCACCTCCCCACGGAGGACTGGCCTTCGGACTGGACCGCTTCGTAGCCATTATGGCCGACCTGGATTCCATTCGCGACTGCATCGCATTCCCGAAAAATACCAGTGGCCGCGACGTGATGCTCGACGCTCCATCGTTTATCGATCAAAGCCAACTCGATGAGCTACAGCTCAAACTTGACTTGCGTCAAGAAAGTGGGCAAAAATAAAAAATCGCAGAAACTTTTTGATTGCCAAGATATTATTCATACTTATTTTTGCCACAGAATTTGAACCCCAACTCATTACAGTGACAGTTCAAAAGGTAAAATTAAAGTTATCAGAATAACAGAAAAAACTATGGCAGAAAAAAAGACTACCAAGGCAGCTGCTGTTAAGGCCGCTCCTGTGAAGAAAGAAGCCGCCAAAAAGGCTGCTCCTGCAAAGAAAGAAGCTCCCGCCAAGAAAGCTGCTCTGAACATCAATCCTATCAACGTAGGTTTCAAGGCTGGTGATGTGTACGAAACACTCGCTAAGGCTGAAAAAGCCCTGAGCGTAGCTGAGATTGCTAAACTTGCTAAAATCTCTGAGACTGAAGTTCTGCTCGGCATGGGCTGGCTCTTCAAAGAGGGCAAGATTAAGGACGACAACAACAAAGTTGCTCTCGCCTAAAGCATCTTAAAGGAAACTTACGAAAGAGAAAACCAAGAAGCAAAATGGGAATTTACCTGTTTTGCTTCTTTTTTTTGTGTGCCAGAAAAGATATTTGTAAATTTGCAAACAATCATATTGTTTAGCACCATGACAAACAACAAAAACAATCATCTGGTAATCATGGCAGGCGGCGTGGGTAGCCGCTTCTGGCCTATGAGCACGAAGGAATGTCCCAAACAATTTATCGATGTGCTCGGCGTAGGCCGCACGCTGCTTCAACTCACGGTTGACCGCTTTGGCGATATCTGCCCGGCAGAAAACGTGTGGGTGGTTACGAATCAGCAATATGCCGAACTCTGTCGAGAACAATTGCCCGAAGTGCCCGTCAGCCATATCCTGTTGGAACCCTGCCGCAGAAACACTGCACCGTGCATAGCCTACGTGAGCTGGCGCATCAAGAGCGAGAATCCACACGCCAATATCGTTGTGGCGCCGTCAGACCACATGGTACTCAATCCTGAGGAATTCCGCCGAGTGGTGAAAAGCGCGCTGGCATTCACCGCATCGAGCGATGCCATCGTGACCCTCGGTATGCACCCCACCCGACCAGAAACAGGCTACGGCTACATACAGGCAGACCTCTCCAACGCTGCATTGAGCGACAAAGAAATCTACCGCGTTGACTCCTTCAAGGAAAAACCTAATCTCGCCACAGCCGAAGAATACATCAAACAGAACAACTATTTCTGGAACGCAGGCATCTTTATTTGGAAAGTTTCAACCATTGTGAATGCTTTCCGCGTGTATCAACCAGAAATGAGCCGACTCTTTGAAGACCTGCTGCCCATCTACGGCACTCCCGAGGAGCAAGCCAAGATAAACGAGATTTACCCGACCTGCCAGAACATCTCCGTCGATTATGCCATCATGGAGAACGCAGAGGAAATCTACGTCCATCCCGCCGACTTCGGATGGAGCGACCTTGGCACATGGGGCAGCCTGCTGGCCCAGACACAAAAGGACCTCTACGGAAACAGCCTCATAGGCGAGAATATAAAAATGGTTGACTGCTCGGGATGTATCGTTCATACCACACAGGAAAAGAAAGTAGTGATACAGGGACTGAAGAACTACATCATTGCCGAAAAGGACGATGCACTGCTCGTCTGCTCGCTCAACGACGAACAGAAAATACGCCAATACGCAGAAGAAAACTAACTGCTACCAAACCCCGTCACCCCGCTTTTCCACAAACAAAACTGCCCACAGATGCAACTCACCGTTTACAAAGCCAGTGCGGGAAGCGGTAAGACCTATCGCCTCTCAGTGGAATACATCAAACTGCTTGTAGCCGACCCATCGGCCTACAAGCAGATTTTGGCTGTGACCTTCACAAACAAAGCCACCGAAGAGATGAAGATGCGCATACTGAGCAAGCTCTACGGAATGGCTCACCGCACAGCCGACGCAAACAGCTATATCAAAACCATCACTACCGAAACAGGACTATCCGAAGAAGAAGTTTGCCAACGCGCAGCGACGGCACTGCACAACCTCTTGCACAACTACACCTATTTCCGGGTAGAGACCATCGACTCCTTCTTCCAGCAAATACTGCGCAATCTGGCTCGAGAGCTCAAGCTCAGCAACAACATCCGCCTGCAACTCGACGACAAGGAAGCACTCGAAAAGGCGGTGGATGAACTGGTCGATGACCTGGAAGAGCGTTCGCAGATTCTCAACTGGATAATCGATGTGGTGGAGGAAAACATGGAAGAAGGCAACTCCTGGCGCGTGATGGACAGCATCAAGGAGTTTGGGCAGAACATCTTTTCCGACGCTTACCGCCTGCACGAAACCGATTTTGATATTGATTTCAACCAATATCGCTCACTGCTCGTCAAGGAAAAAGAGAAAGCGCTCGCAGAGATGGAACATTTCCTCGACGAATTCAAGCATATCTTAGACCAACACGGGCTGACCATAGACCAGTTCTCCTATGGAAAGAGTGGCGCATTGGGTTATTTTCTTAAAATTAGCGACTTTGCAAAAAACGGCGACAAGATGCTCGGAAGTCGTACCGAGGAAGCCATGCAAGATTTCACCTCCATGCTCCGCGCGACAGACCGACACGAATCGGAACCGATTTATCAAATTGCACGCGACGAATTGCAGCCTCTGCTCATCCAAGCCGAACAGCAACGGCCGCGGTGCATCAAAACCGTAAAGACTGCCGACAATATATTAAAAGCACTCTCGCGACTCAGACTGCTCACCACCATTAAGCAAAAACTGGAAGAGATTGGAAAGAAAGAAAACCTCTTTCTCCTCAGCGACACCCAATCTGTACTGAGCAAATTGATTGGCGATCAAGATTCACCGTTCATCTTTGAAAAGATTGGCTCGCAACTGAAGCACATCATGATTGATGAGTTTCAAGATACAAGCACCAATCAGTGGCGCAATTTCCGCGTACTGCTCAACGACACAATGGCCAATGCCAACAGCCAGAACCTCATCGTAGGCGATGTGAAACAGAGCATCTATCGCTGGCGCAACGGCGATTGGCGATTATTGAACAATATCCAGCAATTCTTTCCCAAGCAGGAAATCGCCATCACGCCGCTCAATAATAACTTCCGCTCGGCCAACGAAATCGTCACCTTCAACAATCACTTCTTCCAAGCTGCAGTAGAATTGGAACAAGCGCAATTGGCACAGCAGCCTGCGAAACAAGAAGGCGAACTCACTCAGGCATACTCGGAACTGACCCAAACGGCGGTCAACGCCCAGAGCAAAGGTTTTATTCAGTTCACACTCTACGGCGAAAAAGCCAATACCGAACAGCTGCTGCAGGATTTCGGACAAGACCTGCAAGCATTAATCAGCCATGGTATTGACTATAAGCAGGTGGCCATATTGGCCCGCGACAAAGGAAGCATTGCCCAAGTGGTTGAATACCTCAGCCGGGACTATCCCGAATTGCCGCTCATCACAGAAGAAGCCTTCACGCTCGATGCTTCGATAGCTGTGGGCATCATCATTGATGCCATGCGACTGATACAACAGCCAGAAAACAAATTGGCGCGTGCAACACTGACAAAGGCTTATCTGAAATACATCGACAAGCAACCTTATAGCGAAAGTAAGCTCATCACAATCGGCGACGATAACACCGACAGCCCCATTGCTTCATTGCTGCGCTCAATAGGACAGGATCCACTGCCGCTGAACGAGCTCGCCGAACGAATTTACCACACCTTCTCTTTGGAACGGCTGGAAGAGGAAAGTGCTTATGTATGCACCTTCTTCGATGCATTGAACAAGTTCCTCAACGATTTTGAACCCGACCTGGAGCGTTTCCTTGCTTACTGGGACGAGACGCTTCACAGAAAAGCCATACAAAGCGACGAGCCGAACGGCATCCGCTTGATGACCATTCACAAAAGTAAGGGACTGGAATTTGACTATGTCTTCGCTCCGCTGTGCGATTGGCAGTTGGAACATCGCGACTATATCTGGATGACAACCCGTGAGGAGCCCTACAGTCAAATCCCTATCGTGCCTATTCATTATAACCTAAAATCGCTGAGTAGCACCGTTTTTGCCGAAGAAGCCCAAGAAGAACACCTGCAAAACGTAGTTGACAACCTGAATCTTCTGTATGTGTTGTTCACCCGCCCACGGCGTTCACTCTATGTTTATGCCCCTGAACGCAAAGCCGACTATCGCAGTTTCATCTATCCTGCTGCTTTGGAGTGCGTGGCAGAAGCCATTCCTGCGGCAACACTGACTGAGGAACAAACCGAAACAGGCACACTGAAACGATTCACTCTGGG
This sequence comes from uncultured Prevotella sp., assembly GCA_905234815.1. Lineage (GTDB taxonomy): Bacteria > Bacteroidota > Bacteroidia > Bacteroidales > Bacteroidaceae > Prevotella. The sequence continues at coordinate 32,537 of CAJOIX010000020.1, read as the reverse complement.
ACAGGCAGAGGCCGCAATGGACCAGCCAAGTCATTCTGCCGATGAAACAACTGTGCAGGAGAATGTCTTTGAACAGATACCCGACCGTCTGTCATTCCCCATGAAATCATTTCCCAATCGTGCTAAATTCCTTCAAAGCAATGCCAGCCGACAGTTTATTGAGCCACAAGAGGAATCCGACGAGCGCGATTACATTGCCGAGGGCAGTCTGCTCCATGCCCTCTTTGCAAGCATTCACACCAAAGAGGATGTGCCAAAGGCCATCCGAGAGTTGCAGTGCAACGGCGTGATGGAGAACCACCCAAAATTGACAGAGCGTTTTCTGCAGTTTATCACTGCGCGTTTGAACAGTCCGAAAGTGGCGGAATGGTTTTCGCCCGACTGGCAAATCTACAACGAATGTACCATCGTACATCGAAATTCCTTCACCGGAGCCATGGAAGAGAAGCGCCCCGACCGCGTGATGCAGCGTGGAGATCAAACTGTGGTGGTAGATTTTAAATTCGGAAATCCCAAAGAGGAACATCTGGCACAAGTCAGAGAATACATTTCCCTGCTAAAAGAGATGGGCCATTCTCAGGTGGAAGGATTCCTCTGGTATGTGTATCAGAACAAAATTCAAAAAGTGGAGATGTGATATGGAGAAGTTTTTAAGCCTCGTAGCCCGAGATATTTACCAGAAATATGGCAACGACTTGTCGCAAATAGCCATTATCTTCCCCAACAAGCGTGCCCGTTTGTTTTTCAATCAGCACCTCATCACGCTGACCGACAAGCCCATCTGGAGTCCCACCTTTCTCACCATCAGCGAACTCTTTCGCTCCCAGTCGGCGCTCACGGTGCCCGACAACATTTATCTTGTCTGCCGCCTCTATCAAATTTACCAGCAGCACATCAGCACATCCACCGACACGCTCGACGAATTTTACGGCTGGGGACAACTCATTCTCAACGATTTTGACGATTTGGACAAGGGCATGGTCAATGCCCAACAGCTCTTCTCCAACCTGGAAGCCCTTCACGACTACGACAATGATGATTTCCTCACAACGGAACAGCGCGAAGCCTTACAACATTTCTTCAACACTTTCCAGCAGAGCAATACTCCGTTGAAAGAGCAATTTGCCAATCTGTGGGCCCATCTGTATGCCATCTACACCGATTTCAACGCCGCACTGCTCAATGACGGATACACCTACGAGGGAGCGCTGTACCGGCAGGTGGCAGAGGAAGGGCTCTCACTGGACAAGAATCAATATATCTTCGTGGGATTCAATCTGCTGCAAGAGACCGAAAAAGCTATTTTCAAGCAAATCAAGGATGCCGAGAAGGCTAAATTCTACTGGGACATTGATCTCTATTACCTATCCGAAAATCCTGCAAAGCAGAACCACGAGGCAGGAAAATTCATCCGCCAGTACCTCGATCTCTTCCCCAATGAGCTGGATACATTCTCACCCGAGCTCTTCAACAATTTCCAACAGCCCAAGCAAATCACCTATGTGGCAGCCAACACCGAAACGGCTCAGGCGCGTTTTGCCACCCATTGGCTTGAATCAAACCAACGGTTAGCCGCCGGCAACGACACCGCCATCGTGATTTGCGACGAACAACTGCTGCCCTCTTTGCTGCATGCACTGCCCGAGGAGGCCACCCGATTCAACATCACTGCCGGACTGCCACTGACCAATATGCCCATCACGGCGTTCATTCATGCGCTCTACGACTTGCGCGTCAATGGATTGGTGAGCAATAACCGCTACATCAAACGCCGATACCTGAAGCATCTCATGGCACAATCCTGTGCACAGATGCTCACGGAGGATTTCGCTGAGATTGGTCACTATCTGGCAAACCATTACTATCAGGTTATTGCCGTAGAGCAATTACCCATTGCCGACACCACCAAGCGCTTGCTCGCCGATACAACTGAGCCTCATCTCGTCCATTTGAAGCGCGCCCTCTCCGAACTCGGAAAGAAGTTGCGCGAGAGCGATGATATGCTGTTGAAAGAGTCTGTTTTCCGTATGTTCACACTCGTGGAACGGTTGGAAGGATTGAGAGAGAGCGGACTACTCGCCGTGAACGACGCCACCATGGAACGCCTCCTGCGCAGTCTGACCTCACAAACCACCATTCCGCTGCACGGAGAGCCCGCCATAGGACTGCAAATCATGGGATTGCTCGAAACCCGCAATCTTGATTTCAGCCACCTGCTCATGCTTTCGTGCAACGAAGGGAAGATGCCGAAGAGCAAATCCATGCTCTCCATCATTCCCTACAGTCTGCGCCAGGCCTTCAACATGACCACCACCGACCACATTGACGCGCTCTACTCTTACTACTTCCACCGACTGTTGCAACGGGCTGAGGACATCACCCTGCTCTACAATCAAGCCACATCCGACACCAGCAAAGCCGAGATGAGCCGCTATATGCTACAGACGCTCATCGACTCGCCCCACAAGATTGTGCGACAGACCATTGTGGCCGGGCAGCGTCCCAATACCACTCTGCCGCAAGCCATTGAGAAAGATGAGATGACTCGTGCCGTGCTCGACCAGAAAGGGCGCATTTCGCCCTCGGCGCTGGGCAGATATCTGCGTTGCCCCATCGCGTTCTTCTACGAGCAGGTGGCCGACATTCGAGAACCGGAAGAGCTCGACAATGCTACCGACAACCGTCACTTTGGCAACATCTTCCACCAAGCCGCACAGAATCTCTACCTCCAAGTGGCACAAATTGTTGGCCAGCGCACCGGCGGACTGCTCAATGCCCAGCCTCTGCTGAAGCAGCTCAGCGTGGAGCGGGCCGTGGATGATGCACTGAGAGAGCACAATCTCATTCCCTCCGACGGCAAAGCCGCAGCACGCAGCACCGGTCTGAACATTATTGGACGGAAAGTCATCATCGAATATCTGCGCCGACTGCTGGAGATTGATACACGCCTGGCGCCCACCTCTGTCAAGGAGATGGAGCGATGGGTGGAACGCAACATCCGGTTCGACACATCCACTGGCGAGAAAATCATCAAGCTCGGCGGAATTGTTGACCGCATTGACCAGCCTGCGCACGGAAAAGGCCTGCGAGTGCTCGACTACAAGACTGGCTCGCCGGCCAATCCCAACTTCAAGGCAGTAGAAGAAATCTTCGACTCCAACAACATTGAGAAACACTCCGACTATTATCTGCAGACATTGCTCTATGCAGTGATTGTGGCCAACGACAAACAGCTCAATCCGTCGCATCAGGCAGTGGCGCCGAGCCTGCTCTTCATTCGCAATCTGGACGAGAAAAATCCTGAAGCGCTGCTCAAACTCAACGGACAATTCCTCGACGATGTGAGCCGTGTGCAGGACGAATTCATCCACCATCTGAAGGTTCTGCTTGGCGAGATATTCTCAGCCGACAATTCATTCATTCCAACGGAACAGACTGCCCGCTGCAAGAAATGTTCTTTCCGTAGGCTTTGCCATCTGTAAAAAAAAGCTACGGATGGCATTTTTTTTTGCGCTAATGCAACTTTTTCTGTCTCCATTACGTCAAACATACAAATCGAAACAAAAACAAACTAAAATAATCAACAACATGAAACAGATTCTCTTTTCTCTTTTTCTGGCCCTTTCGCTCTCAGCGTTCCAGCCAGCCGTTTACGCCCAGTCGGCCATCGACGAAGCCAAGGAAGAACTCGCTGAGGCAAAGCAAGAACTGGCCGATGCAAAACAAGACTTGGATGCCACCCGTGCAGAAGCAGAAGACAACTCAGACGAAGTGGTAGCCTACTCCGACAGTGTCACCTCCGAAACGATGGTCGATGAATCGCTCGACCAAGAGTTTGAGGACCGCATGGAAGAACGGATGAAATCAATTATCGAAAGCATTGCCGGCCCTGGCATTGTTGCCGCACTGATTTTTGGCTTGCTCATCTGCCTGGCCATTTTCTTTGCACCACTGATTATTATTTTTCTGATTGTCCGTTACTTCATCAAACGCAACAACGCTCGTGTGCGGATAGCAGAAAATGCGATGGCCAATGGTGGAGCCATTCCCGAATCGCTGAAACCCATTGAGCGCCAGGATGCCAGCTACCTGCACGACAAGGGTGTGCTCAACGTGGCATTAGGTGCCGGCCTGTTCGTGATGTTCTGGCTTTGGGATTGGAGTATGATGCAAGGCGTCGGTGCACTGATTGCCATCTATGGCGCTGGCCAGATGTATCTCTCGCGCACAAAAGTCCCCGCAGACAATGCCAACATCAACCGCGACGCTGAGCCAGAGACCAAAGCTGAACAACCTGCATCATCAACAGAAGAAGAATAAAGACCAGCCATGCTCAACGCTGAGGATCGATCATTGATCTTTCAGGTTGTGATGTTTAAATCCGACCGTGCATTTGGCCGATTGGTGGAGCGCCACCAGTCGGCCGTACGCCGGTTCTTTCTCGCTCACACGCAAGGCAACGAGATGCTGAGCGACGATTTGGCGCAGGAAACATTCATCAAAGCGTACAAGTCCATCGGGAGTTTTCGCATGACGGCATCGTTCACCACTTGGTTATATCGCATTGCCTACAATGTATTTCTCGACGAGATTCGCCGGCAGCGCAACGAGCAACCGCTCGACCGTGTTGCACAGTCAGCCAGCCATACAAGCGAGATGTCGGTTCAACACAAGGTTGACCTCTATCAGGCGCTCAATCAGTTGAACGAACACGAACGCACCTGCGTCACCCTGCAGTTGAGCGAAGGACTGTCTATCGAAGATATTGCTGCCATCACTGGTATGCCCTCGGGAACGATAAAAGCCAATCTCTCGCGCGGAAAAGCGAAGATGGCATCATTTTTAAGAAAAAATGGCTATGAATAAAAAGACCGACGACGAACTGCTCGCCCAATTCTTTCAGGAGCATCGTATAGAACCCGCCGACGCAGGTTTCACCGACCGCGTCATGAAAAGCCTGCCGCGCCGCACCGTGTGGCCCGAGCAAGTATGGACAGGCTGTTTCATTATCATGCTTATCGTCTATTTATACCAGGCCAATGCCATGCAGCGGCTGATCACATTTGCCAGACAGTCGCTGACCGACATCGTAGTGATTTTGGCCAACACCGAAATTTCGCTCACCTCCGTCGGCATGCTGCTTGCAGGAACATTGGTCATGCAATGGGTTGTGGTACACGAATTGGTGCAAAGCGAAAGTTAGATACCACATGGGTGATTGCCACAGTTCTTGGAAAAACACGCTGAAATTCTTGAACTTCCAAAGCAAAAACTCCCCTTAAAAATTTTTTCTGTCGATAAAAAGTCGTACTTTTGCCGGACGCAAAAAACTCAAACAACAACAATCAAACCTATGTCACATTATATAGACGAATTAGACAAGAAAATTCTGGAATACATTTCGCGCGATGCACGTATCTCTTTTCTGGAAATTGCCCGTGAGTGTAAAGTCAGTGGCGCTGCCATTCATCAGCGCATCCAAAAACTCACGCAACAGGGAATGATTCTTGGCTCACAGTATATCATTGACCCCGAAAAGATTGGCTACGAAACTTGCGCTTTCATTGGCATCTACCTGAAAGACCCCTCCATGTTCGATGAAGTGGTGCAGCAGTTGGAGACCATTCCCGAGGTGGTAGAATGTCACTACACCACCGGAAGCTACGACCTGTTCATAAAGGTTTATGCACGCAACAACCACGCACTGATGAATTTCATCCACGACAAGTTGCAGCCGCTTGGCTTGCAGCGCACAGAAACCGTGGTGGCTTACAATACATCCTTCGACCGCCAGTTGCCCATAGAAAACATTCTGGCCGAAGAGCGCACCCGCAAGTCGTAAGTACATGGAATTGCTTCAGGCTCTTTTGTTCATTTGTTTAGGAGCTTACTGCGTAATTAAAGGAGCCGACTATCTCACACGCGGCAGCGTGATGCTGGCCGAGCGTATAGGAGTGTCGCAGATTGTGATTGGTCTGACCATTGTAGCCATCGGCACCTCACTGCCCGAATTTTGCGTTTCTCTTTTGTCGGCCCTCACGGGGCAGACCGACATGGCCGTGGGAAACGTGATGGGCTCCAACATTTTCAACACCCTCCTCATTGTCGGCTGTGCAGCGCTGATAGTACCCATCAGCGTGCAGCGTAACACCGTGCGCCGCGATATGCCATGCGCCCTGCTCGCGTCGGTACTGCTCTATGTTTTTGCCCGCGACGGGCAGATGAGCAGATGGGAATCTTTCTTGCTGATAACCAGTGGAATAGCATATATTGCCTATACCGTTTTAGACGCCCGCGGCAAGCAGCAAAACAGCGCTTTCGATTCTGCCAATCAGCAAAGCGAAAACAGCGTGCAGGAGGCCCAAGACGCAACGCCCGACGGACAGGCTTCAAACCGCTCACTCATGCTCTTCCTCGTGCTCGGATTGGCCTTGCTGCCGGTAGGTTCCACACTCTTTGTTGATGGAGCGAAAGACCTGGCCATCATGCTGGGCATGAGCGAAGCCGTAGTAGGACTCACCATTGTGGCAGGCGGCACATCGCTGCCCGAACTGGCCACCACCATCGTAGCAGCAAGAAAAGGCAATGCCGGCATAGCCATCGGCAATGTGCTGGGGTCAAACCTGATGAACATTCTCCTCATTCTCGGTCTCACAGGCATCATCACCCCCATGCGCATCGACGGCATATCGCCCATAGACTATTCGATGCTCATCATTTCCATGGCACTCTTCCTCATCTTCTCATGGACAAAACTAAAAATAGAACGATGGGAAGGAGGCTTGCTCACAGCAGTCTATCTCCTGTATTTATCATACCTCATCATCAACGTCGTGAAATAATTCACGGCGTCTTTTTTTTGCCCGATTTTCAAAAGCTATCCTTTTGGCCTTCAAAAGCTATGCTTTCGGGACGCAAAAGCTATCCTTTTGGAAGGCAAAAGCATAGCTTTTGGAAAACGCCGGTTTTACCCACCGTTTCGAGGTACTGAAATGCGAAGCGGGAAACGGCTGTTGAAGCGCGATAAAACCTAATTTTGCAGGGCAGCTCTATCGCATAAAAAAAAAGATTTATTACCTTTGCGTATCGCTAACCCAAACCAACTGATGAAACACCGAATCATTACGCTCCTCTTTCTCAGCATAATCTTGCCGGCAACAATGCTTGCACAGGAACACCTGCAGAAGCAGGCCATCGGATCGGCCGCCAAAAAGACTTTCACCACCGTGAAGGCAAATCCCATCAGCCGCGTGAAGAACCAATACCGCAGCGGCACCTGCTGGGCCTACGCCACACTGGGATACCTTGAGAGCGAACTCCTCCGGCAGACGGGCAAGGAGTATGACCTGTGCGAAATGTTTGTGGTGAGCAAAGACTATATGGACTGTGCCACCCACTACGTGCGCATGCACGGCTACAGCCAGATTTCCGAAGGCGGCTCGGCCGACGATGTGCTCGACGTAATCAGCCGACACGGCATCTGTCCCGAAGAAGCCATGGCCGCACCCGGCTCGCTCACCGGCGACTCGCTGGCTAATTTCTCTGAATTCTTTCCGCGGCTGGAGCGCACCGTGGCCAACATTGTGCGCAAGGGTGCCAATGAGCCCATGCCCCACTGGCGCGACAGCGTGAACAGCGTCATTGAGCAATATCTCGGCCCCTGCCCCAAGACATTCCAGTATGAGGGCCAGACCTACACCCCACAATCATTTGCAAAAATGCTCGGTCTGCAAGCCGACAACTATGTGAGTCTGACCAGTTTCACGCACCATCCCTTCTACGAGTGGTTCGTGATAGAAGCACCGTACAAATGGCGGTTGAAACCCAGCTACAACCTTCCCATCGACACGCTGATGACGCTGCTCGACCAAGCGCTCGATGCCGGCTACACCGTGTGCTGGGGCGGTGATGTGAGCGGTAACTTCACCCGCACGGGACTGGCCATGCTGCCCGACGGCCTGCAACCCTCACAGGAACTGCGTCAAGCGCAATGGGACAACTGGCAATTCACCTACGACCACGTGATGCTCATCTACGGGCGCGCCACCGACGAACAGGGAAAACCCTACTATATGGTGAAAAATTCGTGGGGACGCACCGGAATGTACGGAGGCACATGGTATATGTCGCGCGACTACATCGCACTGAACACCACCTACATTTTCCTCAACCGACAGGCTATACCGAATTTAAAAATGTAAAAATGTAAAAATGTAAGAATGTAAAAATTAAAAAATGTAAGGATTTAAGAATCTAAAAAATATAAAAAAGAACACGCGTGCACGTACGCGATACCTTATACTAATATTATGGAATACCTCTCACAGGAAGGCTACGACAAAATAGCCAACGAACTCCGCCAGCTGGAAACCGTGGAACTGCCACGCGTGACCGAGGCCATCAGCGAGGCACGCGCACAGGGCGACCTCAGCGAAAATTTTGAGTACCATGCCGCCAAACGCGAGCAGGGACGAATCATGGGGCGAATCGGATTTCTGCAACGAGTGTTGGAACACGCCCGCGTGATCGACACATCAAATCTCGACAACGACAAAGTGAGACTGCTCAGCAGAGTGCACCTCACCAACCTGAACAACAACGCACAGATGATTTTCACCATCGTAAGCCCACACGAGGCGAACACCAGCGAAGGTAAAATCTCCATCAAATCGCCCATTGGCGATGCACTCGTCGGACGCAAACAAGGCGACACCGTCAAGGTGAAAGTACCCGCCGGACTGGTAGAATTCAGAATAGACCTAATAGAACAATAAAACCAGTCAACAAGCAACTCAAAACGCTGAAAACACTTTCTCCTGCGCTCAAATATGGAAGGGCATCATTGTGAAACGACAAGTAAGCGCAACCACGGTCTTTCAACCCAAAACAAAAAGAAAGAGCAGTGAGTTTTTCAAATAGTTAAAAAATTATATAAAAAAGTTGCAATTAATAAAAATTAAGAATAATTTTGCATGTTGTACATTTTTCATTAACCTTTATATTAACTTAAACCTAAATCAAATGTCAAAAAAAGCATTATTCTTTGTGATGCTAATGCTGTGTATGGGTGGAGGACTTGTGCTTACACCTGTTCCTGCCATGGCATCTGTGGCCCCGCAGACTATTAAGGTCAGCGGACAGGTTATTGATGAATTCGGAGATCCCCTGGTGGGTGCAACCATCAAGGAAAAAGGAGGCTCCGCAGTTGCAATAACCGACATTGATGGTAACTTTGCCATTGATGTAGCCTCTAACGCTACGCTCATCGTGAGCTATCTGGGTTATCAAGATCGCGAAATCGCAGTTCGTGGTCGTTCCGTAATTGAAACCATTCAGATGACAGCCGGCGACAACCTGCTGGAGCAAGTGGTGGTTGTAGGTTACGGTACACAAAAGAAGGCTGACCTGACCGGTTCTGTGTCTATTGTGAACGCCGAAGAACTCAAGCGTGTATCCCACTCGAACATTTCTTCGATGCTCGAAGGTAAAGTAGCCGGTGTGCAGATTACCTCCGACGGACAGCCTGGTGCAGACCCATCAGTACGTATCCGCGGTTTGGGTACTTTCGGTAGTCAAGCCCCTCTGTACGTAATCGACGGCGTGCCCATGGGTACCACCATCCGCGACTTCTCGCCTAACGATATCGAAACCATCCAGGTGCTGAAAGACGCATCGGCCGGTGCTATCTACGGTTCGCGTGCTGCCAACGGTGTGGTTATCATCACCACCAAAGGCGGTAAGAAAGAACAGCCCCTCAAGGTTGACTACAAAGGCTACTTTGGTGTGGACTGGATTCCCAGCGATGTTTATAGCGTGATGAATGCTGACCAGTATAGCGACTACCTCGGTATTGCCAATGCCAACTCTGGCAGCGTGCTCGCAGGCGGTTACAGCCTCGGCGCCGACGGTCACTATCACTTCGTTGACAACACAAATACCGACTGGATTAAAGAAGTATTCAAGACTGGTATCCGCCAGAACCACAACATCAACCTCAGTGGTGGTGGTTCCAACAATACCTACAACGTATCGCTCGACTACTTTAACCAACAAGGTACCCTCGAAGGTGCTGGTCCTAACTACGAGCGTTTCACCGCACGTGTGAACAACACCATGGACACCAAGTTCATCAAGTTCCACACCTCTCTGGTTTACTCTCACTCTAACCAAGACGGTATGGGTCTGTCAAATGCCAGCGAGTATGTACAGGGTCTTTACGGCGACGTGACCAACGTGCTCCGCGGTACACTGCTGATGCAGCCTACCATCAAGGCTTACGACGAATCGACCTGGTATCTCGACGACCGCGTGCCCGCTGCCAAGGGATACAACTACGATGCTTACGGCTTCGGCGTTTACTACGATGATCTCCATGGCGATATCTCGGCATCGAACCCATTGCTGGTAAACAGCATGATGACCCGTAACACCATCGTTGACCGCGTTGTAGCAACCGGTTCTGCCGATGTTGACCTCCTCAAGATGATTGGTGTTGAATCGAAGAACCACAAGCTCAACTACAAACTCAACCTCTCTTACAGCAGAACCAACGCTCAGGATAAGACCTGGATTCCTGCTTGGATTCAGAGCCGCCGCGTATATCTGGCCAAGAGCAACGAAACACTCACACAGAACAAGCGCACCTATTCTGACTTCCTGGCTGAAAATACCGTTACTTACGATGGCACCTTCGGTCTGCACCACGTAAATCTGCTCGGTGGTATCACCTACGAAGAAGAAAACACCCACCTGCTCAACGCTTGGGGTAAAAACTTCCCAGAGCCTTACTATCTGCAGATTAACAATGCTGAGACCCGCGATGCCGACACATGGGAAGGCAAACACGCCCTTACCTCTTTCCTCGGCCGTTTCAACTACGACTACGATGGAAAATACCTTTTCTCTTATGTTCTCCGTCGCGACGGTAGCTCGCGTCTGACCAAGGCCATCCGTTGGGGCACATTCCCCTCTGTATCTGTTGGTTGGCGCTTCGATAAGGAAAAATTCTTCCCCATCAGCCACGACATCGTAAACATGTTCAAGATCCGCGCCAGCTATGGTAAACTCGGTAACGAGAACATCGGTGAATACGCTTACCTCGCAACATACCGCGCAGGCTACATGACCTATAGCTTCGGCAACAGCGTTGTAAACGGTACTTCTATTGAAACCTTCGTGAACAACAACCTCGCGTGGGAAAAGAAATCTACCAGCAACATCGGTCTTGACCTCGCTCTGTTCAACAACCGTCTGGAATTCACTGCCGAATGGTATAAGAACAAAGCTACCGACCTGCTTTACGGTGTACCCGTGCCCGCTAACGCCGGTGTACAAAACGGTAGTGTAACAATGAACGCCGCTTCTATGCAGAACAGCGGTTTCGAATTCTCTGCAACTTATCGTAACAACGACCACGCTCTGAAGTATCAACTCTCGGCCAACTTGAGCACCTTGAAGAACAAGGTTACCTCACTCGGTTTCGGCACTGAGTCGTACATCACTGGCGGCTACATCACCGAAGTAGGTGCTGAAGTAGGTCGCTTCTACGGTTATGTATATGAAGGTATTGCCCGCACACAAGCTGACCTCGACGACCACGCCAAGCAGACCGGCGCACAGATTGGTGACTGCCTCTATAAGGACGTGAACGGCGACGGTCAAATTAACCAAGACGACCGCGTTGTGCTCGGTAGCGGTCTGCCTAAGGTGAACTTCGGTATCAGCGCTCGTCTGGAATACAAGCAGTTCGACCTGGCCATCTCTACCTTCGGTGCACTCAACTACCACGTGAGCGACGACATCTGGAACAGCTTGAACTCAAGCTATGGTCCTGCCAACAAAGACGTAGCACTGCTCGAAGCAAACCGCTACTCTGCCGATGGTCTGACCTACATCTCCAACCGTCCACGCACATACTATCAGTCTGAAGGTGAACACTGGAACGACTACTTCAGCCAGCGCCAAATCCAGAACGCTGCCTACTGGAAGATTGCCAACATCGAGTTGGGCTACAACTTCCCCGACAAACTGTTCAAGGGTGTCATCTCTGGTGCACGCGCCTATATCTCAACACAGAACCTCTATACCTTTACTAAATATAAAGGCTACAATGTTGACTTCGCAGGCGGAACCTTCACCCCAGGCTTCAACTACTGCTCTTACCCAAGCGCACGTAGCTTCATGGCTGGTATCCTCTTCACATTCTAATAAAAGAAAAGTTGAAAAACGAAATAAAGCAATTAAGATATGAAAATATATAAATTGTCACTTGCCCTACTGATTATGGGAATGTGCACGCTGACCTCCTGCAGCGACAAGTTGGAATTGCAAAACCCCAACCAGCCTACTACAGGAACCTTCGGCAACACGATTGACGACCTGGAGGATGCCGTGATTGCTTGCTATCACCACATCCGTATGGAAGGTACCTTCGCCCGTGTGGGTTACACCATCGATATGACCCGCGGCGACGAGGTATGGAACGCATCACAGGTTTGGTACCTGCCCTTCGACAACTGGAACGATCCTACCACTGACGACATCAACCAGTGGTCTTGGCGCGACTGGTACTATGTGATTAACATCTGTAACTTCGTAATCACAAAGTGCGAAGAACACACCGGTACAGCAACAGAGCGCTATCAGAGAGCTTACGGACAAGCACTCTTCATCCGCTCACTGGCTTACTACAACCTTGCTGTATATTATCAGAACCCCGCTTTGATTCTCAGCTATCACGACTACTCTACCCTGCAGGGTCTCTATGCTCCTAACAAGGAAGACGGCGATGCTGACGAATGGGCACAGTTCGACCGCGTAATGGATCAAATCGAAGTTGACCTGCAAAGCGCTATGGAGTTGCTGCCTTCACGTGATGCTGGCGGCGAATGGGCCAAAGGTCGTGCCACCAAAGGTTCGGCTGCCGGTCTTTACGCTCGTGTGCTGATGCAGCGCCACAAGTACAGCGATGCACTCACCGTGCTGAAGAACATCATTGGCGGACAATATGGTCATTATGACTTGGTTGACAACTATGGTGACAACTTCCGCGAAGGTTCTGCTTACGAGAACAACATCGAAAGCCTCTTTGAAGTACAGTTCCTCGACTACGGCACTCAGGGTTCTACCGACGAATGGACTCCAGTGAACGTAAGTAAGGATGCTTCTCAGGGTCACGCTGTTGAGTCTAACTGCGGTCCTGGCGACTTCGGTGGCTGGGCTGACCTCTCGGCTGCTCCCTGGCTCTATCACCTCTATAAGGCAGAGCGCACCACCGACGGCAAACTCGATCCACGTCTCTATTGGACCATTGGTACTTACGAAGACGACTGGGCTAACTTCGAGTATGGCAATATGTGCTACGGCTCAGAAATGTCTTCTACTGAAAACGTAGTAACCAACACACAGAACGGCGGTCTGCCCATTGCCAAGTACACCAACCTGCGCACTGGACTCTACTCTTCTGTGGTTGTCGGTCTGAAGTGCGGTATCAACATCCGCTTGATTCGCTTCTCCGACATTCTGCTCCGCGCTGCTGAGTGCGAAAACGAAGTGAATGGTCCTACACAGCAAGCCATCGACTGGATCAACAAAGTACGTAGACGTGCCCATCTGGAAGATCTGCAACTCGCTGACTTCCCCACCAAGGACAAACTCTTCGAGCAGATTGCCAACGTAGAGCGTCCGAAGGAATTCGGTTGCGAATACGGCCGTGGTTTCGACCTGCTCCGCTGGGGCTTCTTCTACGACAACGACCGTATGAAGCAATTGAAGGAACACAGCTCTTATCGCGTAACATCTGACAAGAGCCGCGCCAAGGAAGCCGTTACCTATGGTAGTTCTGGCGTACAGAGCTCTTTCGACACCTTCGTTGCTGGACACGAGTTCTTGCCCATCAACCAGGGAACACTCGAAGTGAACCCCAACCTCGTGGGTAACTCTGCTAACTACAACAAAGATAACTCCAGCTATTTCACTCGCAACGGCTGGTCTGTTCACCCTGTAGTTGATCTCTAATCACAAATAACTTGAAAACCGAAAAATAGATACAATTATGAAATATCTAAATAATTTCAAGTCATTCCTTTTCGCAGCAGTTGTCGGCATGTTTTTGCTGACAGCCTGCGAAGGAAGCGACATCTATAACCTGACTTCTCCCGACTGGCTCTCTGAGATGGGCGGCGAAGAAGAAGAAACAGACGAGCCGCTGGTTGGCATGATGGACGATGTTTACACCATCGGTGCAACAGACTACAGCACTGGCTGGTGGGCACAGTTCTCAAAATACTATGTTATTCCCGAGGCAACCAAGTGGAATGCACAGTTTAACTTGCACATCAACCCCAATGCCACCAACACCTTCAAGAACTTCGCTATGATCATCACCAACGACGTTGACCGCGGCGGGGCTGGCTATGTGGAATATGGTGCTATCCGTTTTGACCACCAGCCCAGCGG
>CAJOIX010000020.1:14652-18011 GCA_905234815.1 uncultured Prevotella sp. | reverse complement strand
ACACTGACGGTTGACCGTAGAGAAGGCGGCCTGATTGTTAAGATGACCAATGGTACTGTGACCAAGACTTACACCCAGACCACAGAACTTGCTAATCTTAATGCCGATCAGTCGAACACCAACATCCGTGTGTTCGTGGTTCCTGAAGGTTCTTACATCGACTGGATTTCAACCAATATCGAGCCAATCGGTGGTTGCACTTCTAAGGAAGACAAACAACCTACAAAACTCGAACTGGCCAATGTACCTGAAACCGTTTCGATTGGTACTACTATTGAAGAGGCATTTGCCGGTGTTACCGGTACCGTGACCTTCGATGGTCTGCCCTCACCAGTTTCTGTAACTGCCAAGGATTTGATTTTCGAATCAATTCCCGACTTCGACACTGCAGGTGAAAAGACCTTGATTGCTATGTACAACAAGACCTACAAGGGCGCTAACGCTGATAAGCCTGTTGTTGCCACAGCCAAGTTCGTTATGGTGGCTTCCATCCAATCTATCGCAGTGACCAAGGCACCATCAACAATGTACTTCTACAAGTCAGCTGCCACCCAATCGGTTAATACCAGAAACATCAATCTGAACGATATCGAGGTAACCGCTACCTACGATGGTGGAAACAAGGCTGTAATTAAGAACAGCGAACTGACGTTCTCTCGCACAACCGTTCCTGCCACTGCTGGTAAATATGATATCACCATTACAACCAAGAATGGCAAGACAGCTACTACACAAGTTGAAGTTAAAGCATCGACTGCAACCACTATTTATCCAACTCCAAGCTCATTAGGAGCAGAAGACAATACCAGCGGATGGACATTGTCCAACTTCTTCGGTGTTGCTTCTGGCGCAACAGTTCATGCACGCTTCATCAACTATTGTCCTGGTACTGATAACTGGTTCAACTGGATAATTGAGATTCGCGGTGGTGATCATATTTTTGACTTGCGTGCAGACAACTTTGGCTGGAGTGAGCAAAGAGACTGGGGCGCTGGTACTGACCCAGGGTGGCTCCCAACAATTATCACCAGCGGTGGTCAAGCTAACTGGGCAACATGGCTGGCCGCTATGAATGGTGCTGATTGTGATGCATATATCACCAACTGTGGTAATGGATGCTTTGATGCTCAGGTTATCATGAAAGGTACTGACAACAAAACTTACTACCAGTATTATCTTGATATCCCAGTTTCAACGGCAACAGATGTCATCGCAGCATTCGGTATTGACCATAGCCACATTTTATTCTATACAGAGAAATGAGGTTTTAAAGCTTTAATTAAGTCTAAAAAGGATTAAACTATGAAACATATTTCTAAACTATTTGCGCTGCTTGCCATCATGGTGATGGCAGCAGCCTGTAGCAGCGATGTGAAAGAGATCATTGTACCGCTGAACGTGGCCAACCCAACGGTTTATTCGGTCAATGCCAACTCTGCCATCCTCACCGCTACTGCAACGGGTTCACACATCACCTATCGCGGTGTCTGCTATTCTACATCGCAGAATCCTACAATCGACGATAAGGTGGTTTACTCTCTGAACAAGAACATGGTGCTGACGCTGAGCGGTCTGGCCATGAACACTACCTACTATGCTCGTGCATTCGCAATGACTCAGAACCAGGTGGTGTATTCGAGCCAGTTGAGCTTCACCACACTGTCTGGTGCTTCGGTTGAAGACGACGAACAAATCTACTGGCCTTCAGACCTGCAGCGCGTTAGCGTTCACGACCCCAGCGTAGTGTTCGATCCTTCAACCAGTCAATACTACATCTTCGGTTCGCACCGTGCATCTGCCCGCTCGAACAACCTCATGACTTGGACTGCTTTCACAGCTCCCTGGCAGACGGCTTCGAGCAACAATGCCGACAACGTTGATGCCTTCACCACACCTCAGGTAACAACCGTGACCAAGGGTGGTGAAACCTACACCATCGAATTCGATGCATACGCTTGGTCAAAGCGTGGTAGCGCATCTTACAACATTGGTGGCAACATGTGGGCTCCCGATGTAATCTACAACGAGAACCTCGGCAAGTGGTGCATGTACCTGAGCGTGAATGGCGATTCATGGTATTCAAGCATTATCCTGCTCACCGCCGACCAAATCACTGGTCCGTATCGCTATCAGGCTCCCGTGGTTATCAGTGGTGTCCGTGCACAGGAAGCTTACAATGCTACCGACATGCCAATTGTTCTTGGCGAAGCAACCATGCCTAACCGTTATCATCCCAGCGACAACTATGGTAACCACTGGCCCAACGCCATTGACCCATGTGTGTTCTACGATGAGACTGGCAAGCTCTGGATGAGCTACGGCTCTTGGAGCGGCGGTATCTTCATGCTCGAACTCGACGAACAGACTGGTCTGCGCGACTACAATGTAACATACG
Organism: uncultured Prevotella sp.; assembly: GCA_905234815.1. Classification (GTDB taxonomy): domain Bacteria; phylum Bacteroidota; class Bacteroidia; order Bacteroidales; family Bacteroidaceae; genus Prevotella. The sequence continues at coordinate 15,616 of CAJOIX010000020.1, read as the reverse complement.
AGACAAACGACTATTCCGATGCTTACTTCGGCAAGAAGATTTCCGGCGGTTACTATGCTTCTGGTGAGGCTTCTTACATTGAATTCATTGGCGGTTACTACTTCCTCTTCGTGACCAATGGTGGTCTCGATGCAGCTGGTGGTTATCAGATGCGCGTGTTCCGTTCGCTCAATCCCGATGGACCATACGTTGACAGCAAGGGCGACGCCGCTCTCCTGGATCGCAAATACTCTAATTTTGGTCCAACCGAAAACGACAATAACCGCGGTGTGAACATCTTCGGTGCTTACACCAACTGGGGCTACCAGGCTGTTGGCGCATGGGGTGAACGTGCTCAAGGTCACAACAGTATCATTGCTGCTGCCGACGGTCGCACATACCTCGTTTACCACACCCGCTTCCAGAACCAAGGTGAAGGCCACGCAGTGCGCGTTCACCAAGTGTTCCAGAATGCCGAAGGTTGGCTCGTGGCTTGCCCATTCGAGTACACCGGTGAAGGTATCAAGAGCGCAGGTGTTGGTGCTGCACAGAAAGTGGCAACAGCCAACATCCCGGGTGACTGGAAACTGCTCGTACACCGCTACAAGCTGAACCACGTCAACAAGGAAGCCGTTGAGCCCGTTGACATCACACTCAACGAAGATGGCACAATCACCGGTGCATACACTGGTACTTGGACCATCACCGAGGGTACTGCCTATGTTGACATTAAGCTTGGTAACAACACCTACAAAGGCGTGATGGTTCCACAGACCATGGAGCCAAACGATGACAAGGTGGTTGAATCCTTCACTTGTCTTGACAGTTCAACAGGTGTAACCATCTGGGGTTACAAGGAGTAATCCTCCCTACCCTGACATAAATTCTACTGCCCCTCTCTGCATCAACAAGCAGAGAGGGGCTTTTTGTTTTTAATCCTCACGAAAAGGTTTGCTTCGGCTATTCTTTAACTGCTCCCGACAAA
>CAJOIX010000020.1:0-14494 GCA_905234815.1 uncultured Prevotella sp. | reverse complement strand
GCGGAGATTGAATCTCCTGAAGGTACTCCCCTTTGTCAAACCATAAAAACCAAAAATACTTATTCAACAATGAAAAAAACGACATTGCTAACCCTTTTCTGTGCACTTTGGGGTCTATCGGCCTCGGCGCAGATTGCGATTAACATTGATGCCAACAATCGTGGGCCAAAAGTCAGTCCCATGCATTATGGCATTTTTTACGAAGACATTAACCACGCTGCCGATGGCGGTCTCTATGCCGAACTGATTCGTAACCGTTCGTTCGAAGACGGCAAAGAGTATGGCAAACCCGCCACGATGGAAGCCTGGTCCACAAAAGGCGCCGGCATCCAAGCCAAACTGATTAAGGCCAGTAAGAAGACAAAATTGCTCAATTCAGTGCAGCGCCATGCGCTCCACCTGCAGCTGGCAGCATCGTCGGCCGCTCCCGCCCTGCTGGTGAACGAAGGCTATTGGGGCATCAACGCCGTGAAGGACCGCACCTACAAGCTGTCGTTCTTTGCTCGCGGCAACTACAATGGCACCGTGAAAGCACAGTTGCTCTCGGGCGACACCATCTATGCCGAAACCGCAGTGAAAGCCACTCTGGGCAACAACTGGACTAAATATACTGCCACCCTCACAGCCACCGCCAACAACCCCAAAGCCAAATTCGCGCTGATATTCGACGGTGCCGGTTCCATCGACCTTGACGTTGTTTCGCTCTTCCCGCCCACCTATCGTGACCGCGAGAACGGCCTGCGTCCCGACCTGATGAAGATGCTCGCCGAGATGCATCCCAAGTTCCTGCGCTTCCCTGGCGGTTGCTTCGTTGAAGGACAAATTTCATCGGAGAATGCATTCCACTGGGAACAGACCATCGGTCCGATCGAGGAGCGTCCAGGCCACTGGAACGTGAACTGGGGCTACCGCACCACCGACGGCATTGGTTTCCACGAATATCTGCAGATGGCCGAAGACCTCAATGCCAAGCCCCTCTATGTGGTGAACGTAGGTCTGTGGCATGGCGGCATGACCCCGTACAACAAGATCCAACCCTGGATTGACGAGTGCCTCGCAGCATTGGAATATGCCAACGGCCCCGTCACTTCTAAATATGGCGCCATGCGTGCCAAGAACGGCCATCCCGAGCCCTTCAATATCGAATATCTGGAGATTGGCAATGAGAACAACCAGCCCAACGCCGAGGCTCAAAGCGACCACTACTACGAGCGCTACGAGCAGTTCCGTCAGGCTGTTTTGGCCAAGTATCCCAACATGAACATCATTGGCAACGTGGTGGCTTGGGGCGACGATAATCCCAAATGGGAAAGCGAGCTACCTGTTGACCTGCTCGATGAGCACTACTATCGCTACCCCGCTTGGTTCACCAAGGCCTTCCGCAAGTACGACAGCTACCCCCGCCAATTGCCCAACGGCCAGCCCGCACCGAAAGTTTACGTAGGCGAATATGCCGTGACCAGCGGTTTTGGCGAAATCGGCAACATGAATGCCGCCCTGGGCGAAGCCGTCTATATGATGGGCATGGAGAACAACAGCGACATTGTTCCGATGAACTCTTATGCTCCCATCTTCGTCAACGAGAACGACGAGAAATGGACCCCCGACATGATTCGCTTCAATTCCGAGCGCGTGATGGGCACACCCAGCTACTATGTTCAGCAGCTCATGCCCCAACACATTGGCACCCAGGTGGTTAAAGTAGAACAAATCGGCAATCTCGACGAGAAACGCGCCGCCGAAAAGGACCAAGTAACTCCCAAGAAGAGCAAGATTGGCTTTGCCACATGGAAGACTGCAGCATCTTTCCAGGTGCTTCAGCCTGCTGACCAGTCGATCGAACTGAAGACCATCGAGGGCGACTGGGCAACCCACTCCCAAGGAATCATCTCGCAGACCAGCGACGACGAGCAATGCGTAGCCGTGTTGCCCACAGAAGTGAGCGACCACTACACCCTGAAAGTCCGCGCCCGCAAGGACCGCGGCGACGAGGGCTTCATGGTGGTGTTCAACTATGTTGACGACGAGCACTACAGCTGGGTGAACTTCGGCGGTTGGGGCAACACCCAACACGGTCTGGAGACCATCAACGGCAGCGGCAAAGTGCAGCTGGCCACCAAGGCCGGCAAGGTGAAGAAAGGCCAGTGGTACGATGTTACCCTGCAGGTTGCCGGCGACAGCATTAAATGCTGGCTCGACAATGACCTCATCTTCGACAAAGTGCTGGAAGCCGATGTAGTGTCAGGCGTATTCTCTTCGGCCACCATCGACGAAAACACCAAGGAACTCATCGTGAAGATTGTCAACACCGGCGCTGAAGCCACAAAAGCAAAGCTCAATGTAGCAAACTTCCCCGTGAACACAGCACACCTCACACTGCTTGCAGCTGAAGATGGCATGGCAGAGAACACCATCGAAGAGCCCACCAACATCTGGCCTTCACAGCACGAGTTGACCGTAGCAAACAACCAGCTGACACTGGATGTGGCACCCTTCTCGCTCAACATCATCCACCTGTCATACACCAACGCCACCGACAAACCTGCGGCCCACGACCCTGTGATGGCTTACGAAGACGGTACCTACCACCTCTATTTCACAGGTAACCGCATCAAGCACTACACCTCGCCCGACAGAAAAACCTGGACATTCGATCCTAATCCTGTTATGACTTCTGTTCCTGCATGGACACGCGACTCAGTGCCTGGTTTCAAGGAAGAAATCTGGGCGCCCGACGTGATTCGCTGGCACGGAAAATGGTGGATGGCCTACTCCTGCTCATCGTTCGGCATCAACTCTTCGGCTATCGGTGTGATGACCACTCCCTCGCTCAACAATCCCACTTGGACCGACGAAGGTTGCATCGTGACCTCCATTCACAAGCGCGACAACTGGAACGCTATCGATCCCTGCTTCGTCATTGACGAAAATGACAACCCCTGGATGGTATGGGGCTCCTTCTGGGACGGTATCCAGATTGCAAAACTCGACCAGAATATGCACATGGCCAAAGGCGAAAAGCCCCGCACACTGGCACGCCGCTACGACCCCAAAATGAAGAATCAGCCTGCCAACCCCACTTCGAAATTTGCAGGTACCAACGCTATCGAGGCTCCGTTCATCATGAAGCACGGCGGATACTACTATCTCTTCGTTTCATGGGACTACTGCTGCATCGGCAAGAAGAGCACCTACAGCGTATCGGTAGGCCGCAGCAAAACAGTAGATGGACCCTATCTCGACCGCAACGGAAAAGATATGCGACTCGGCGGAGGCACACCTTTCTTCAAAGGCGACAAGATAGAATATGAGGCCGCCGGCCACTCTGCTGCCTACAACATCAACGGCGAAGATATCTTCATCTGCCACGGCTACAGCAGCGAGCACGACGGTCTGGCCACCCTCATCCAGAAGCCCATCAAGTGGACATCCGACGGCTGGCCCACAGTAGAATAAAAACGCAATTGTCTCTGCTCAGTCGGAAGGCTGAAGAATCCCTTCTGTAGAGAAACGCATAAATCCCTGAGAGTCAATAACTCTCAGGGATTTTTCGTGTAAAGAAAACCGACCGTTATTTAGCGGTTTTTTAAAAGCATAGCTTTTGGAGTTCAAAAGCATAGCTTTTACCGCGCAAGAGCATAGCTTTCGGAGCCTAAAAGCATAGCTTTTGAAAAACCACACTTCAACATCCCCAAGATTTAGAAGCAGGCAGCTATCATCTCCTTACCAAGTTTATGAATATGGGCAAGGATTTCGCGTTCCCGTTCAGCTGAAGGTTTCTTGAAGCCATTGATATAGATGCGCAGTAGTGTAGCGTTCATTCCAATAGAACGGGCGAACTCTGCCACGTTGATTTCCTTATGAGTCAGGAAGAAACGTTGTAGGGCTGACGGCTCGGAATCCTCATAGGCAAAGCTCTCAAAACTGATGTCTTCATCAAGACTTCGCCAATGAATACCATCATAGCCAAAGGTGTATTGGCTACGTTCGTCATCGGATGCTGCTCTCAACTTAGGGTACCAGAGCAGCGACTGGCTGTACTCCTTTCCCTCTTCGTCTCTACCGAATATATGATCAGCAGAGAACCAAATTTCTGTTATCTTCATACACTACCTCCCTTTATCTATTAAAATGCTCTTCCCAACGCTTTATAATCAGGTCGGCATTCTCGTCAATGACTGCTTTTATCTTCTTCAGGTCGTTAGTCTTTATGTTTTCCTGAACCAACATTGTGAACTTGATCCCATCCCACACAAACTTAGCCATGCCTCCATTTCCTTCAACATGAATATGGATAGGCTCATGTTCCTTGCTATAAAAGAAGAAAGAAAAGCCAAAGAATCTAAATACTTCTGGCATAACTCTTTTTCGATTAATTATTTTTGCAAACATAGGAATTATTTTCGATACCAACAATTTTTTTCTGAATAATCATCGGTTAGAGACATTTTTTCATATAACAAGGCAGCATATTGAAAGAAAAAAGTTAATGATAGAAAAAAAAGGACGCGGGAAATGCTCCTGTTCGGTAGATTTTTTGTATTTTTGTGCGATATATTGTGTATCAAAACCCGAATCACTATTAACCAATTAGATATTTACTCACTAATCATGAAAAAACTGAAAGCGACGATGATGGGTCTGGCAGCCGCTGCCACCCTCTTCTGTGCCTGCAACAATGCACAAAAAACAACCGAACCTGCATTGACAAAATCTGGTATTAACCCCGCCGACTTCGACACACTCGTGGCTGTGGCCTACGATGCTGAAGCCGGCAAATTTGTGAATAACCCCGACGAAGCAAAAGAGGTGAAGCTCTACACGCTGACCAATGCCAACGGTATGGAGGTTTGCATCACCAATTTCGGCGGTCGCATTGTCAGCATCATGGTGCCCAACCGCGATGGAAAATTTGTAGATGTAGCCTGCGGTTTCGACAAGATAGAGAACTATTTCCCATGGAACTACGAGACCGACTTCGGCTGCTCTGTAGGCCGCTATGCCAACCGCATCAACGCAGGCGAATATACCTATGAGGGCCAGAAAGTTACGCTGGACAAGAACAACAACGGCGTGGCCTCTCTGCACGGCGGATACACTGGCTGGCAGTATCAGGTATATGACGTGGTTGAAGCCACCGACCAGTCGCTCACCCTGCAGCGCATTTCGCCCGATGGCGACAACCGCTTCCCCGGAAAGGTGGATGTGAAGGTAAAGTTTGAACTGACCGACGACAATGCCATCGTAATCAACTACGACGGAACGGCCGATGCACCCACCGTGCTCAACATGACCAACCACACCTACTTCAATCTCTCGGGCGACTTGAACAATACGATTAAAGAGAGTCTGCTCACCATCAACGCCGACAACTACACTCCGGCCGACGATAATCTCATCCCCACCGGCGAGATTCGCCCTGTGGCAAACACTGCTTTCGATTTCCGCACAGCAAAAGCCATTGGCACCAACTTTGCCGACGGCAACAAGGAACTCGAATCTGTGGGCGGCGGCTACGACCACAACTGGGTGCTCAACACCAAAGGCAACCAGAACGAAGTGGCTGTGACCATGACCGATCCCCGCTCGGGCATCAAACTTGAAATGTTCACCAACGAACCTGGCGTTCAGTGCTACACTGCCAACTTCCAGGACGGCACACGCCCAGGCAAAGGCGGCATCATGTATAAGAAACACTCGGCCATCTGTCTGGAAAGCCAGAAATTCCCCGATGCTCCGAACAAATACACGCTGCCAGGCTGGGAACTCTGCAACCCATTCGTAACCCCTGAGAAACCCTACCACAGCTATTGCAAGTACGCCTTCTCCGTGGAGAAATAATCATCTGACGGACAAGGAGTTCAGTACAAACCAACCGAAAAACTTAAACCAAATAATCAACAATAAAAACAACTAAAACACAATGAACTGGAGTTCACATGAATTTATCTGGCTCGACTGGGTGGTACTCATTGTCGGCCTCTTAGGAGTGGTGGCAGCCGTTTGGTATGCCATCTGGAAAGACAAGAAAGCACAGCAAGGCGAAGACTCGTCGGCCTATCTCTTTGGTAAAGGCGAGCCTTGGTACGTAATCGGTATGGCCATCTTTGCCGCCAACATTGGTTCAGAACACCTTGTAGGTCTGGCCGGAACAGGTGCAAAAGACGGTGTGGGAATGGCCCACTGGGAAATGCAAGGCTGGATGATTCTCATCCTCGGCTGGCTGTTCGTTCCCTTCTATCAGCTGCTCATCAACAAGATGGGTAAGATCATCACCATGCCCGACTTCCTGAAGTTCCGCTACACCCAGCGCACAGGTTCTTGGCTGAGCATCATCACCCTTGTTGCCTATGTGCTTACCAAAGTCAGTGTGACCGCATTCACTGGTGGTATCTTCTTCAAGTATCTGCTGGGCATTCCGTTCTGGTATGGCGCCATCGGCCTGATTGCCGTAACGGCAGTGTTCACCGTATTCGGTGGCATGAAGGGTGTGATGACACTGTCAACCATCCAGACACCTATTCTTATTATTGGTTCGTTCCTCGTACTCTTCCTCGGCCTCTCGGCTCTCGGCGGAGGCAGCATCTCTGCCGGTTGGGAGAACATGATGGCCGTATGTAATGCCGCCCACGAAGGTTACGGCACCACCCATATGTTCCACACCAATCCTGGCGACCCCATGTATCCGCAGTTCCCTGGCTATGTAGTATTCCTCGGAGCATCGATCATCGGTTTCTGGTACTGGTGTACTGACCAGCACATCGTACAGCGTGTACTCGGTCAGGTGCCTGGCGAGGACAATGCTGAAGTGATGAAGCGCGCCCGCCGCGGTACCATCGCAGCAGGTTTCTTCAAGATTCTACCCTGCTTCATGTTCCTCATCCCCGGTATGATTGCCTTTGCCCTGTCTCAGAATCCCGATAGCGGCATCGTGATGGATATCACCAACCACGAATCAACGGATGGTGCCTTTGCCATGATGGTGAAGAACATTCTGCCCGCAGGTATCAAGGGTATCGTGACCATCGGCTTCGTTTGTGCGCTGGTTGCATCGCTTGCAGCATTCTTCAACAGCTGCGCAACACTCTTCACCGAGGACTTCTACAAACCCATGAAGAAAGGTAAGAGCGAGGCTCACTATGTATTCGTTGGCCGTATGGCAACGGTGGTTGTGGTGATTCTCGGCTTGCTGTGGATGCCTGTGATGATGTCGATGGGTAACCTCTATAGCTACCTGCAGGACATCCAGTCGCTCATTGCTCCGGCAATGGTGGCCGTATTCACGCTGGGTATCTTCTCGAAGAAGATTACGCCAAAGGCTGGTGAATGGGGTCTCATCGGTGGTTTCACCATCGGTATGATCCGCCTGCTCACCAACGTCATTACCGATTCAGGTAAGGCTGTTATGGACGGCGCTTTCTGGGAAAACACCACATGGTTCTGGCAGACCAACTGGCTCATCTTCGAGTGCTGGCTGTTGCTGTTCATCATCTGCCTCATGGTATGCGTGAGCTTCTTCACTCCCGCTCCCTCGAAGGCTCAAGTTGAAGCCATCACCTTCTCAGCCGATTTCAAGAAGAGCATCCGCGAAAGCTGGGGCTGGTTCGATGTCATTGGCACACTCGTTGTGATTGGCCTCTGCGCTACTTTCTACTGGTACTTCTGGTAATTCTTTGACATCAAATTCTATTGAACATTAAAATAACTAAAACGAAAAAAAAATTATGGCATTCGAAAATTTAGAATTATGGTGGGTAACTGGTGCACAGTTGCTCTATGGTGGTGATGCAGTCGTAAAAGTTGACGCACACTCAAAGGAAATGGTTGAAGGTCTGAACAAGACCGGTATCATCCCCATCAAGGTGGTTTACAAAGGCACAGCCAACTCTTCCGAAGAGGTTGAGAACGTGATGAAGGCCGCCAACAACGACGACAAGTGCGCCGGTATCATCACTTGGATGCACACCTTCTCGCCCGCAAAGATGTGGATTAAAGGTTTGCAAAACCTGAAGAAGCCCCTGCTCCACTTCCACACCCAATATAATGCAGAAATCCCCTGGGACAGCATCGACATGGACTTCATGAACCTGAACCAGTCTGCTCACGGCGATATTGAATTCGGACATATCTGCACCCGTATGCGTGTATCTCGCAAAGTGATTTGCGGCTACTGGAAAAACGAAGACGTGCAGAAGAAGATTGCCGTTTGGGCCCGCGTTGCTGCCGGTGTGGCTGACGCTCACAACGTGCGCTGCTTGATGTTCGGTATGAACATGAACAACGTGGCTGTGACCGATGGCGACCGCGTTGAGTTTGAACAGCGCTTAGGTTATCACGTTGACTACTACCCCGTTAGCTCGCTCATGGAATACTTCAAGAAGGTGACCGACGCTGAGGTTGACGAACTGGTTGAAGAATACAAGAAGCTCTACGAGATTAAGATTGACGAGAGTGGCGAAGAGGTTTACTGGCAGAAGGTGAAGAACGCTGCCAAGGCCGAAATCGCTCTGCGTCGCGTGTTGAAAGACAATGGTGCAACAGCTTTCACCACCAACTTCGACGACCTGGGCGGTGCCGACATCAACGATCCTAACTTCGTTGGTTTCGACCAGATTCCTGGTCTCGCTTCTCAGCGTCTGATGGCCGAAGGTATCGGTTTCGGTGCTGAAGGCGACTGGAAGACTGCCTGCCTCTTCCGCACACTGTGGGTGATGCAGCAGGGTATGCCTAAAGGCTGCTCATTCCTCGAGGACTACACCCTCAACTTCGCTGGCGACAAATCGTCTTGCCTGCAGAGCCATATGCTGGAAGTTTGCCCGCTCATCGCAGCAGAGAAGAAGCCCAAACTCGAAGTTCACTTCCTGGGCATCGGTATCCGCAAACAGCCAACCGCCCGCCTCGTGTTCACTTCGAAGACCGGTTACGGTATCAAGGCCACCGTTGTTGACCTGGGCAACCGCTTCCGTCTGATTTCGCAGGAAGTAGAGTGCATCGAGCCAAAGCCCATGCCTCACCTGCCCGTTGCATCGGCTCTGTGGATTCCACAGCCATCGTTCGAGGTTGGTGCCGGTGCATGGATTCTGGCCGGTGGTACACACCACAGCGCTTTCTCGTACGACATCAACGAAGAGTATTGGGAAGACTTCGCCGAAATGGTGGGCATCGAGTATGTGAAGATCAACAAGGACACCAAGACCAGCGAGCTCATTCAGCAGCTCCGCACCAACGAGGTGTACTACATGCTCAACAAAGCACTCAAATAAGTATCTCTCAGAGAAGGAATTAAGAAAGGGAGCGTCCCTTTCTTAATTCCTTTTCTACTTTTTATCTTTAGAAACATATCATCATGTTAGAAGAACTGAAAGAAAAAGTATTTAAAGCCAATCTCGACCTGGTGAAACAAGGACTGGTCATCTTCACATGGGGCAACGTATCTGGCATCGACCGCGAGAAAGGCCTCGTTGTGATAAAACCTTCGGGCGTGAGCTACGATGAAATGAAAGCCAGCGATATGGTGGTGGTTGACCTGGAAACAGGCAAGGTGGTTGAAGGCGATCTCAACCCGTCGTCCGACACTCCCACACACCTTGTGCTCTACAAGGCTTTCCCCAACATACAAGGCGTGGTACACACCCACTCCACCTATGCAACAGCCTTTGCTCAAGCAGGCAAGGACATTCCCAATATCGGCACCACACACGCCGACTATTTCTATAAGGACATTCCCTGCACTCGCGACATGACCAAGGAAGAGGTGGAAGGCCAGTACGAACTGGAGACGGGCAACGTGATTGTGGACGAAATTCTCAACATCCGCAAGATCAATCCTGACCATACTCCCGCCGTGTTGGTGAAAAACCACGGTCCCTTCTCGTGGGGCACCTCTCCCGACAATGCTGTATATAACGCCAAGGTAATGGAACAATGCGCCAAGATGGCTTTCGTGGCTTTCAGCGTGAATCCAAACCTGACCATGAATCCGCTGCTCGTGGAGAAGCACTACAACCGCAAACACGGTCCTAACGCATACTACGGCCAGAAAGGTCAGAAGCACTAAGCCTACTTGGAACTTAACAACTAAATACGACTAAAATTAACCTATGAACGCTAAACAAACCATTGAAAGCGGCAAAGCCATCCTCGGTATTGAGTTTGGTTCAACCCGCATAAAGGCAGTTCTGATTGACGAGGAGAACAAACCCATTGCCCAGGGTAGTCATACCTGGGAGAATCAACTCGTTGATGGCTTGTGGACCTACAGCATCGAAGCCATCTGGTACGGTCTGCAAGACTGCTATGCTCAGCTGCGCAAGAACGTGATTGAACAGTACGAAGTGGAAATCGAAACCTTGGCAGCTATTGGCGTAAGTGCCATGATGCACGGCTATATGCCATTCAAAGGCAACGACATACTCGTTCCCTTCCGCACCTGGCGCAACACCAACACTGGCAAAGCAGCTGCAGAACTGTCAGAACTGTTCAACTACAACATTCCCCTGCGTTGGAGCATCAGCCACCTCTATCAAGCCATTATCGACAACGAGGAGCACGTGAAGGATATTGATTTCCTCACCACGCTGGCTGGTTACATCCACTGGCAGATTACTGGCCAGAAAGTGCTGGGCGTGGGCGATGCCTCAGGCATGATTCCCGTAGATCCCCAGACCAAGACTTACGATGCTACCATGGTGGCCCGCTTCAACAAGCTGATTGAACCCAAAGGCTATAAGTGGACATTGTTAGACATTCTGCCTAAATCACTCAGCGCAGGCGAGAATGCAGGCTTCCTCACTCCCGAAGGTGCTCTGCGCCTCGATGTTTCGGGCCATCTGAAGCCTGGCATCCCCGTTTGTCCCCCCGAAGGCGACGCTGGTACAGGCATGGTAGCCACCAACGCTGTGAAGCAACGCACCGGTAACGTGAGTGCCGGCACATCGTCGTTCTCGATGATTGTACTGGAAAAGCCACTGTCGAAGCCCTACGAAATGATTGACATGGTGACCACTCCCGACGGTTCGCTCGTGGCAATGGTACACTGCAACAACTGCACATCCGACATCAATGCCTGGGTGAAGATTTTCAAAGAATTCCAAGAGCTCATCGGCATGCCCGTTGATATGAACCAGCTCTATGTGAACCTCTTCAACTCAGCATTGAAAGGCGATGCCGACTGCGGTGGAATCATCTCGTACAACTACGTGTCTGGCGAACCTGTAACGGGACTTTCCGACGGTCGTCCCCTCTTTGTTCGTTCGGCCAACGACAAGTTCTCACTGGCCAACTTCATGCGCGCTCATCTCTATGGAGCCATCGGCGTGTTGAAGATTGGCAACGATGTGCTCTTCAAGGAAGAGAAAGTAGAGGTTGACCGCATCATGGGTCATGGTGGTTACTTCACCACACCCGTGGTTGGTCAGAAGATGCTCGCCGCTGCACTGAACTCGCCCATCTCCGTGATGGAAACGGCTGGTGAAGGTGGTGCATGGGGCATCGCGCTGCTCGCTGCCTATGCAGTGAACAACAGCGAAAACCTCTCGCTCGCTGCTTATCTCGACCATGTTGTGTTTGCAGGTAATGCAGGTGTGGAAATTCAGCCAGATCCACAGGATGTGGAAGGATTCAACGCCTACATTGAAAACTACAAGCAATGCCTGGCCATTGAGCAAGCCGCGGTAAAAAGCAAGAAATAAGTAGATTGAGAGTGCTGGAGTTGCAGAAGTTTAGGAGTTCAGACAAACTCCTAATGCCTGTAATCCAGACCAAGGGAGAACAACCCGAACTAAGAGCTGAACCCCTGCAACTCCTTGACTCCCGAACTACCAAAACTTAAAATAAATCTTATTATCAACTTTTTATTATCAACTTTTTAAAATCAATTATGAAAAAAATTTTTACTCTTATTGCTGCCATGCTGATGACATCAGCCGCAACATGGGCAGCAGAAGTTGACCTTAAAGAAGGCAACATCATTGGTGCTGAAGACAACAGCACTGGTTGGTATGGTCAAGCATCGAAAATTTTTGAAATTCCTGCCAACAAAACGCTGACCATTAAGTTTAAGTCTTATTCTGCAACAGATGCTCAACTCATCGGCAAAGGCGAAAATGGTACTGATTTGGCTTGGGGCGCATACATGTCGCACGCTGTTCAATTGTGGAACGGTACCGAAAAAAACATTTTCTGGCGTGCTGATGGCTACGGCTGGCAGGCCGATGGTCTTAACACCTCCAATTCCAGTTGGTACACTTTCCTCGGAGCAAACACTCGCTGGGCACCTGAAGGTTCTGACAACCCCACATTGTGGCGCGAAGACATCACCGAAATGGATGTTGTATTCACCATTGCCCGCGTTGGAACAGAACTTCGCATGACACAGGATTTTACTTGCGCTTCGGGTAACTATCGCCGCTACTTTGTGCTGAACTATGGTGCTGCTGATGGTAGCATATGGGGACAACTGACTGTTGACCATTCACATGTTAAGCTCACGGCCGATGCTGTAATAACAGACACTGAAGTTCCTGAAGTAGAGGGTACTCTCATTGGTCTGGAGAACAACACCACTGCCTTCTGGACAGCTTGGTCTGAATACTACACCATCGCTCCTAACAGTTCTTTCTCGCTGCACTTTAAAAACTACACTAACCAGCTGAACAACTGGAGTGGTAATGTTGTATATGTTACCAGCGACGCCGATCGTGGTGCTACAGGTTATACTGAATACTTTGGCCTGCGTCCCGACAACTGGTTGAATGTTGCCAATACAAACACTGGTATCACTACTAATTATCACACTCTTGCCTGGAACTGGCCTCTGCTTCGCCAGAAGTTTGATGGTGCTGACGTGGTGCTCTATGCAGTACGCAATGGAGAAAACCTCACCATCCGTCAGGAATTCACTCCTGCTGATGGCAGCGATATGCTCTACGAAGAATTTACTGGCGCTTATGGCTCTGCAACCGAAAATATCCGCGTATTCCTTGCTCCTGATGGTGGACACGCTGACCTCCTGCCCACAACCTATACCGTGATTGGTTCTTATGGCGACAACCAAGCACTCTTCTCTGATGCAGCATGGGGAGTTGAGGCCAAGAACGAGATGACCTACGACTCTACAAATGGTGTTTATACCCTCACACTCACTGGCGTAGAGATTGCAGGCGGTGGAAACATCAACTTCGCTGTGGTTGAAAATGGCACCACACTTCGCAAGTTCGGTCGTGACGCCGCTGTAGGTCAGAGCGCCAACAACTGCTATATGTGGGTAGGCGATGCTGGCACATACGACATTACTTTCACTTTCGATCCCAACAAGAACGTAACCGGAGACGACTGGTATGTTACCTGCGTAGCAACCGTATCTACTGGCATCAACAATCTGAACAATGATGCCGCCGACCAAAAGGAAGGTCAGATTTACAACCTCGCTGGTCAGCGTGTAGATAAGAACTTCAAGGGTATCGTTATCACGAACGGTAAGAAGATGCTGAAGAAGTAAATCCACACTGCGGAGAATACTTCTCTGCACTGTTAATACAAGAAAACCTCCCGAGGCACAGCCCACGGGAGGTTTTCTTTTATCTGACAATGATCCTTACTGCTGGAAAGCATCTGCAAAGAACGCAGCCAGCTTGTCCCACGGAATCAAGTTCTTGGGTTGCCCCTTACCCGCTTTTTCTTCGTAACCGCCATCGTAGAGGTCGCAATGGGTTGCATCGGGAATAATGAGCAGTTGCTTGTTTTCTGGATTGGGATTGGGCTCACCAACAAACTTGTATCCCTCTGCTTTTCCTTCCACCATATAGTGATAGGCTGCCTCGCCAAAGTAACGCGAGTGAGCTTCTGCACCGTGCATCACGAGCACAGCAGAGCGGATTTCATTGATATAGTAAAGAAAACGGCTATTGGCAAAGGCCTGTGTACCAATGACGCGCCAGCCATCGTTAGAGTTGCCGGAGCGCTTGTGATAGCCACGTTCGGTCTTATAGTAATCAAAATAGTCGTGCACGAATCGGGGAGCCTGCGGCGGAACGGTGTCCAACACGCCGCCAGCCATCGCCATTGGGTCGGCAAGGCGTTGCTTGGATAGATTCTCACGATTTCTGTGGCGCCACTGTTCGTTATCGAAGGCATCGTTATAGTCGTTTCCGCTGATGCGTGTCATATCATACATTGTTGCGGCTACCGTGGCCTTGATGCGCGTATCAGCAGCGGCAGCATTCAGGGCGATACCACCCCAACCGCAGATGCCGATGATACCTATCTTCTCTGCATCTACATTGTCCTGCTGCGACAAGAAATCAACAGCCGCCATAAAGTCCTCAGTGTTGATGTCGGGCGAAGCCGTGCGACGGGGCTCACCACTACTCTCGCCCGTATAAGAAGGGTCGAATGCCAGCGCCACGAAGCCGCGCTCGGCCATCTTCATTGCGTAGAGTCCGCTCGACTGTTCCTTAACAGCGCCGAAAGGACCGCTTACGGCAATAGCCGGCAA
>CAJOIX010000019.1:13250-41249 GCA_905234815.1 uncultured Prevotella sp. | reverse complement strand
TGAAGTGCTCATCAAGGGTAAACTCCAGAAGTATGTGAAGGATAGTAAGGTTACTCCCGAAATCGCTCGTGGCAACTACGTAGTATCTGTTACTCCTGCTACTCCAGGTGAAAGTGGCGGCGAAGGCGGCGAAGGCGGTCAAACCACCGCTACTAACGTGACCAAAAGTGTTTCAGATGCAACCATTACCCTGACAACTAACAATGTAACTGCTGGCAGTGAGACCATCACTTGCACGCTGAATACCCTTGGCTGGGAAAATCAATCTCTACCACCTACTGTTACGCTGTCAGATGGTACCACCATCGTGTTTGCAAAAGCCGATGGCACCAGCGATCCTAAGTACTACACCGCCACGAACGGCGTGCGCCTCTATGCCAAGAATACCATCACTATCACTGGCCACAAGCCTATTGCCAAGGTAGTGCTTGAGTGCGACGCGTACAACGGCACCAACTATGTAGGCAATGCCGAACTCTACGGCAACGTGAGCGGTAGCGTGTTTACCATTGTCAACGACTATGCTCAAACCTCTGGTGGCGTTCAACTCCGTGTGAAGACCATCACCATCACCTATCAGAACGTAAACTAAATCAATCGCGTAGCTGATAATACCAATACTTGGCGGCGGCTCCCACAGCGGGAGCCGCCGCTTTTTTTAGTGGCCCAGTCCCTAAACTTCAAGACCCCGTAGCCTCCTCCTAACCTCCCACAGCCCCCCACCTAACCTCTCACAGCCCCCACCTAACCTCCCCCTCAAGGGGAGAGGCTATTTTTTCTGTGTTATCTGTGCTATCTGTGTGACAAAAAAAGGTTTTATCTGTGTGGCAATTCCAATAGCTATGCTTTTGCCTTCCAAAAGCTATCCTTTTAGCGCGCAAAAGCTATGCTTTTGGAGCTCAAAAGCATAGCTTTTCAAACGCGATTCTTACATCCTTGATTATCAACAATTTACCTGGTTGGTCCGCGCTGCGCCTGAAATATTCTTAACTAATTTCGAGCCGCAGGCGACCTGTTTGCCTTGGGCGCTTCGCTTGAAATGGGTTAAAAATTATGGTTTAAAATTAAGGGGCGCGTTGCGCCTGAAATATTCTTAACTAATTTCGAGGCTGCAAGCCGACCAGATTCTATTTCTTGGGGCGCTGCGCTTGCTTGTTCCTCCCCTTGAGGGGGAGGTTAGGAGGGGGCTTATCTGTGTGCCCTCAGCGGCCGGCCGCGGCGCTTCGCTGGGACTAAGTGGCAAACGATTGCGCAGAAAAATGCCAAGAAAATTGCAAAAAGTTTATCGTCCACTTTGAAAAAGTGGCTACATTAGACAGCGGAATGGCTCTGTTCGTTGCGCCAAAAGCCACGGCAGACCGCGCACAGCCAGCCTCCACGAAAGAACTATACAAACAATTCGCGCGAAAGAACTATACTAACAAAACGCGGAAAAACTATACTAACAAAACCGCCTGAAAAAACTAAACTAATATATAGAACGCGCGAACATTATAATTTAACAACAAGCTAAGAATCTAATTTTATCTATTTTTAATCATTTATAACCAAAACAAATTATGAAAAAACTATTTACATTTATGCTCTTCCTCTGCGCAGCCCTCACTGCCAGCGCAGATGTGACGGTTTATGTAAAGTCAAGCCTTTCTACATTGTATCTCCACGCATGGGGTACAGGAGGCGATCAGGCAACATGGCCTGGAACACCCATGACCGTTAAGTACGATGCCCAAGGTCAGACTTGGCATGTTGGAACCATTGGTTCGGCTTATAGCGATGGTTTCATCATCAACCAAGGTGCAGATCAACCCAAAACTGGCGATCTCGCCGTTCCTGCAAACGATGCTGCCTACGACTTTACATCAGAATTCCCTCAAAACTGGACAGACTTATCCACTAAGGCAACGGAAATTCCTACGCTCTACGACACTGATCCTACAGCTACAACCACAACAGTAGGTGCAGAAGACAACTCTGCAAATTGGTGGACGGCTTTCTCGGAATATTATACCATAGAGCCAGGAAAGACTCTGAGTCTGCACTTTACCAACCATTCCAGCAAGGGGGCAAATGCTCACAACTGGGTAGCTGTTGTAACCACAGATGCTGAACGCGGTGCAACTGGTTATTCTGAACATTTCGTGCTTCGTGCCGATAATTATGCATGGCAATACGGCCTGAATACTGGAGCAGAAAGTAGCCACGACTGGTACCAATCCTTAGTTAGTAACTACAACTGGGATACTTTCAAAGATGATATGGATGGTGCAGACGTTAAGATGAAAATTATTCGTATTGGTAGCACCGTAACCCTTCATGCTATCATGACCACCACCAGTGGCAAGAAGTATTTTGAAGTATTCAAGATGGATTGTGGAAATAGCGATAGCAATATCCGAGTTTTCCTCACTACAGAAAAAGGTCACCTCGTAATCAACGACAATGACACTGATACGACTGACTCAGGCAAACTTGTGGGCAGTGCTGATAACACTGCAGCTTATCTTGGTGCTACCTCTGAAACACTGCAGTTGAGCGATGGCATGATGGCCACCTATGAATTTACCAATTACACTCCACAAGCAGATGTTTGGAATAGTTATTTGGCATGTGTAGGCCAAGCCAGCACTGACAAGATTGACGATATCATAGTGCTTCGCAACGATAATTACGAGTTGGTTCAAGGTTCTAATGAAGGTGTTAGCAACAACTTCAATTGGGGCGAGGAATCTGCAACCTATAAGGCCGACATGAATGGTGCCAAGGGTGTGGCTACATTTAGATATGTTAACGGATCAGTGAAAGTTCATATTGATCTTACCACTACCAATGGTGATGTTTTCTATGAAGAATTCACCAAGACTGGAGTGACAGGAGAAATTAAGGTGGCTATGTCGGTTGACCACTCGCACATGTACATCCATAATGCTAAGTCAGAAGTGATCTGGACAGTGTCTGGCACCATGAATGACTGGAACGCAACTGCTGATCGTATGACAGAAACCGCTCCTGGTTCTCGTGTTTACACCAAGACCTATACTGGACTTGCAGCAGGTCATCATGAATTTAAAGTGAAAGATTTCTCTACTTGGGACATTGCATATCCTGCTTCAAACTACGAATTTGATTTGGCCGAGGCATCAGATGTGACTATCAACTATTTCGTAGAAGATAATTCTGTAACGCTGAAGATTGGCGACAAATGGGTTGGCGTATGGACAGTAGCAGGTACTGCTGTAAACGGCGATACTGAATGGGATTTCGCCAGCGAAGCCAACAAGATGACTTCTGAAGATGGTCGCATTTGGACGCTTGCTGTTAACTCTAAGTATCTGGAAGTTGGTAAGACCTATGAGTGGAAAGTTGGTAAAGACAATGCTTCCGATGTAACCTATGGCAAATGGGAGGATGGCATTGGCTGGGTTAACCAAACCTTCAGCGTAGAAAAGTCTGGCTATTACAACATTGTTTATAATTTCAATGCTGCTAATGGTGGATGCTGGGAGAACCCAACAGAAGTAGCCTCCGCAGTTGAAATCGCAGTGCCCGAGGCTATATCTGGCACTAAGTATCTCACATTCGGCAATGTTACCTATCCTGTTTCTTTCGCTGCTTTTGACGACATTACCATTTACACCGCTAAATATGATAACGCCGAGGGTGTTATCAAACTCGCTACTGTAGCAGTTAAGGAAGTTCCTGCCAATACTGGTGTGATTTTGTTCAAAGAGGCTGGCTTCACTGAAGCACTGACTCTGCCTGTGCTGGGCGAAGCTGCTCCCCTGGGCGACAACGACCTGAAAGTGAGCGATGGTAACGTTCAAGGTGCTGAAGACATCTTCTGCCTCTCGAATGGCGATGATGGTCTGGGATTCTATCCTGTTGACTCTTCAATCAAGGTACCCGCCAACAAGGCTTATCTCGATCTCAGCAACTTATCTTTAGCTCCTAAGTTCATCGGCTTCCCAGGCGAAACCACTGGTATCGATGCCCTCGAAAATGGCGAAGCAACTGCCGAAAAGGCTGGTGCTATCTACACCCTCGACGGCCGCCGCGTGAACGGTAACCTCTCTCATGGTCTGTATATTCAGAACGGTAAGAAATTTGTGGTAAAATAATTCCGAATTTTCTTGCACTCAATACGAATAATAATTATTTTTGCAAAAACTTTACAAGTTATGAAAGCATATACAAAACCAACCAGTAAATCGTTCGCTGTACGTCTCAATGCCCTTATGGAGCCTTCAATCCCAGTAAACCCGACTAGTGCTCCTATTAACGATCCGGGTAAGATTCTTGCTCCGCAGGGAAATCACAGAGTAGAGTAGTAATTGCGAACAGTATGTGACAAGACTTAGAAACTATACTAACTAAAGAGAAGGAGCGCATCCCACAGCATTGGGATACGCTCCTTTTATTTTTATCAGGGGTCACACAGATAAGCCCCCTCCTAACCTCCCCCTCAAGGGGAGGAACCTTCTCCCTCTCTTGATGGAAAGGCAACGGGTAGGCGAGCAAAGCGCGGGAATGAGGGTTGGGGAGAGGCTATTTTTTTCTGTGTTATCTGTGATATCTGTGTGACAAAAAAACTTTCTGTGTGACAAATAAAAACTTTCTGTGTGGCAATTCCAATAGCTGGACTTTATCTACTGGGCAGTGCTTCCGATCAGGTCCTTCACCACTTCGGCTGCAATGGCGAGGCCCGCTGCGGGTGGAACAAAGGCCACGCTGGCTAGGGTGGGGCGGTCGGAAGATTCTGTGATAGCGGCAGGCGCCACGATGGGTGCTTCTTCGCTATAGACCACTTTCAGATGGTGGATGCCTTCCTTGCGCAGTTTCTTGCGCAGAATGCGTGCCAAGGGGTCAATGCTGGTCTGACTGATGTCGGCCACGCGGAAACGTGTCGGGTCGAGTTTGTTGGCTGCGCCCATGCTGCTGATGAGCCGCATGCCTGCGGCATGGCTGCGGCGAATAATCTCGAGCTTAGCCGTGATGGTATCCACGCAGTCAATCACGTAGTCGTACTGTTGCAGCGGAATCTGGTCGGCATTCTCCGGCAGATAGAACATCGGCTTGGTGGTGACCTGACAGTCGGGATTGATGTCGTGGATGCGCTGTGCAGCCACGTCAACCTTCAGCTGTCCGACGGTAGAGCGCAACGCAATGATTTGTCGGTTCAGGTTTGACAGGGTCACGGTGTCGGCATCGACCAGCGTGAGTGCTCCGATGCCGCTGCGGGCCAAGGCTTCGACGGCATAGCCGCCCACGCCGCCCACGCCGAAAATCAGCACGTGGGACGCCCGCAACCGCTCCATAGCGGCTGCGCCCAGCAGTAGTTCGGTGCGCGAAAAAGGCATAGCGTTTATTCTTCAGAAGGTTTTTCGGTGCTGTTCAAGCTGATGGCTCGGTCGGAGAGGGTGATGAGGCGGCGGCGGAAAAGGTCGCCCACTGCCTGTTTGAACACGCGCTTGCTCACCTGGAATGTTTCCTTTATGTCCTCGGCATCGCTCTTATCGCCCAGTGGGCAGCGGCCGTCGTGGTCGTAGAGATAGCGCAGCAGTGTGTCGGCAAAGTCGGTGGCATGGTCGTGTGCACCGCGTTGCAGCGCCACATCAATTTTCCCATCGCCCCGAACGGCGGTGATGTAACCCTTCGAGCGGTCGCCGGCATGCAGCGGTCGGAACACCTGGTTGCGATAAACCAGTGCCTGATGCTGGCCGTTGACAATGACTTTCCAGCCCAGTTCGGTCTTTTGCCACACCAGCAGATCAACTTCGTCGCCAGTCTGATAGGGCGGCAGTTCTTTCGAGAGGAAGTGTTCCACCTTAGCCGAGGCCACGATGCGGTAACTCTCCTCGTCGATATAGACATATACGAGATAGCGCTTGCCGCGCTCCATGCGCTGCTTCTGTTCGCGGAAGGGGCAGAAGAGGTCTTTCATCAGTCCCCAGTCGAGAAAGGCTCCATGCTGGTTCACCCACTTACACTCGAGATAAGCAAACTCTCCGACGCGCGCTTTGGGTTGTTCGGTGGTGGCAATGATGCGCTCGTCTTGGTCGAGATAGATGAACACTTGCAGCTCCTCGCCCACGTTTGCCGTTTGTGGGGCATACCGCTTGGGCAGGAGAATCTCGCCTGCCGGTCCACCATCGAGATAGAGTCCGAAATCAACGCGCTTCACAATGCGCAGTGTATTGTAGTCGCCTAATAGTAGCATGGTAATGGAGTGATGGGTTAATTTATTGTATGATGAGTCCGTCTTGGAGGCGTATGGTGCGGTCGGTGATGGTGGCGAGCTGCTCGTCGTGGGTGACAATGACGAAGGTCTGCCCAGTCTTGTCGCGCAAGTCGAAGAAGAGTTGGTGCAGTTCCTGCTTGTTTTTCGAGTCGAGCGAGCCGCTTGGCTCATCGGCCAGGATAACCGCCGGACGGTTCATCAAGGCCCGCGCCACGGCCACACGTTGCTTTTCGCCACCCGAGAGTTGTGCGGGCTTATGGTCGGCACGATTCTCGAGGCCCATGAATTGGAGCAGTTCGTTGGCCCGCTGGCGGGCTTCACGTTGGTGTGTGCCTGCAATCAGTGCAGGAATCATCACGTTCTCGATGGCCGAAAATTCGGGCAGGAGCTGATGAAACTGAAACACGAAGCCAATCTGCTGGTTGCGGAAATCGCTCAGCCGGTTGCCAGTCAGGTGGGTGATGTCTGTTCCATTGATGCAAACGGAACCCTGGTCGGCTTTGTCGAGCGTGCCGATGATTTGCAGCAGGGTGGTTTTTCCCGCGCCGCTGGGGCCTACAATGCTCACAATCTCGCCTGGTTGAATGTCGAGATCAATGCCTTTAAGCACTTCGAGTTGCCCGAACGATTTGTGTATATCTTGAATGTGTATCACCTTGTTATTTGACAATTTGACAATTTGATTACTCTTGGTTGATCCAGTCGCGTATCACCTCATAGGCCGAGCGGTCTTCTGTGTGCTGCGACTGAGCGAAGGTCATGTTCTGATCGAGATCGCCGTACTGGTCGGGGAAGATGATGAGGAGATTTTTCCCTTTAAAGTATTTCTTTATCTCTGCTGGTAGTCGCTCTTGTGCGTTCTTGTAGGAGATGGTTCCCTTGCGTGCAGTTACCACCACGAAAAGATGGTCCTCGGAAATGGTAGAGGCCAAGTGGGGCAATTCGTTCCAGTGTTCCATTTCTTCATAATCGACACGCATATCAGGATGGTTGTTGCGGATGTACTGTTGCAGAAATTCCAATGTATCGAGCCGCCCGTGGAACAGTATGCGGCACTCGAGGTTCTCGGCCAGTCGCGACAGTCGTTCAACCCATCGGTAGAAGCCCGACTCGTACTGAGCCCGCGAGGGCACTGCCACCTGTATGCGGCGGATGGTGTTGAGCGGCTGGTGCAGTCGCGCCATCATGATTTGTCGGTTCAGTCCGTTGAAGAGACTTTGGTGGAATTGTCCCCAGAAATTGTTCGACACATCTTTGTGCATGTGCATACCGAGGAGCACTTCCGAGGCGTTGAACTCCTTGAACGCGTGCTTGATGCCGTTGGCAATGTTGGCCGCGATGCGCACTTGTGTGGTAATGGGCACATCGGCTGCAGAGGCTACGCGCACCACTTGCTTGAGCAGTTTCTGTCCTTCCTCCTGATTGCGGCGCATTTTCTGGTCGTCATAGACCACGTTGAGCGCCACCAGTTCGCGGTGGAGCTTGGGATTGCGCATGAGCATACCCATGGTGACGAGCTGCTCGGCATATTCGGGATATTTTACGGGAATGATGATCTTCTCGTCGTCTTGATCCGGTGTTTCATCCTTGGCCAGTTCGCGGTCGCGCAGGGTGATGGTCAAGGCCGACTGCTCAGTGATGAGAGAAGAAATGATGCAGGTGAACAGAATCATGGCCACCACGCTGTTGAGAATGGTATCGTTGATGACGGGGCTACCATCGCTCAGCGTCATATCCAGTCCTACGAGCATCATGGCTATGGCACCAGCCGCGTGGGCTGAGGTCAGTCCAAATATCATGTGGCCGGATGAGAGCGGCAGTCGCTCAATGAAACTGGCAGCGTAGGCAGCGATGCCCTTTCCCAGCGTGCCGATGAGCACAAGGGCCAGCACCACCCAGAGGATGTTGGTGTCGGTGAAGAGCACCCGCACATTGATGAGCATACCAACGCCAATGAGGAAGTAGGGAATGAACAGCGCGTTGCCCGTAAATTCCAGGCGATTCATCAGCGGCGAAAGGGCCGGTATGTAGCGGTTCATGATGACACCGGCCACGAACGCGCCAAAGATGCCTTCCAGTCCGACCATATCTGAGAAGAAAGCGCTCATGAACATCATGGCCAGCACGAAGATAAACTGCATCACGGCGTCACTGTATTTGCGCAGAAAGTAGCGTGCGAGCCGCGGTATGATCAGCGTCATGGCAGCACCATAAACGAAGAATTTCACGGCGAAGAGCGGCCAGAACCACCAGTCGGTCTCGCCCTTGTTCAGACTCTCTATAACGGCCAGCGAAATCAGGGCCAGCATCAGCGATATCATGGTGCCGCCCACGCTGAGCAGTACGCTGGGCTTATGCTGCAGATTGAAGCGCCGCACGATGGGGTAGGCCACCAGTGTGTTCGACGACATGATGCTGCCCAGCAGGAGCGAGGTGGTCAGCGAGTAGCCCAAAACGGTCTGGCAGACCAGCCAAGTAAGCAAAAATGGGATGATAAACGAGATGAAACCAAACAGCGTGACGCTCTGTTTGCGCCTCCGCAATCCCTCAAGATCCATCTCCAGCGCGGCGAGGAACATGATGTAGTAGAGGCCTACGTTGCCAAAGAGCTGGAACGAGTCGTCGCGTTCCAACACGTTGAACCCAAACTGCCCCAGTGCAGCGCCGGCCAGCACCATGCCGATGATGTGGGGGATGCGCAATTTTCCCATTACGATAGGGGCCAAAAGGATGACCAGTAGCACTACCAGAAAACTGAGAGTAGGATTGACAATGGGGAGTGTGAACATTCGTTTTGGGTGACGTTTATATCAAAATCTCCTTCTTCTCCAACTGGAAAAGAAGCGAGACAAATTGATTTCTGTTAAGTATTGCTTTGCAAAAGTACAAATTTTTCGCCACTCGCCTCTCGTTTCTCCGAAAAAGCGTACTTTTGCCGGAGCATTTTCGTAGTATTCGGAGGGTTTATCGTTCCGTTGCTATGCAATTCTTTACTTAACACCATTCACAGAAGACACATGAAAGTAGCAATCGTTGGTGCCTCGGGCGCCGTTGGTCAGGAACTGATGAAGATATTGGCCGAGCGCAATTTCCCGCTCGATGAGCTTGTACTGTTTGGCTCGGAGCGCAGTGCCGGTCGGAAATATACTTTTCGCGGCAAGGAACTCACCGTGAAACTCTTGCAGCAAAACGACGATTTTCGCGATATAGACATCGCCTTCACCTCGGCTGGTGCCGGCACGTCGAAGGCATTTGCCGATACCATTACAAAGTATGGTTGCGTGATGATAGACAATTCGAGCGCTTTCCGCATGGACAACGATGTGCCCCTGGTAGTGCCGGAGTGCAACGCTGCAGACGCTCTGAACCGCCCCCGCGGAATTATTGCCAACCCCAACTGCACCACCATTATGATGGTTGTGGTGCTCCAGCCAATTGAACAGTTGAGCCATATCCGCCGTATCCGTGTGGCATCGTACCAGAGTGCCAGCGGTGCCGGTGCTGCAGCCATGCAGGAACTGGAAGAACAATACCGGCAGTTGGTCAATGGTGAACCCGTAGTGGTGAAGAAATTCCCCCATCAGCTGGCCTATAACGTTATTCCGCAGATTGATGTATTCACCGAGAACGACTACACGAAGGAAGAGATGAAAATGTTTAACGAAACGCGCAAGATTATGCACAGCGATGTGCGTTGCTCTGCCACTTGTGTGCGTGTTTCTTCGTTGCGTTCCCACTCGGAGAGTGTTTGGTTTGAAACCGAGCGGAAGATTACTCCCGACGAGGCACGCCAAGCCATTGCCGCGGCTCCAGGCTGCACCGTGCAGGACGATCCTGCTCAGCTTGTTTATCCCATGCCCCTCTTCACTGCTGGCAAGGACGATGTGTACGTGGGTCGTATTCGCGAAGACATTTCCGCCGAGAATGGCCTGACCCTTTGGCTCTCGGGCGACCAGATACGCAAGGGTGCAGCGCTGAACGCTGTGCAGATAGCCGAATATCTCATCAGCGCGGGCAGTCTGAAGTAACCCTTTAGCCATCGTGATAAAAGAAAATCCGCAGGTAAGCCCATCGGCTCATCTGCGGATTTTTTAGTTCAAAAAAAACGAATTTCTAAGGTATTGATTTCCAATACATTGCGTTTTGGGTTTCAAAAGCTATGCTTTTGCCTTCTAAAAGCATAGCTTTTGCGCTCCGAAAGCATAGCTTTTGCAATGTAAAAGCATAGCTTTTGAAATTGGGGTGCTTAGCGGTTGTTTTTCCAGAAGGTAAAAAGCGGGTACGGAAAGGGCCGATTTTTCTCAATCTTCGGGGTATGCCGCGAGGAATACGTTGGCCTGCCGCAGTTGCGGTGCTGCCTTGACGAGCTGACTCATGCGCACATGACCCACAATATAGTTGTAGGAGGCAGAGTGGTAAGTCTCTTCAATTTTTGCAAAGGGCAGCAGTGCACGCTCAACATCGTTGCTATAGCGGAAGTAGATGCGGAAAGCAAAATCGTTGGTGAAGGTCGGCTTGTGTGGCGAGTGGAGTTTCTTATACTCATAGCGGTAGTTGTAGAGTCGCGCCATGATATCGGAGAGCACTGCCGAACCTGTGGGGTGGCCGCCAGCTCCGCGTCCGAACATGAACTGCTTGTAGTAGAACAGTCCCTTGATTACCACGCCATTAAATTCGTCCTCCACGCTGTAGATGTATTTCTGGCGTGAAATGAGGTGGGGCATCACGGATACCGAGAGCTGGTCATCGCCTAGTTTCTCGGCGGTGCCCACCAGTTTGATGCGGCGTTGCTTTTCGCGGGCAAACTGAATGTCGTGCTCGTTCATGCTCGAAATGCCGTAAGTGAAGATTTCCTCAGGCTTCACGTAGATGCCAAATGCGTGTACGGTGATGATGATAATCTTGTAGAGCGAGTCCCATCCGTCAATGTCGAGCGTGGGGTCGCTCTCTGCAAATCCTAACTCTTGCGCCATGCGGAGCGCATCGGTGTAGGTCATGCCTTCGTTGAATACCTTGGAGAGGATGAAGTTTGACGAACCGTTGAGGATACCCTTCACCGACTGGAGCAGGTCGTTGTCGTAATACTCTTCAAGATTGCGAATCACGGGTATGCTTCCGCAGGCCGACGCATCGTAGAGCAGTGCGGAGCCCATTGTCTGTTGCAGTGCGATGAGCTCTTCGAGGTGGGCGGCCAGCATCTTTTTGTTGCCGCTGACCACGGGCAGTCCCTGCCGCAAGGCGCGGCATACAATTTCGTAGGCAGCTTCGGCATCGTCGATGAGTTCGACAATGAAATTGATTTCCGGGTCGTTGAAGATATCGTCGGGCTGGTCTGTGAAGCGGATGTTGGGCTCGGTGTGGCGTTCCAGATGGCGCACACAAACGCGGCTGATCACCGCTTTCTCGGCTGGTTGCAGACGGGTGAGCACGTCGTAGAGCCCACGGCCTACACTGCCGAAACCGAAGAGTCCTATATGGAAGCGTTCGTGGTTCATAGTTTACTGTTCAGAGTTCATGAAATTCAAGATAAGTTCGTTGAGCTGATTGGCTTCCACCAGGAATCCGTCGTGGCCGAAGTGGGAGTTAATCACAAGGAATCGGCTTTGCCGTATGCCGTCGGCCAAGCGTTTAACCTCGTCGGGCGGGAAGAGCACATCGGTGTTGATGGCCACCACGAGCGTGTTGGCTGAGATTTGCGCGAGTGCTTGCTCCACACCGCCGCGCTGGCGTCCCACGTTTTGTGAATCGACCGACTGCGACAACCGATAGTAGGAGTAGGCATTGAAGCGGGCGGCGAGTTTCTCGCCCTGGTGCCGCTGATAGCTGTGCACACGGCGGCGGAAGGGCTCTTCGCCATCGTCGGTCTGCGTCTGGTTGTAGGCCGCAGGGCCTCGATAGCTGAGCAGCGCAATGCTGCGCGCCGCTTTCATTCCCTCCAGTCCGGCATCTTCACGATGTTCGCCGAACGATGGGTCGGCCTCGATGGCCATGCGTTGCGATTCGTTCAGCGCTGAGGCCCAGGCTGAAATCTTTGCCGTGGTGGCAATGAGCACGGCTTTCTTTGTAATCTGCGGTTCCATGATGAGCCATTCCATGGCCTGAAATCCTCCGATGCTGCTGCCCACAAGCAGATGCAGTTGCTTGATGCCCAGGTGCTGCGCCAGCAGTTGGTGGGCACGAACCATGTCGCGAACGGTCACTTTGGGAAATTCGTCGTACCAGGGCTTGTTGGTCTGTGGGTTGAGCGACAGCGGGCCGGTGCTGCCATAGCATGAACCAAGCATATTGGCACACACCACGAAGTATTTCTCAGGATCGAGAAAGCGCCCTTCGCTGATGGTGTTGGGCCACCACTCTGCCACTTCCGACGAGGCTGTGAGCGCATGGCACACCCAGATGGCGTTGCTGTGGTCTGCGTTCAGTCGGCCATAGGTGTGATATCCAATGGTGATGGAGGGCAACACTGCACCGCACTCCAGTTTGAACGGTTCGTTAATTGTAAGCGATTGCATCCGAATATATATTATGGTTTATCGTGAATGTTAAATTTTACATGCCTCGAAGGCTTGTTCAAAATCGGCGATGAGGTCTTCTGCGTGCTCCAGTCCGACTGAGATGCGCAGCAATGTTGGCGGCACTCCGGCAGCCAGGAGGTCAGCCTCGGAGAGTTGGCGGTGGGTGGTGGAGGCAGGGTGGGTCACCACCGAGATGCTGTCGCCAATCATCACCATGTTGGCAAAGAGTTTCAGGTGTTCCACTATCTGTGCCGTGCGCTCCAGCGAGCCGTTCAGCTCCACATTGAGCACAGCCCCTCCGCCGTGGCGGAAGTATTTCTTGGCCAGTTCGTGCGAGGGATGATCGGGCAGGCCGACATAGCTCACGCGCTTCACCTCGGGCGACTGCTGCAGGTATTGGGCCAATTGTCTGGCCGTAGCCACTTCGTGGTCCAATCGCAAGGCGAGTGTTTCCAGGCCAATCATGTTGAGGTATGCGTCGAAGGGCGATGCCGTTACACCCAGGTCGCGGAGCATATCCACACGGATTCGGGTGATGTAAGCCTTGTGTCCAAAGGTTTCCCAGAGGTTCATGCCGTGGTATCCTTCCGACGGACCGTCAATCTGTGGGAATTTGCCGTTACCCCAATCGAAGGTGCCCCCGTCGGTGATGATTCCTCCAATGCCCGTTCCGTGGCCGTTAATCCATTTTGTGGCCGACTCCACAACGATGTCGGCGCCCCACTCGAGCGGGTTGCACAGATAGCCGCAAGCGCCAAAGGTGTTGTCGATGATTAATGGAACCTGATGGCGGTGGGCCACCTCTGCATAGGTTTCTATGTCAATCACGTGGCAAGTAGGGTTGCCCATGCTCTCGGCAAAGACGCAGCGCGTCTGATTGTCGATGAGTGCTTCAATATCTTTCGGGTCGCTGCTTGGGGCTATGCGGCAGTCGATGCCCAGATTGCGCAGGGTGATGCGGAAGAGATTGTAGGTGCCGCCGTAGAGATAGGGCGATGCCACGATGTTTTCACCGGCATTGGCCAGTGCAGTGATGGTCGCAGTGGTGGCAGCCATGCCCGACGATGTTGCAACCGCACCGACGGCTCCATAGAGCGAGGCCACACGCTGTTCGTATTTGTCGCAAGTGGGATTGGTCAGTCGGGAGTAGATGTTGCCGCCCTCGGAGAGGTCGAAGAGGTTGGCTGCACGTTCGCAAGTGCCGAAGTGGAAAGCAGCTGAGGGGTGAATGGGTATGCCGCGCGAGAAAGTTTCATCAACGCTGTACCCTCCATGAATCTGGCGGGTATGGAAATGCCAATTGTCTTTTTTCATACTCGTAAAAATTATTCACCGCCAGCAGACAGTGAAGAAAAACAAATAAAAAAATGGTTGGGGTTTGGCTGCAAATATACAGATTTATTATGGATTTTTATGGGATGTCGGCTAAAAATTTTTACTTTTGCAAGGATATTATCAAGCACTATGGAAATAATCAAAGATAAAGAATTTGGCGGCGAACGCCCATTGTTTGGATTGGAAAACACCCGACTGGAGGGCATCACGATTGTAGATGGCGAGTCTGGCATCAAGTGTTGCCGCAACATGGAGGCAACCGATTGTAAGTTTTATGGCAAATACCCCTGGTGGCACGTTGACGGCTCGCTGATAGAGAATTGCTACTTCGCTGTGGGCTCGCGTTCTGCCATCTGGTATAGCAACGATATGGTGATGCGCCATTGCGTCATTGACGGGCCGAAATTCTTTCGCGAGATGAACAACCTCACGCTTGAGGATGTGACCATCAACGATGCCGACGAAACCTTCTGGGGTGTGTCCAACCTGAAAGTGAAGAACGTCACGCTGCACGAGGGCACCTATCCCTTCATGCACTGCGAGAATGTAGAGGTTGATGGACTGAAGTCCGACGCAAAATATGTGTTCCAATACTGTAAGAATGTAGTGGTGCGCAATGCGGAGATTGTCACCAAAGACTCATTCTGGGAGTGCGAGAATGTGACGGTCTATGACTCGGAGCTTGACGGTGAATACCTGGCTTGGCATTCGAAGAATGTGCGGCTGGTGAACTGCCATATTGCCGGTGAACAGCCTTTATGCTACGTGAAGGACTTGGTGCTGGAAAACTGCACCTTCGACGCTGCGTGCGACCGTGCGTTTGAAGATTCGGAGGTGGAGGCCGACATCCGTGGCGCCATCACCGAAATCAAGAACCCCATCACGGGGCATATCGTGGCCGATGAAATTGGTCGCATCACCTACGACCAGTATGCCAAACAACCCAACAACTGTAAAATAGAGATAAGAAAATGAACTATGGTTTTGACACGCCCGTAGTGCGTCGCGGCACGAATTGTGTGAAATGGGACGACGATGCGCAAGACGATATACTGCCGCTGTGGGTAGCAGATATGGATTTTGAGGTGGCACCGGCCATCCGCGAAGCCATTGAGAAGCGCGCCCAGCATCCGGTGTTTGGCTACACTCATGTGCCCGATGAGTATTACACGGCCATTATCAACTGGTTCAGCCGTCGCCACCAGTGGCACATTGAGCGCGACTGGGTGCTCTATACCATCGGCGTGGTGCCAGCCGCGTCGGTGTGTATCAAAGCGCTGACCGAGCCAGGCGACAAAGTATTGGTGCAGACTCCCGTGTATAATTGTTTCTTTTCCAGCATCAGAAACCAGGGATGCGAGATTGTGGAGAGCCCATTGGTGTACGATAAAGAGCAGGGCTTCTACAGCATCGACTTTGCCGACTTTGAGCAGAAATGTGCCGACCCCAAAGTGAAAGTGTTCCTGCTGTGCAATCCGCACAATCCCGCTTGCCGTGTCTGGACGGCCGACGAACTGCAGCGGCTCAACGATATCTGCCTGAAACATGGTGCGCGCGTGGTGAGCGATGAGATTCACTGCGAGTTGACCATACCTGGCGTGATGTATGTGCCGTTCGGTCGGGTGTCGGAGGCTTGTCAGCAGAATGGCATCACGCTGTGTTCACCCTCTAAATCGTTCAACATTGCGGGGTTGCAGACGGCCAACATTGTTTGCAGCGATGCCGCGTTGCGCGCAAAAATAGACCGCGTTATCAATATCTTCGAGGTGTGCGATTTGAATCCCTTTGGACCAGTGGCGCTGATGGCAGCCTACAACGAGAGCGAAGACTGGCTCGATGCGCTTCGTGCTTATATTTATAAGAACTATCTCGAATTGTCGAAATTCTTCCGCGAAGAGTTGCCCGAATGGACGGTGACCCGTTTGGAAGGAACCTACCTTGCATGGGTGGACATCAGCAGCACGGGCATGACTGCCAACGAGCTCGCCGCGATACTCAAAAGCCGTGGACGGGTGCGCGTATGCAGCGGGCAGATTTACGGCGAAGAGGCAGGCCGAGACTTTATCCGCATCAACATGGCCACGCAGCACAGCCGTCTGATGGAGGGCTTGCAGCGTATTGTACAGACAGTCCGCACGCTGAAAGAAAGTTAAAAAACTGATAGTGAACAAAAAGAAACGTTAAATCTGCGGGGTGCGATTAAACGCCACCGGATTGTTTCAATCAAAAGAGTGAACAAGATTTTTTATTCACTCTAAAAAACATATCACTATGAAGAAAACGATTTTCAGTCTTGTGGCCCTCTTGAGCCTTGCGCTCACCAGCATGGGCCAGTCGGCCCCAGAAGGCCGCGGCGGTCATTTCGACAAGCACAAAATGGCCAAAGAGCGCACCGAGCGAATGGTGAAAGAGTATAAACTCAACAAGACGCAGGCCGCGCAGTTGCTCCAGTTGAACGAGGAGTTTGCCCAGTCCTTCCCCATGCCCCGCCCAGGCGGTCCCCGTCATGGCATGAAGAAGCCGCAAGCCGATGGCACCACGGGCGCCACACGTCAGGCACCACCGCAGAAACCCGATTCGGCCACAATCATGCCAGCACCGCCCGAGCGCGGAAAGGGTGCTGTCAGAATGAATCCCCAAATGATGCGACAAAAGATGAAGGCCTACGATGCTCGCATCAAACAAATTTTCACAAAGAAACAATACAAGAAATATGTAGCCGCAAAGCATCATCAGCGCGGTTTTCAACACAGTCGAACGCAGCGTTAATTCGCCCGTTTTCCAAAAGGATAGCTTTTGAGTCTCAAAAGCTATCCTTTTGCGTTGCAAAAGCTATGCTTTCGGAGGCTAAAAGCATAGCTTTTGAAAACCAATGAAAAATAGAGAGAAAAACAGCTGTTTTCCGAGACTTTCTTCACCGCATAAAAACGAACGCGCGCGGAAGGTGGGAAAAAATGGTATGCCAATACAACAAATTCAAAAAAAATCAGTTATATAAAGTACACGTGTGCTTGGCTGATACGCAGCAGCCACTGGCGGGTACATGAAAACAATCAAAATTTCGGAAAACAATCATCTCAGTATATGAAACGAATACTTCTCTCTTGCTTCTTAGTTTTTGCCTATTGCCTCTACATGCAGGCGCAGTCGGGCATGACCGAAGAGCAAATCTACCAGTTTGCCGTGAAAGAATATCAGTCCGGCAGTTCGCGTCAGCAAATTGTGACCAAACTGATTCAGCGCGGTGTCAATATCCAGCAGATTCGCCGTGTGGTGCAGCGCTACCAGCGGCAGGCCAAGGATGCCGGACTCTCGCAGTTGCCCGAAAAGGTTGAAGCAGCTGCAGGCAATCTGCGCACCAACAATGCCAAAGAGAAGGCGGAAAAAGAGTCTGTCGGAACCACTCAGCAGTATCAGTCGGCAGGCTACTCGCTGTCGGCAGACAATGTCCAGTCGGAAGAATTTGCCGATATGGACCGTGAGCTCTCGCTCGTATTGCCCACCGATACCGCTCAGCTCGTGAAGCAACTCATGGACGAGCGCACAAAAAAACAAAAGAAAGTTTTCGGTCGCGATATCTTCAACAACAAGAACCTCTCGTTTGAGCCTGCCATGAACATCGCCACGCCCCAGAACTATGTGCTCGGACCTGGCGATGCCGTGGTCATTGAAATCTATGGAGCCTCCCAGCGGTCCATCAACTCCACTGTCACCCCCGACGGCTACATTCCCATTGAGGGCTATGGACCGATTCAGGTGAGCGGTCTCACCGTGGCGCAGGCCAACAGCCGCATACGCCACCAACTGGGCAGCCGCTACTCCAGCAGCCGCATACAAATAGGCTTAGGCCAGACACGCACCATCACCGTCAATGTGATGGGCGAAGTGCGCGTCCCCGGCACCTATACCCTCTCGGCCTTTGCCTCCGTGTTCCACGCACTCTATATGGCTGGCGGCATCAACGAGATTGGTACCTTGCGCGATATCAAGGTCTATCGCAACAACCGGCTGGTCAGCTCAGTCGATATCTACGATTATATACTCAATGGACAGCAGAAGGGAAATATCCACCTGGCCGACGGCGATGTCATCACAGTCGGCTCATACGATTGTCTTGTCAACATCACCGGTAAGGTCAAGCGCCCCATGTTCTACGAAATGAAACGCACCGAGAGCGTCGCCACCCTCCTGCGCTATGCCGGCGGGTTCACCGGCGATGCCTACACCAAGTCGGTACGGCTCATTCGCAAGACCGGTCGCGAATACTCCGTCTTCACCGTCGAGGAATTTGATATGAACACCTTCACCCTGGCCGACGAAGACTCGCTTACCGTCGATTCCATCCTGCCGCGCTTCTCCAACATGGTGGAAGTCAAAGGCGCCGTGTTCCACCCGGGTATGTATCAGGTGGGCGACCGCATCAATAGCGTGCGCACACTCCTCCAATATGCAGAAGGCGTCACCGAAGAAGCCTTCACCGCACGTGCCGTCATGCACCGCATGAAGCCCGACCGTACCCTCACCGTCATACCGGTCGATGTTGAAGGCATCCTGGCCGGAACCTCGCCCGACATTCCCCTGCAGCACGACGATGTGCTCTTCATCCCGACCAAGCAGAGCATGATGGAACAGCAAACCATCACCATCCACGGCGAAGTGTTCTATCCGGGCATTTATAAATATGCTGAGAACGAGACCATCGAGGACTTCATCTTACAGGCCGGAGGACTCAAAGAAACCGCCTCCACAGTCAAAGTAGATGTGGCGCGCCGCATCATCAATCCTGCCGCAACAACCACCGACGACACCATCGCACAAACCTTCACCTTCTCGCTCCAAAACGGCTTCGTCATCGACGGACAGCCTGGCTTTACACTCCAGCCCTACGACGAAGTTTACGTCCGCCGCAGCCCGGGCTACTCCGTACAGCAAAACGTATTTGTCGAAGGCAATGTCCTCTTCCCTGGCACCTACACGCTCACCAATAAGAGCGAGCGACTCAGCGATCTCATCAAGAAAGCCGGGGGCGTGACCGATCGCGCCTACATCAGCGGTGCCCGACTCGAGCGACGCATGACCACCGACGAGCGCCGCCGCATGGAAACCATCATTCACATGGCCCAGAAGCAGGCCGGCGACCGCGATTCAGTGGCCCTCGCCAAGCTCGACCTCGGCGATACCTACTACGTGGGCATAGAACTCGAAGAAGCGCTCAGGCATCCCGGGTCGGACAAAGATGTCCAGCTCCGCCAAGGCGACAAGCTCATCGTGCCCGAATACAACTCAACAGTCAAAATCTCAGGCGATGTCATGTATCCCAACACCGTCACCTACGAAAAAGGAAAAGGTGCCGACTATTATATCAACCAGGCTGGCGGCTTCGGCAATCGAGCCAAACGCTCGCGTACCTACATCATCTACATGAACGGCAAGGTGGCCAAGGTAGGCCATAACGCCAAGATACGCCCAGGCTGCGAAATTGTAGTGCCCTCCAAGTCCAAGAATCCGCACTCACTGGCCGAGTGGCTCTCCATCTCCTCTTCAACAGCCTCTATCGCCACGATGATTGCCACCATCGCCAACCTCATCAAGTGATTCGACAATCTTTACCAACTTACCAACTCACTAACTTACCAACTTACTAATTCACAATCTGACAATTTCACAATTTCACAATTTAAAAACAATAACCATCAAAAGCCCCGATAGCGCACATGAACGCCATCGGGGCTCTTTTATCCATGAATTCCGCGCTCATGAGCTCTTTTATCCATGAATTCCGCGCTCATGGGCTCTTTTATCCATGAATTCCGCGCTCATAGAAAATGAGGAGGTTAAAAATCTAAAAACAGATGAACAGAATGAGGCGAAATGAGTATATTTGCAAAGTCTATAATCGTAAAATCGTCTAAACATAAGAAACTTAAATCGTCAAATCTAATTGTTCTATATGAAAAAAATGAGTTTTTTAGCGGCCAGCATATGCGTATTACTGCTGATTGGCTGTAGCGAAAAGAAAGATTCAGAGAAAGAGCAGACCATCACCGTGAAGGTACAGGAAATCAAGACCGTAGCCGTGAATGGCGAGCAGGGCTTTTCTGGCACGATTGAAGAGCAGAACGGAGCGATGCTGTCCTTTGCCAGCGCGGGCACAATCAAACGCATCTATGTGGACGAGGGCCAGTCGGTGCGTCAGGGACAAGTTGTCGCTGAACTGGATGCTACATCGTTGAGCAATGCTTATACGATAGCCAAGACCACTTTGGCCAGTGCTCAGGACACCTATAACCGCATGAAGGTGCTCCACGACGCGGGCTCACTGCCAGAGATGCAGTGGGTACAGACCGAGAATGCTCTTACATCGGCCAAGGCGCAAGAACAAATGGCCCGCAAATCGCTGACCGATACAAAACTGTATGCACCATTCTCAGGCTATATAGCTTCGAAGAGCGCTGAGGTTGGCCAAACGGCAGGACCTGGTACGCCCGTTGTGACGCTGGTGAATATCGGCAGCGTGAAAGTCAAGATTGCCGTGCCTGAAGATGATATGCAACGCATCACCAAGGGCTCGTCGATGAAGGTCATTGTGCCTGCTTTGGGCAATCAGGAGTTTTCGGGTGTGGTGACCGAGAAAGGTGTCAGCGCTGATCCGCGTTCACGCACCTACGAGGTGCGAGCCACGATTCCTAATCACGACGGACGGTTGCTGCCCGGCATGATTTGTCAGGCTTTCACCAACTATATGCAAGGCACAACGGGTGTGTTCGTGCCGGCCAATCTAATCCAGCTTGATGCCAACAACAACACCTTTGTGTGGGTGGTGAATGGTGGTCGCGCGGCAAAGCGCCAGATCATCATCAGCCGCGAAACGGCACAAGGTGCACAGGTGGTCGGTGGTTTGACCAGCGGCGATAAAATTATTGTGAGCGGTCAGCAGAAAGTGAGCAACGGAATGAAGGTGAAGGAATTGGAAAGCTAAGAAGCTATGGAAGAAAATAAGAAAATGAGCTTGCAGGAGTGGTCAATGCACTACCGGCAGATCATCATCCTGTTGGTGAGCTGTCTGGTGGCATTGGGCATATTCGGACTGGCCAAAATCAATAAGAATGAATTTCCCGATTTCACCATTCGTCAAGGAATAGTGATTGCTGTTTATCCTGGAGTCACCTCTCAGGAAATGGAAGAACAGGTGACGAAGCCTCTGGAGAAATATATCTTTACCTACAAGGAAGTAAAGAAAGAGAAAACCGTCAGTTACTCCAAGGACGGATTGAGCATTATTCAGGTGGAACTGAACGACGACCTGACCGACAAGGATGCCTTCTGGTCGAAGTTTAAACATGGTGTGCAGGTCTTTAAATCGTCCCTGCCTACGGGCGTGTTGGCTATTCAGGTGAACGATGATTTCGGCGACACGTCGGCACTGCTCCTGGCCATGGAGTCGAAAGATAAAACCTACCGTGAGTTGAACGATTATATGAACTCGCTCATCGACTCGCTGCGCATGATTCCCAGTGTGGGAAAAATGAGCGTCTATGGTTTGCAACACGACCAAATCAGCATTTATCTTAACTCCGACAAACTGAGCCATTACGGCATCAGTTCCCAACTGATTGGCACGATTCTGACGGCTAAAGGCTTTGTGACCTCGGCCGGCCGAGTGAAGAACGAAGGCTATAAAAGTCCTATATACGTTGATCATGCGCTCAATAAAATATACGATGTAGAGAACACCGTGATTTATTCCGATGGTGCAGGAAATACCGTCAGACTGAAAGACGTGGCCACGGTGAAGCGCGAATATCCTCGGATGACTTCCTACATCACCAATAACGGCACAAAATGCCTGCTGCTCTCGGTGGAGATAAAGAAGGGACAGGATGTGTCGAAGATGGGCGCTGCTATTCACCAGAAATTGAAGCGCATCAAAAACACTATTCCGAACGATGTCAAGATGACGCCCATCACTGACCAGAAAAAAGTGGTGGACGACTCCATTCAGAACTTCCTGCGCGAGTTGCTCATTGCCATTGTCACGGTGATACTGGTTGTAATCTTGATCATGCCAATGCGTGTGGCGATGGTCGCGGCCGGAACCATGCCCATCACCATCTTCATCTCGCTCGGCGCGTTCTATATGTTCGGGCTCGAACTGAACACTGTGACGCTGGCGGCGCTCATTGTGACGCTGGGTATGATTGTTGACGACTCGATTGTCATCATCGACTCTTACATGGAGATGATGGCCGAAGGGAAGCCACGCTGGCAAGCGAGCATTGACGCCACGGTGCATTTCCTGAAGTCTATCTTCACCGCCACGCTGTGTATCTCCATCACGTTCTTCCCCTTCCTGCTCACACTCACCGGACAGTTCCGCGATTTCGTGTTGTCCTTTCCATGGGCCATATCCATTGTGCTGTTCATCTCCATGATTGTGGCGCAGACATTATTGCCCATCCTGCAGTATTATTTCATCAAGAAACCGATTGCAACTGCTCATCCGCAGAACGGTCGAAAGCCGTTTAATCTGCTCGATGTGATGGACAAATACTACAAGAAACTGATAGACTGGTGCTTTGTTCATCCCTGGCTGACGATTGGCATGGGCATGGCTGGATTCATTGTCGGATTGTTGATACTGGCAAAGACACCGCGACAGTTGATGCCAGTGGCCGACCGAGATCAGTTCGCCGTAGAAATATATCTGCCTACCGGTACTGGAATTGAGCGCACGAAGATGGTGGCCGACTCGTTGGAGCACATGATGGCGAAGGACGAGCGGATTGTGGGTATCGCCTCGTTCAAGGGGTGTGCATCGCCACGTTTCCATACGGCTTATGCACCGCAGATACCCGATGAGAACTATGCGCAGTTCATTGTCAACACAAAGGGCACGAAAGAAACAGAAGAGTTGGTTGAGAAGTTTACTCAGGAATATACGAGCTACTTCCCTGAGGCTTATGTCAAAATTAAACAGTTGAGCTTCAGTTCTTGCTCGGTTCCCATCGAAGTACGCTTGAAGAGTGATAATCTGAGCGAACTGGCGCAATACTCCGATAGTATCACCGCCATTCTGCGCGAGATGCCAGAGCTGTTGCTGGTGCGCAGCAATATGTTGGAGCCGCTCTCTACCACCCGCATCAAAATTGACGATGCTAAAGCCAGCCGATTGGGAATCACCAATCAGGCAGTAGAGATGCAGATGGCTTTCCGCTATGGCGACGGCATTACCGTCAGCACAGCCTGGGAGGGTGACTATGATGTGAATGTGAAAATGAAGACCGACGATGCCGACCAGGCCACAAAGGGCGATCTGCTCGACGAGTTGATTCCGATAGGTATCGTGGCTGCTATTCCCACAGATTTGAACACACTGATGAGTCTTCGGTCGGTGGGCGAGGTTATTCCGAGTGTTCCGCTTCGGCAGTTTGCCGATATTGAGCCTGTTTGGCAGTATGGGCAGATTTGCCACCGCAATGGTCTGCGCACGGTGACGGTGATGGCTGAGGTGGCACGAGGCATGAACGATGGCGAAGTGACGAAACTTGTCATGCAGAAACTGGCCCATCTGGAGTTGCCCGAGGGTATGCAGATGGAGATTGGCGGACAGTATGAGGCTGACAATGAAACAGGACCGCAGATTGCTGCTGCACTGATCTTGTCGGTCATGATTATCTTCTTCGTGCTGCTGTGGCACTTCAAGAGTGTGAGCGAGGCATTGCTCATCATGGTGTGTCTCTCGCTCTGCGTGTTTGGTATGGCCATGGGATTGCTGATTCAGGGTGTAAGTTTCTCCATCACGAGTGTGCTGGGCTTTGTGTCGCTCATGGGTATCTTGGTGCGCAACGGAGTCATTTTGTTCGACTATGCCGCTGAGGTGCAGGCTGAAGAAGACCTCTCGCTGAAGGATGCCATTCATGTGGCTGCCGTACGCCGTATGCGTCCAATCTTCCTCACTTCGGCCGCCGCGTCGATGGGTGTGGTGCCAATGATTTTGGGCGGTAGTGCGTTGTGGGTGCCTATGGGTGCTGTTATTTGCTATGGCACACTGCTCACGATGTTCTTCATCCTCACGGTTATGCCGATTGCCTATTGGAAAATAATGAAAAAATAAAAACAATGAAAAGAATAGTATTCTCTTGCTTTTTGCTTTTTGCTGCTTGCTACGGTGTGAGTGCACAACCGCTTTATACGCTTGATGAGCTGAAGCGGCTGGCCGTGGAAAACAACTACACACTGCGTTCGGCCCGCAACGCCATTGAACAGTCGAAAGAGCAGCAGCAGCAAGCCTTCACCATGTTCTTCCCCACGGTGCAAGCCTTTGGAGTGGCGGTGGATATGGACAAACCGCTCATCGAAATGGACCTGAACCTGCCTGCTCAATTGTCATCGCTGCTACCTGCTGGCGTCAATTTGCCAACAAGTGTCAGCATGTTGAAAAACGGCGTGTTTGGTTCGGTTTCTGCTATTCAACCCGTGTTTGCCGGCGGAACGATAGTCGGCAGTAATCGCCTGGCTAAAGTCGGCGCACAGGCCAACGAAATACAGCTGGAGGACTCGGAGGATAAGGTGACGCGTGCCACGGAACTCTACTATTGGCAACTTGTGTCGCTCAAGGAGAAGATGCTCACGCTGGAAAAGATGCACGGTCTGCTCGTAGAACTGGAGAAAGACGTGACGCTCAGGGTTAATGCGGGTATTGTGAATCGCAACGATCTGCTGCAGGTGCAACTCCGTCGGGGTGAGATTGAAGCGCAAATGGCAGAGGTTGCTCATGCTTCGGCCACACTTTCAGAACTGTTGGCGCAGCATGTGGGTCTGCCTGCCAGTGGAAACGGAGAAAGCGAGAAGGATGCGATAGATGTAGTGATTGACGCGAATCTCACTACGGCCACCGTACCGGATTTTCCTCTTTCGCTGAAAAAGGACCATCAGGCTGTTCTCTCATCCACGCCGACCTATCGGTTGCTGGAGAAGAATGTCGAGAGTCAGCAGATTCTCAAGCGCATCAAGGTTGGTCAGAATTTGCCTGCTGTAGGTGTAGGAGCGTCGTATTCGTATAACAATTTCATGGATCGGAGTCGCTCGGGTGGTGCTGTTTTTGCCACAGTGAGTATCCCCATCAGTGGTTGGTGGGGTGGTTCGCACAGTATAAAGAAGCAGGATTTGGCGCTGCAAGATGCCCGCGAGCAGTTGACCGACAGTGGTGAGAAGCTCATCATCCAGATGAACCGTGCGTGGAGTGCCGTTGAAACGAGTCACAAAAAACTTGTTATTGCCCATGATGCCATTACGCAGGCTGATGAGAATTTGCGTCTGAACCGTGACTATTACCGTGCTGGCATGACGAAGATGACCGACCTACTTTTGGCGCAGCAGCAGTATCAGCAGGCGCGCGACCGCTTTACCGATGCTTACGCTGACTTCCAGACGAAGCAACTCGAATATCGCCAGGCTACGGCACAGGAATAAAATTTTTGGAAAAATGAAGAAATCCCGTATTGTCCCAGCCGGCCCTCAGCGCTCCAGCTGGTGGGTTTGCAAAGTGCTCCCCGTGTTCGTTGTCTTTTGTTTGATGGCGAGCCCAGCGTGGTCGCAGCAACAGCACGGTCGGAAAAAAGTGGCCGTGGTGCTCAGTGGTGGCGGCGCGAAAGGTATGGCGCATATTGGTGCGCTGAAAGTGATAGAGCAGGCGGGTATCCCAATCGACATTGTGACGGGTACCTCGATGGGCAGTATCATTGGCGGCCTGTATGCCGTAGGCTACAATGCCGCTGTGTTGGATTCGTTGGCTCGCACGTTGGACTGGAATTATGTGATTTCTGACCGCGAGAATCTGGCCGAGCAGAGTCTGGCCGACCGCGAGAAGCAGTTTGTCTATAGTCTGAGCACTGGTTTGACGGTGGGCAAGAAAAACCGCAACGATGGTGGGCTGATAAAAGGTAAAAACCTTGACGAACTCTTCCAGCAGCTTTTTTATGGCTATACCGACTCGCTTAATTTCTCGAAGGATTTGCCGATAGCGTTTGCTTGTGTGGCAACCAATATAGTTGACAACACAGAGGTGGATTTTCATAGTGGGCGGTTGCCGGAGGCGCTGCGTGCCTCGATGGCTATTCCTGGTGCTTTCTCGCCAGTGAGAGTTGGTGATATGGTGCTGGTGGATGGTGGGCTGCGCAACAATTATCCTGCCGACATAGCGCGGGCAATGGGTGCGGATATCATTATCGGCGTTACGGTGCAGGGCAAAGAGAAGACTGCCGACGATTTGGTCGGTCCGATGAGTATTCTCAGTCAGATTATTGACGTGAACTGTAAGAATAAGTACGATGAGAATTTGGCCATGACGGATGTGGCTATTCGGGCCAATACCACGGGCTACACGGCAGCGAGTTTCACTCCTGCTGCGATTGACACGCTCATTCGTCGCGGTCAGGAGGAAGCCATGAGTCACTGGGATGAGCTCATGGCACTGAAAAAACGGATTGGCATCAGCGACGACTTCCGACCGGCGGTGTTGCATCCTGTGCGGCCGTTTGTTGTGGGTGACAGGCAGCGTGTGGCGGAATATGTGTTCAAGAACATGACTTCGACCGACGAGAAATATCTTCGACAGAAGTTTCATCTGAGCCGTCGCGACAGTATCGATGCCGAGTTGATTCAGCAACTGACCACTTGCATGCGCATTGATTTGAATTATCAGACAGCGGAGTGCCAGATGCTGCCTGTCGGGAAAAACGGCGATGTGCAGGCGGTGCTCATCGCAGGCAATAGAAAGACGGCACAGGTATATGCTGGTTTTCGGTTTGATTCCGAGGAATATGCTGCCCTGCAACTCGGTGCAAGCATACCGCTGAAAGGTTCGCTGCCCACTAATTTGGAAATGACCGTGCGGTTAAGTAAACGGCTCATGGCGCGGGCGGAACTGATTATGCACGAGCGCAGTTTCACAACGCCGAAATTCAGTTATACCTTTTGGCGCAATGATTTAGACATTTATTCCGATGGCGATCTCGACTATAATGTGCGCTACAACCAGCACGTTGCAGAACTGCTTCCGCTCAATTTCAATCTCAAGAATTTTAATTTTCAGGCTGGGCTCCGCTGGAACCACTTCCACTACCGCAACACGCTCGTAGCGAGCAGGAAGAGCGATATTCCACTTGTGAGCGACCATTATTTCAGTTATCACGCGCGAGTGAACTACGACAGTGAGGATTCTCCTTATTTTCCCACGAGAGGGTCTCGCTTCAAAGCGGAATATGCCTATCTGACAGATGATTTCGGAGGTATGAACAATCGGTCGGGCATCAGCGAGGTGAAAGTGGTCTGGCGGACGGCGATTGCTTTCGGCAGTCGTTTCACGCTGCAACCAATGATTTACTCGCGTATGCTCTTTGGAACGTCTATTCCTTTATCATTCTGCAATGCAATCGGTGGTACTTTCTTTGGGCACTATGTAGAACAACAGATGCCCTTTGCCGGCGTGGGGAATATGGAAGTGGTAGAACGCCATTTTGCTGCTGCTCAGATACTTGCCCAACAGCGAATAGGCAACAAACAATATCTGCAATTGCGCGTTAGTGGCGGTGCACAAGCGAAGAGTTTGAAGAATATGTTCGATAAGAAACTGCTCGCAGGTGTTCAGGCGTCGTATTATGTTATGATACCAGTGCTTGGGCCTGCAGGGGTTTCCGTGGGCTACAGTAATAAAACAAAGGAGCCTTACTTTTTCCTGAACCTGGGGTATGAGTTTTGATATTAGACAATAGGATGGTTTCACGATTTGGTGAGGGTCACACGGAAAATTTTATCTTGTCACACAGATATCACAGATAACACTGATAAGCCCCCCTCCTAACCTCCTACAGCCCCCTCCTAACCTCCCCCTCAAGGGGAGGAACCTTCTCC
>CAJOIX010000019.1:0-13216 GCA_905234815.1 uncultured Prevotella sp. | reverse complement strand
AAAAGCTATCCTTTTAGCGCGCAAAAGCTATGCTTTCGGAGCTCAAAAGCATAGCTTTTCAAACGCGATTCTTACATCCTTGATTATCAACAATTTACCTGGTTGGTCCGCGCTGCGCGACAAGCCAGGGAGTTCAAAGTTCAGAGTTCAAAGTTCAAAGTTTAGAGTGAAGACAATACTTTCCTGAGATTGGAATTATTCTTAACT
Organism: uncultured Prevotella sp.; assembly: GCA_905234815.1. GTDB lineage: Bacteria > Bacteroidota > Bacteroidia > Bacteroidales > Bacteroidaceae > Prevotella. The sequence goes on along the minus strand of CAJOIX010000019.1, from coordinate 13,009 downwards.
AATTTTTAACTCCAATTTTTAACTAATTTCGAGGCTGCAAGCCGACCGGATTTTTTTTGGGAGGGGGTGCTGCGCTTACTTGTCCAAACCCTTGAGGGGGGAGGTTAGGAGGGGGCTATGGGAGGTTAGAAGCGTTTTAGGGAGAGGCGGACGGTGGGGGATTTGAGTGTGATGTATTTGTTGCCGAGGTGTTCTATTTCGAATGTTTGGTCGATTTGGGTGATGCCGAAGGGGTTTAGTGGTTGTGGGTCGGTGATGGGCTGGTCGCCTTCTTCTCGGTTGTAGATGTATGGTTCGTAGGTGCGGAGTGTTGTGTTGTCGTGTTGGAAGCGGAGGAGGTATTGTTCGTGGGTTTCTGTGTTTCGGAGTTGGAGTAGTTTTCCTTGGAATTGCCAGTAGTAGTATTGTTGTGTGAGGTCTTGTGTTTGGTTGGTGGTGAGGTCTTGTATTTGTATGAGGTGCCACTGTCCGTCGAGTTTTCCGTTGTCGGATGTTTCCAGGTCGCATGATGCGAGGAGGATGAGGGTGGTGATGGCTATGGTGATTTTTTTGCTGATGGTTGGCATATTGATTTCAAAGGTTTAAAGGGGTTAGGGATTTTTTAGATTATTTGGATGTTATTGAGGTTCTGGATAGTGTAGAGATTTTGGATATTGATTTTATCGGATGGTTTTGGAGAGCGTAAGTTGTCCGCCATAGTTGTGGCCTAAGAGCGAGCCGCAGTCAGCACCGAATGCGCCTTTGAGTTGCCATCCTCCACGTGGGAGATTATATCCAATTTCAAGCATCGTGCTTACATTGTGTTTCTTTTTCAGGTAGGGCGCATCGTAGGTGCCGAGGCCTTCCTGCCAGGTGGCCAATAAGCGATACCAGGTATTTTCTGTTGGGTTTCCGTCGATGCCGAGGTGGAAGGCTTTCACTCGATTGTTTTGCACATCGATCTTTCCATTAGTGTTGTAGATAGGAGAGAGATAGAGCGGGTTGCCCATCACTTGTCCCCAGTGTTGCCAACTGACGTAAGCAAAATGGTTGTAGAAATTGTCTTTCCCTCCGATGTGGTCGCTGATGGTGTTGGTGTGGTCGTGGTAGATGGGTCCGCTTTGGTATTTGGAGTAGAGGTATTCGGCCAGGATGGTTCGTATGATGGGGTTGTATTTGAGTTGTAGTTCTGCTCCGAGCATGATGTCTTTGAAGTCGTAGAGGAAGTATCGGCGTTCTTTTTGTGTGTTCCATTCTTCTCCTTGTCCGTATCCGTCGTAGTCGAGTTGAAGCATGGAGGAGTGGTCTTCGAAGTATTTGTCGGCGTAGAGTGAGAATTGCCATGTGTCGGCGTTGTAGTTAATGCGCATGACCCATGATCCGAGTTGGTTTCCTTCTGCGTTTTGGTATGTTGTTTCGCCGTAGTCGGCTCCTCCGGGCCAGAATGCGCGCCACATGCCGTGCAGTCCGTTGTGGCCTTGGTGCATAGCCATTGTTCCTGTTTCATCGTTGTAATAGCATTTCCCACCATACTGTGCAGCCATTTCGAGTCCCATTTCGATGGTGAGGGGGTAGAACCGCTCGGGGTTACCGATTTTGAGGTAGCCTGCCTTGGAGTGGAAGAGAGCTCCTTGTGTGTATGGTGTGAGTTGTTGTGTGAAGTCGGTTTGCCAGTTGTCGTCGGTGAATTTTCCGTAGGCGATGTGTCCTTTGATGCGTAGCCATCCGTTGGTGGCTGGTATGACCCAGTAGTCGCCGAGTGCGAGTCGGACTTGTGGTATGGGTCGTGCGTTGATGCCGATGGTTTGCGAACCGGTGCTGAGTGTTTGGTTTTTGAGTTCCATGGGTAGTTCCATGGCTCCGATGCTGAGCACTCCGTGCAGCCATCGTGCTTGGGCGAAGGCTTGTTGGACGATGACGTTGCTGGTATAGTGTATGGGTGCTACGATGTCGAGTCCGTAGCCGATGGCCCAGTGGCGCAGGGAGTCTTGCTGTAGTGGGCGTATGACGCTGCCTCGGATGTATGCGTTGTTTTTTTCGAGCGAGCTGAGTCCGTGTTTGTTGGCATTGAGCCAGAGTGGGGTCTGGTTGTTGGAGACGGAGACTTGTGTCTCGCCTTTGAGTTCGATGCCGCTGAGGAGGTTGTGGGGCTCACCTTCGGCGTCGTAGTCAATCCAGTCTTGTGCCGAGGCGGGTTGTGTGCTGCAGAGGGCGAGGAGCAGAAGGGGTGTTTTGAGGTATTGTTTGATCATGTGATTATTCGAATTGGTTTATCTGCTGGGCGATGTAGTGTGCTTGTTGCGGGGTGAGGGCTGTATTGAGTGGGAGGGAGAGTTCTTGTTGGTGGAGTGTTTCGGTGATGGGGAGTGGTGTTTGTTGGAGGGGGATTTGTTGGCAAGCTTTTTGGCAGGGTGTTGGTGTGGCGGCTGCTTTTTGCTTGTGTGGGGGTATAGGGTAGTGTATGTCGGTGAGGATGCCGCGCTGTTCGAGAAATTGTTTGAGTTGGTCGCGGCGTGGGGTGAATATGGGGAAGAGGTGATAGACGTGCTGTCCTTGTTCTGGTCGGCGCGGGAGGCGTATGAGGGGGTTGTTGATTTCGGCGTAATAAATTTCGGCCAGAGTGCATCGCTGTTGGTTTTCTTGGTCGAGATAGGGGAGACGGGCAGCGAGTATGGCTGCTTGTATTTCGTCGATGCGGCAGTTGCGGCCTTGGTGGTCGAAGTGGTAGTGTTGCGAGGAGCCGTAGTTGGCCAGTGTGCGTATGGTTTGTGCGAGTGTGCTGTCGTTGGTGGTGACGGCTCCGGCGTCGCCGAGTGCCCCGAGGGGTTTGGTGGGATAGAAGCTGTGGGCAGCGGCATTGCCGAGGGAGCCTGTGCGCCGGCCGTGGTATTGGCAGCCGTGGGCTTGTGCGTTGTCTTCGATGAGTAGGAGGTGGTGTTGGCTGCAGATGTTTTTTATCTGCTGGGTATAGGCGCATCGGCCGTAGAGGTGGACGAGCATGATGGCGCGGGTGTGGCTGGTGATTTTGCTTTCCAGGCAGTTGGCGTCCATCTGCAGGGTTTCGGGGTCTGGCTCAATGAGTATGGGTGTGAGTCCGTTTTCGGTGATGGCAAGTATGGTTGCGATGTAGGTGTTGGCGGGTACGATTACTTCGTCGCCGATGTGCAGTTGGCCCATTTCCATATAGGCACGGAGAATGAGTGTGAGGGCATCGAGTCCGTTGCTCACACCGATGCAGTGGTGTGTGCCGATGTAGGCGGCGTAGGCTTGTTCGAAGCGTTTTGTTTCTTCGCCGCGCAGGTATTGTCCGCTGTGGAGCACGCGCTCCGCTGCGGCATCTATTTCGGATTGGTGGGGGAGGTGGACTGCCTGTAGGTCTAAAAACGGAATTTTTTCCATTATATAATTAACGCGCGCTGAGGGGTTTTATTGTCTTTGTCGGTGTATTGTTGGCTGGCGCGGTGTTTTTAGGCTTTGCAGGTGTGGATGTTTGAGGTTTGGCAGTGGTGTTTTGGTCTTCTGTTTCTTCTTGCCACTGGGGGTGGAGCGGGTCGGCAGGTACGGTCACGTCGAGGTCGATTTCTGGCAGTTCGGTGGATGTATTGTCGCGATAGGGCACGACGACATCGCCGCGATAGGGCTCAACTTTGACTGTGGCTACGCCCATGGAGAGCATGCCGAGTTCCTGTGCGGCACGATAGGAGAGGTCGATGACGCGGCCGCGGATGAAGGGGCCTCTGTCGTTGACGCGCACTACGACTTGCCGTCCGTTCGACTGGTTGGTGACCAGGAGTTTTGTGCCGAAGGGGTAGCTGCGGTGGGCGCAGGTGAGTGAGTCTTGGTGCAGTCGTTCGCCACTGGCTGTGCGTGCGCCTGTGGCTCGTTTGGGGTAGTATGAGGCTTTGCCGTGGGATACTTGCGCAGTGGCTGCAATGGTATAAAAGGCCATTGCAACCGCTACGGTGAGTATGTTTAGAATACGGATTTTACCCATGCATTGTTTGTTTTATACGACGCCTTGTGCCATCATGGCGTTGGCAACTTTCATGAATCCGGCTACATTGGCACTGCGTACATAGTTGATGTATCCGTTGGCGGTTTTGCCGTAGTTGACGCATTGCTGGTGTATGGCGTGCATGATGCCGTGGAGTTTTTCATCTACTTCGGCAGCGCTCCATGACAGCCGCATGGAGTTTTGCGTCATTTCGAGTCCGGATGTAGCCACTCCGCCTGCGTTGACGGCCTTGCCTGGGGCGAAGAGCGCGTGGGCAGCGATGAACTTATCCACAGCCTCGGCGGTGCATCCCATGTTGGACACTTCTGCAATGCAGAGCGTGCCGTTCTTGAGCAGCAGGTCGGCATCGTCGCCGTTGAGTTCGTTTTGTGTGGCGCAGGGCAGTGCAATGTCCACTTTCTGCTCCCAGGGTTTCTTGCCGGCAAAGAACTGTGCGCCAGGGAAGCGCTCGGCATAGGGTGCACAGACGTCGTTGCCGCTGGCGCGGAGGGTGAGCATATAGTCTATCTTCTCGCCCGAGATGCCATCGGGGTCGTAGATATAGCCGTCAGGTCCGCTGATGGTTACCACTTTTGCTCCGAGCTCTGTGGCTTTGGTTACGGCTCCCCAGGCTACGTTGCCAAATCCGCTCACGGCCACGGTCTTGCCTTTCAGGTCGAGTCCGCGTGTCTGGAGCATCTGCTGTACAAAGTAGAGTGCGCCGAAGCCGGTTGCTTCTGGTCGGATGAGCGAGCCGCCCCATTCGAGGCCTTTGCCTGTGAGCACGCCTTCAAATTGCTTGGTCAGTTTCTTGTACATGCCGAAGAGGTAGCCGATTTCTCGTCCGCCTACGCCGATGTCGCCTGCCGGCACGTCGCAATTGGGGCCGATATGGCGGTAGAGCTCGGTCATGAAGGCTTGGCAGAAGCGCATGATTTCAGCGTCGCTCTTGCCGCGCGGGGCAAAGTCGGAGCCGCCTTTGGCACCGCCCATGGGCAGTGTGGTCAGTGCGTTTTTGAAGGTTTGCTCAAAGCCGAGGAACTTCATGATTGACAGGTTTACCGATGGGTGGAAGCGGAGTCCGCCTTTATAGGGGCCGATGGCGCTGTTGAACTGCACGCGGTAACCGATGTTTACTTGCACATCGCCATTGTCGTCGAGCCACGGCACGCGGAACATCACGACGCGCTCGGGTTCAACCATGCGTTCAATAATTTTTGCTTTCTCGAATTCGGGGTGTTCGTTGTAAACATCTTGAATGGTAGAAAGAACTTCTTTCACTGCCTGAAGAAATTCGGGCTCTCCTGGATGTTTCTGTTCCAGGTTCTGGATAATGTTTTCAACTCTCATAATGATGTTAAGGTTAAGAAGTAATAGATAAAGCAAAAGTAAATTTTTTCGCTGAAAGTGCAAAATAATTGCGGCAAAATGTGTGGGGGTGGTGGAGGAATAGGATTTTCCCCATTGCAAAATAGGGTTTTCCGCCTTGCCGGATGCGGGGGAATGGTTATCTTTGCTCTCAGAAAAACAAACCCAAATAACGTTATGAAGAAGATTTGTATTTTTGTTCTTGCTTCCTGTCTGGTGCTGCTGACCAGTTGCGACACCTATACCGGCAGCGGTGCTTACGTTGGCGGCTCGCTGGGTTCGATTCTGGGTAGTGCCATTGGTGGCATTACGGGCGGTCCGCGCGGTTCAGATGTAGGCACGGTAGTAGGCATGGCTGGCGGTGCGGCCGTGGGTGCGGTGATAGGCAGTGCTGCCGATCAGAAGGCCCAGGCCAAGCGCGAGGCCGAGCTGGAGCAATACCGCCGCGACAAGGCGGCTCGTGCTGCGGCAAGAGCCGAACGCCAGCGCAACGTCAAAGACGACGTTTATTACGGCGAAACAACAACGCCGCCGGTGGTGAACGAGTCCAACACCGGCGACGATATCATTGATTTTTAGTTCAGTCTTGGGGATTGTTTCTATCGGCCCAGCAGAAATTCCAGCGGTTTGTGCAAGCGCTCGGCCCAGTAGATTTCCATGTGCTTGTGGCCTTTGAACACGAGCGATTGATAGTGGTTTTCGTCCCAGCCCGCCTCGCGGAACTGCTGGTCCATCAGCGCCTGATATGGGGCATAGACTCCATCGAGCTCCACCGTGCCGCGGTCCATATAAATAAAGTGTGTGTTGGGCTGCGGTAGTTTTTCTTTCACATAGGCGCGCCAGGCTTGTGCAAAGCGCTCTATAAGGTCTTTCTTTTTGTCGAATTCTGCCGAGAGGATGAGCGCCTGGTGTGTGGACAGGCACGCGGCGCCGCCAAACACTTCGGGGTATTCGCACAGCGCGTAGAGCGAAATCAGTCCGCCCATGCTCGAACCGGCAATGAAGGTGTGTTCCTTCGATGTGAGCGGCCGATATTTCTCATCGACAAAGGGTTTTACTTCGTTCACGATGAACTGCAGATAGCGGTCGGCATTGTAGCTGGCCGTGTCGATTTCTGCCAAGTCGGCGGCTTGCAGGTAGTTAAATACCTTGCGGGGGAAATAATCGAAATAGCGGTCTTTGCCAACGTTGGCAATCGCCACGACAATGGTTTTCCGAATTTTCCCGTTGGCCATGAGGCTGCCCATCACCTCATCGACACACCATTCCTGGTGGTTCCACGTGGTGAGCGAGTCGAATATCTGCTGTCCGTCGTGCATATAGAGCACATCGACGGAGTCGCCCACCTGATAATTGTCGGGCGTCCATACGGCCACTTCGCGCTGACTCACCAGCGCCGTATGAAAGTCGGGATATACATCGAGCCGGCCGCTGCTCACGGTTTGTTTGGTGAGCGAGCCGTTGCCGCCTGCTTTCATGGCCCACAGCACCACGGCTACGGCAATGAGCAGGAGCAGAAAAAGCGTGAGGCTTCCCCAAAAGAGGAAGCCTCGAGTGCGTAGTGGTTTCATGTTACTTATTGGATTTTTTGCAGCAGCAGAAGCTCTTGATGCGTGCCCACAGGCCCGACTCTTTCATTTCTTCTTTCACTTCTTCTACTGCGTCACAGACTTTTTCCTTCAGTTCAGCAATGCTTTCCGACTCTTTCAGGTCGTCGATCACGTCTTCCACGCGGTCCTTCATATCGTCAATCACGTCTTCCACCTTGTCCTTGGCCTCGTCGATTTTCTCTTTGATGGTCTCGCGAACGGGCTCGGGAGCAATCTTGTCAACGGCCTCGTTCACTTTTTCCTTCACGGCATCAACTTTTTCCATGATGGCTTCCTTGTTTTCTTCCGAGGTGAGGTTGTCAACCACTTCGCTCACTTTTTCTTTCAGCGTGTCGGCGATAGATTCCTTGACGTTTTCAACTGTTTCGTTTACAGTTTCTTCAACTGGATTTTTTGTTTCTTCCGGTTTCATAGTCTGCGGTTTTTTTATGGGGTTAATAATCAGAACTCAGCGTTCTTCGGCGTGCGTGGGAATGGGATCACGTCGCGAATGTTCTGCATGCCGGTGACGAAGAGAATCAATCGCTCAAATCCCAGACCGAATCCTGCATGGGGGCAGGAGCCGTACTTGCGGGTGTCGAGATACCACCACATATCCTTCATCGGTATGTGTCGGCGTTCGATTTCGCCCATCAGCTTGTCGTAGTTCTCTTCGCGCACGGAGCCGCCAATGATTTCGCCAATCTGCGGGAAGAGCACGTCGGTGCCCTGCACGGTGCGGTCGTCGGCATTGATCTTCATGTAGAAGGCCTTGATTTCTTTCGGATAGTCGGTCATGATCACGGGCTTCTTGAAGTGTTCCTCTACGAGGTAGCGCTCATGTTCGCTGGCCAGGTCCATGCCCCACGATACGGGGAACTCAAATTTCTTGCCGTTCTTCACTGCAGCCTCCAGTATCTCGATGCCTTCGGTGTAGGGCAGGCGCACGAATGTTTCGCTCACCACGCCTTCCAAGCGTTCCAGCAGCGTCTTGTCGATCATCTTGTTCAGGAACTCCAGATCGTCTTTGCAGTTCTTCAGTGCCCAGTTCACGCAGTATTTGATGAAGTCTTCTTCCAGGTCCATGAGTCCTTCTTGGTCGAGGAAGGCCACCTCGGGCTCAATCATCCAGAACTCTGCCAAGTGGCGCGGTGTGTTGGAATTTTCTGCGCGGAAGGTGGGACCGAAAGTGTAGATCTGTCCCAGTGCAGTGGCGCCGAGCTCGCCTTCGAGTTGTCCGCTCACGGTGAGCGAGGTGTGTTTGCCGAAGAAGTCGTCGTCGTATGTCACCTTACCGTCTTCGCCTACTTTCAGGTTGTTCAGATCCTGGGTGGTCACTTGGAACATCTGTCCTGCGCCTTCAGCGTCGCTGGCGGTGATCAGTGGCGTATGGAAATAGAAGAATCCGTGTTCGTGGAAGTACTGGTGTATGGCAATGGCCATGTTGTGGCGAATGCGCATCACCGCACCAAAAGTGTTGGTGCGCAGGCGGAGGTGGGCGTGCTGACGCATATATTCAAACGACTGTCCCTTCTTCTGCATGGGATAGTCGGCCGGGCAACCGCCGTAGAGTTCAATCTCGGTGCATTGGATTTCCGACGATTGTCCTGCGCCCTGGCTTTCCACGAGTGTGCCGATGGCCGAGAGGCAGGCACCGGTGGTGATTTGTTTCAGCAGCTCGGCGTCGAAATTGTCGGGGTTCAGCACGAGTTGGATATTCTTGATGGTGGAGCCATCGTTCAAGGCAATGAAATCAACGGCTTTGCTCGAGCGGTGGGTGCGTACCCAGCCTTTCACGTTGACGGTCTTTCCGTATTCGGTCGATTGCAACAAATCGACTATTTTTGTTCTCTTCATTTTTTTATAAGTCGTGTTGTGATTTATTCGTTTTGTAGTACTCGTCTTCTATTCCGCGGGGCGAGATGATTGCGAAGGCGTTTTTTACTCAAATGCGCCCATGCGGAGCATTTCCACTTCCTGCTGCGTGAGGAATCGCCAGTCGCCGCGGCGCAGGTTTTTCTTGGTGAGTCCTGCGAAGAGCACGCGGTCGAGTTTTAGCACGCGGTAACCCAGGCTTTCGAAGATTCGGCGCACGATGCGGTTCTTGCCCGAGTGGATTTCGATGCCCACCTGCGTGCGGTCGTTCTCGTCGGTATATTCAATGGCGTCGGCGTGTATTTCGCCGTCGTCGAGGGTGATGCCTTCGGCTATTTGCTGCAGGTCGTGCTGGGTGAGTCCGCGGTCGAGGAATACATGGTAAACCTTCTTCTTGAGAAACTTCGGGTGTGTGAGCTTCGATGCCAGTTCGCCGTCGTTGGTCAGCAGGAGCACACCGGTGGTGTTGCGGTCGAGCCGGCCTACGGGGTAGATTCTTTCAGGACAGGCGTTGCGCACGAGGTCTAACACGGTTTTGCGCTGTTGCGGATCGTCGAGCGTGGTGACGCAGTCCTTGGGCTTGTTCAGCAGCACATACACTTTCTTTTCCAACATCACGGGCTGTCCGTTCAGGCGCACGTTGTCGGTGCGGAGCACCTTGGTGCCCATCTCGGTCATCACTTCTCCGTTCACGGTGACGGCTCCCTGCTGAATGAACTCATCGGCTTCGCGGCGCGAGCATACGCCGGCATTGGCCAGGAATTTGTTCAGGCGGATGGGTTCGCTGGGATCGTAGTGTTCCTCGCGATACTCAATGCGCTTTTTCATGCTGTACTTGGCATTCGGGTCGTAGTCGGCCGAATGGGGTCGGCGGGGCTGGTAGCCGTCGCGTTGGCCGTGGGGACGGTACTGGCCGTCGCGTTGGCCGTACTGCTGGCGCGGGCGATAGGGGCGTGGCTGGTAACCGCCTTCGCGGCGTTGGTAGCCACCTTCACGCGGCTGATAGCCGCCTTCGCGCGGTTGGAATCTGTTTTCGCGTGGCTGGTAATCGTCTTGCCCGTCGGCGTGCTGCTGATAGCGGGGCCGATAGTTGGCACGCGGCTGATAGCCTCCCTCGCGCGGTTGGTATCTGTTGTCTCGCGGCTGGCCGTAGCGCGCAGGGCGTTCCTCGTCGTAGGGACGCTCGTAGCGGGGTCGCGCGGGGCGATAATCGTTCTGACTGAAGGCCGAGCCAAAACCTTCCGGACGGAAGCTTCCGGCTTCTGACTGTTGTGGGCGCACGGGTTCTGCACGATGTATGCGCACACGGGGGCGGCGCTGGCGCACTGGGCGCTCGGCGTCGGTACCTACTGAAGAGGTGTCGTTCGTGCCGAAGTTTTCATCCCGAAAACCATCGGACATTTGTTCAAAATCTTTTTCCATTGTACGTTTTAGCCTCACGGCTATTCTTTTGATAAGGAGTAAATGTTCAACCTGCGCAGCTCCCAGCCTGAGGCGGGACGACAGTTGAGAGAATAAAAAATGTAAAATTTTACTCGGCGAAGGTACGAAAATTATTTCATTCTGCAACATCCCTCGCCGAAAATCGCTCTCGCCTCTCGTTTGCAATCGCCGCAAACCCGCTCTGGCAGCGCCTTGAAGAAGATTTCACCGACAGCCCCTTAACGCCCGCTTTCCAAAAGCTATCCTTTTGGCCTCCAAAAGCTATGCTTTTAGCGTTCAAAAGCTATGCTTTCGAGCGGCAAAACCTATGCTCTCGGAATGCACATTGCGACGAGCGTGTGCAAAAGTGGTGTTGCGGCGCTCGCCGACTTGATTTCGGTCAAGACTTAAAGCGATTGTTCCGATGACGGCCGGTGATTGCAGTTTTTCTTTTTACCTTTGCGGCCGAATTGGCGGGCATCCTTCCTTATTTCCAACCGCCCGTTCATTTTATCAATCATCAATATGAAATACTTCAACACAGAAAATCTCAAGGGTGATGTCTTTGGCGGCATCACTGCTGGCATTGTGGCATTGCCGCTGGCCCTGGCATTCGGTATTCAGGCCTTTGGCGGCATTGACCATCCTGCTGCAGCCTCAATGGGCGCACTGGCAGGGTTGGTGGGTGCCACCATGCTGGGTTTCTTCGCCTCAATTTTCGGGGGCACACACTCGCAGATTAGTGGTCCCACAGGACCGATGACGGTGATCACCGCTTCGCTGGTGAGCGCCACGTGGACCGCCTCGAGCGGCAATTTCTCGGCCGTGATCATCTCCATGGCACTGGCCGGAATGTTCTGCGGACTCTTTCAGGTGCTCTTCGGTGTGATTCGCATCGGCAAGTATGTGCGCTACATACCCTATCCCGTGCTCTCGGGCTTCATGAGCGGTATCGGCGTAATCATCATTCTGCAGCAAATCTATCCGCTCATGGGCTTGAAATCGCCCGTGATGGTGGTCGATATGCTCATGCACCTGCCCGAACAGGTGGCCAATGCCAACCTCACGGCGCTCATGCTCGGACTGGGCACCATTGCGCTCATTTACCTCTTCCCGCTGCTCACACGCCGCATCCCCTCCACACTGGTGGCGCTGATACTGATGACCGTGGTGTCGCTCTTCTGCAGCATCGATGCGGCGCTCACCATCGGACAGATTCCTGCCGGACTGCCTCAGCCGTTCTTCCTCAGAGAAGAACTCAACCTGGAGGGCATCGACTGGCTCGTGCTCATCAATGCCTCGGTGGTGCCTGGACTCACACTGGCCGGACTCGGCTCCATCGACACGCTGCTCACCTCTATCGTGGCCGATAACATCACCAAGACCAAGCACGACTCCAACCGCGAACTCATCGGACAAGGCATAGGTAATGCCATCACCGGACTCTTCTGCGGCATAGGCGGAGCCGGAGCCACCATGCGCACCGTGGTGAATGTCAAGGCTGGCGGTCGCACGCAGCTGAGCGGTGTGGTACACTCGCTGCTCCTGCTGACCATCCTGCTCGGTCTGGGCTCAGTGGTGCAGTATGTACCCCTGGCTGTACTGGCCGGCATCCTAATCACCGTGGGATGGGGCATCATCGACTTCCGCGGTTTTCGCGATTTGCGCCGCATACCGAAGGCCGACGCCTTCGTGCTCATGGTGGTATTCCTCATGACCGTCTTCGTTGATTTGCTCACCGCCGTGGGCATCGGAATGGTCATTGCCTGCGTCTTGTTCATGAAGCGCGCCGGCGATCTGGCCGAGGCTCAATACAGCAGCCAGAGCCTCGACGATTTCGACAAGGAACAGCCTTGGGAAGATGAAGGCGACCTGACCCAAGAACTCAAGCAGCGCGTCTATGTGCAGCGACTGGGCGGACCTATCTTCTTTGGCTCTATCACTGGTTTCCAGCGCGTCATGCACGATGTGCCCGACGGCGTCGAAACCGTCATCATCCGTATGCGCCGCGTCTCGTTCATGGACCAGAGTGGAGCCTACGCCATGGAAACGGCCATCAAAGACCTGCAGGCCCGCGGCATACGCGTGCTGATGACCATCATACAGCCGCAGCCCGACTACATCATGCACCAGATGCACCTCATCCCAACCGTTGTGCCCGAGGAACACACCTTCGCCACCTTTGCCGACTGCGTGGCCTTCCTCAAAAAGTAGCACGTGCTCGGATAATCGGGCACGACAGACAAAAACAATAAAGCGACCATGGCATCAAACCGCGGTCGCTTTTTTTATAATGTGGAAAAGAGAAATTTCCTAAACATTTTTACATATTTACATTTTTCTTTATCTTTGCCCTGCAATGATGGCCGAGCGCGGCCCCTTGCAAATTTTCGATGGAATTATTAACAAGCGTTTGCTTTTATTCGGAAACACTTCAGAATTTAGCACATTCAAACAACAAAATCCGAAAGAATAAATTGCAAATGCCTATGCTATATAGCATGGGCGTGATTTATCTGGATTTTGTAGGCAAGTGCTAAAGCCTTGAAGTGTGGATTAACGTCCATGCTTCTTTTGTGCTTTGCATAAGCCTACACCTCCGATGATAAGCACTCGCGCCTAAACCTATTTAGCACATGGCAAATAAAAACTTAACTGCGGCCAGAGCGGCCAAAAAGGATGAGTTCTACACGCAGTTGACTGACATTGAACGCGAGTTGCAGCACTATTGGCAGCACTTCCGCGGAAAGGTGGTGTTGTGTAACTGCGACGACCCCTACGA
>CAJOIX010000018.1 GCA_905234815.1 uncultured Prevotella sp. | reverse complement strand
CTTGTTGCTCTTAGCCGAGCAGCATACCTCATTGTTTTTGCCTTAATGATGGTAGGAACGCAAGTCCATGCAGCAGACTGGATGAAGCGAGGAGACAAATTCTACATGAGTAAGAGTAAGGACCACGTTACCTTCAACGTCTTTCTCTGCGACCTCGACGATGGCGACACCTACGCCATGTCGGACGGTTGCATCTATGCTCAAGGCAACGGGAGAACGTACTACCTCATCGATATCTATTACAAGAATGAGGGTAGCAACGAGAATCCCTTCGGCAAGGTGCGTGCCCGCAAAGACATGAATAACACGAAAGCATGGTTCACCAATGGCTACGGCAACTCCGAGCAGGAATTGGAGTTCAACTCAAAGGATTTCAATATCCAAAAATGGGGTAACAAAAACCACTATTGTACTCCGGCCATTGATTTCTACTACCCCGCAGAGATGGCTGGCAAGCAGTTCACTTTCTACTATACGTACACGCACAATAACGGTAGTTCGTACACCATGACGCTGGGCACCCATACGCTGGATGCCAGTCCTGGCTATTCGCAGACTGCAGTCCGCAATTTCTCCTATGAGCGCTCAGGCACCAGCAACATTAAGTTCACCCTGCCCCGGCTGCCCAACGATGTGAGCAGCAAACTCGCGGATATGCATATCCACAAGGCTACTTACACCTTCAAACTGACCTATACCAAGCAGGACAACAGCACTGTGCAGGAGCAGCACACCTTTGAGTGCGACAAGAACAGCACAAAGACCTACACGGTGGAGATACCCAGCAGCGCCGGCAATCCGCGTCAGATAGACGTAGAAACCAGAGTGGAAGACCGACTCACCGACAAGGAGAACGTTAACTATTGGCGATACACCTCTAGTTTTAATACAAAGAATGCGCTTAAAACCGTGCCCGTCCCAGCGAGCCTGAGCGTGTCGTACAGACAATTCGACAACTCTGCCGACCTTTCGTGGACTGCCTATGGCGCTTCGGCAAACACAGCAAAAATGTTTGCCTGCACCCCGTATATCTTTAGCATGGAAACGAACGATAAGGGCGAGGCGCTCAGTGGTGCGAAATGGAACAAATGCGGCTCAATAGACAATGCCGCAGGCAAAATGACATTCGGATACACTGACAACCGAGTCCAAGCAGAAAAGAACTATAAATACATGGTGCTCAACGTTCCCACTGAGTGGATCAACAACGGGGTGAGCACAACTGCGCTAAACAACCTCGATGCCGACTTGCTCAACCGGCTGGGCCATGTAGAATCGACCATATTGAACACGAAACCCACGATGAGCATCTATGCCCTGCAGCAAGACACTACCGTGGTGAACAAGGTGAAACTCACTTGGCAATACTCACGTGTGCCGACTTCAGCTTCAACCGTCAGTTTTGACGTACTGAAACGCTCGGACGCCAATTCCGACTGGGCCGTGTTCAAGACGGTCAGCGGTGATGCGAATCCAGCCGCCGGATCAGTGCTCTCTGTGGTTGACGATCAGGGTCAAGACCAAACCGTGCGCTATCAATATAAAATACGCTTATCCATCAACAATGGAGCTTCACAATTTGAGAGCGACGTGATTTCTGCCGGCCTGCTTAAAGGCTCACGACTGAAAAGCTTTGCTGCCACCAAGGGTACGCACGAAACCACCGTGCGCCTTTCGTGGAGCGGAGAGCAAGTGGGAACGGGCAATACCACCTACATCATCTCGCGGCGCTACGTCAACTCCAACAGCGAATATATTCGCATTAATTCCACCAGCGGAACCTCGGAACAATACACCTACGAGGACAATACCGTGCAGCCAGGTTACTACTACGACTACAAGATTGATGCCTACAGCGGAAACATTCTGCAAAACTCCCTCTACGATGTAGGTTTCTGTCAGGCACGAGGGGTAATCTCCGGTCGCGTGACATTCGGCTCCGGCTCGGCTGTTGACGAAGTACGCTTGGCGCTGCATCCGTCTGACTCCAACGACGACAATACCATCAGGGGCTACTCGCAGCGTGTTGACGGTGCGTCAACTGGTATTGCATGGGATGCCGACAGCACATCGGTGGCAAAAGTGTTCGGTAGCGACAAGGACTACACCGTTCAGATGTTTATACGTCCTGACGAAGGTTTGAACGCCGGAGCAGTTATCGGCGAGATACCAGGCGAAGGACGGCTGGCAATAGGAGGAAATACAGGCAACAGCTATGAACTGTGCCTCTACAAACCCACCAGCTTTACGCCTGAATATATGCACGACCCCACTGTAAACTTGTCGCAACTAACAGGTAACTACATCGCACAACATGGTGACGTGTTGACAGGAACCTTGGGTGGCAACTATAAAGTTTCTATTGCCAATGGTGCAACAGTGAAACTCAAGGGGGTTACCATTAATGGTGAGAACAATAATATCTACAATTGGAGCGGTATCACCTGCGAGGGCAATGCCACCATAGTGCTGGAAGGCAGCAATACAGTGACAGGTTTCGGAGATAATCCAGGCATCAGCGTTTCAAAGGGAAATACATTGACTATTCAAGGAAGCGGATCGTTGAATGTCAGTTCGCGCGCAAGTGCCGCTATTGGTGGAGGTGAACGTGAAGACGCTGGCAATATCATTATTGCAGGTGGCTCAATCAATGCAGAAGGTGGTTACGCATCTGCAGGTATTGGTGCCAGTCAGCGTGGCTCTTGCGGTGATATAACCATTAAAACAAGTGTTACCAGCGTCACTTCTGAGGCAGGGAATCTGTCAACACTATGCATAGGAAAAGGATTAGAATCGACCTCAGTGGGAACGATTACTATTGGCGATGTGGTTTACTACGACGGAGCAAATTATCTCAATGGCGGACAGGAAAAACTGAACCAAATTTCATTGCAATATACGGGCAATGGAACAGGCGTAGAGCTTGCTCCAACTGACTTGTTTGATCCCTACCTCGTAGAGAGTAGCATGGACTATACAAAAGTCTCAACAGACCTCGTGCTGGCCGATAAGGAATACTCTCTGCTAACCGTCAGCAAGGCTGGCGATCAACTGAGCATTCGGGTGAATAAAGAGACTGCTCAAACGCTCACCGCAACCAAGTTTACACACCTGAAAAACTTCTCGGTGGGTGGCACCTTTGGTGTGGAAGAAGACAATGCCTTCCGCGGTAACATTACCGAAGTGCGCGTTTGGGATCATGTGCTGACCGATGCCGAACTGACCTCCAATGCCGATCGTATGCTCAATGGCCGCGAAAAAGGACTCGCGCTCTACTGGCCTATGGACGAAGGACTCAACCGCTATGTGTTCGACGCTTCGTATGCCAGCGACCTGCCCAATGGCCGCCACGCCACGGTGGGTAACAATATCAGCGTGTCGAACATCGTCCCAAGCGACCAACAACTTTCGCGCTACGCTACCACCAACCAAAATGGTGAATTTATTATTCGCGGAATACCATTCGTAGGAAGCGGTTCTACCTATACCATCCTTCCCTCGAAGGGCATCCACAATTTCTCTCCCACCTCGCGCAACGGATTTATCGGTAACGGTTCGCTCACCCTCAACAGCTACGACTTCACCGATATCTCGTCGTTCCCATTGCGAGGAAAAGTGACCTATCTCAACACGAACATTCCTGCCGACAGCATCCAGTTCAAAATTGACGGTACGCTGGTGCAAGACAAGGATGGCGTTCGCGTGTCAGACAGCAATGGTGAATACGAAATCTCGGTGCCCATCGGCAATCACCTGATTGAGGCATACAGAAACGGACACCGCCTCACCTCGTTCCCGCTCGACGGATCTACCTACGACTTTAAGCAGGCGGAGGTTGTCAATTTTGTTGACTCCACACTTGTCAATGTGACTGGTCGTATCAATGGTGGCTTCTCAGATCAGAACGCGCCGATTGGTTTCAAAGGCAGTGTCAACCGTCTGGGTAAGGCAACCATCAAACTGTCGCTGGGCAAAGAATCGCAATGCTCGTTCAACTATATCGTGGATGAACATGGCGACGGTTCGTTCGGCACGGAGAACATTCCCGTGGAGAGTGCTTCTGAAAACATTAAGAGCACAGCATACAGAGCTGGTGGCGATCACGACGAGACCAACTTCATCTACATCACCACTGACGAAAACACTGGTGAGTTCTCAGCCATGCTCCCTCCGCTGAAATACAAAGTTGAGAGCATCAAGTTTGAGGGCGGAACAGATTACGACAATCTGCCTGTCTTCGCTCAAAACCTGCCCACAATCGATGCCTCCAATGCCATCAAAGAAAAGATGCTTTCCGATACGCTGACCTTAGAGAATGGCGAGAAGGAAACCTACAGCTACTCGGCCAAGATGGTGCGTCAGTATCGTGCCACACCGACTCTCACCGTAATGCAGAAGAATCTGCCAGAAGGTGTCTTTGGCGAGAAGAAAATTGAGGTGACCAATAGCGATTTCACACGCGACTCCGTCGAAGTGCTTCGTATTGGCGAGAGCGGCTATCAGTATATTTACAATCACCCAATCTTCATGCAAGATAAATTGTATGGATTTAATATTGATGTAGCAGAGATTTACAAGAATCTTGATACGGGCGAAACTATCTCGGAGATTCCGCTCGATGCGGTGGTTAATATCTCGAACGATGCCAGTGCCACCACCATTGTTTATGCAGAGAAAGGCACTGTGGCAGGCGAAGAGATTGAGATGGGTATGCCCTACGAAACCAGTAACATTGAGATAACCCCCAATAATGAAGGTCATGTTGACTACGAGTTTGTGGCAGGTTGGCCTAACTTTGCCGGTGATCACGTTATCAATATGTCGGTGGGCGTGAAGACAGAAGGGCGCACCACCATGTGGCAGGCTCCCGATTCGCGTGCCGAAGCGCTTGATCTGATTGTGCTGGGTAGTATCGGTTCGGGCACCAACTTCATTACACGTGGTCCCGATGCCGTGGATCAGATTATCCGCCGTCCGCCGGGTTCTACCTCAGTTGCGACACTGACTAACAAAGAAATCAATTCCACTTCCAGAAGTGTGGCAGGGACTCACTCTATTTCCGATACCGGAGGAGTTATGCTGAGTGAAACGCCAACATTTGAGATCAGTACGGGCACAGCGTTTGGCGTTGCTGTATTGACAAGTTCGAAGTTCAAAATCGACGCGAAGCAGAAACTTTCTACCACTGTCGGCTGGTCCGATACCTCTGTGGCAACCAATACCAATGTGTACTCGGTGACCAATGATATGGCCACTCCTTCGTCTATGCCAATCAATATTGCAACGATGACATACACGCCTGAAAATGGCGACACCTATATTGGACGCTCTACCAATCTGCTCTTCAGCAATGGCCGTATTCTCGGACTATTCAAACAAGAGGGCGGCGACTATCAGATTAAAGACCAGAACGGAATCACTGTCAGCCAAGAGTTCGGAACTGCATTTGTATATCCGCAGGCATATATCGAAAACACCCTGATACCAAACTGGGAAAATATCATTAAGAGTCGTCTGGTAGAAGGCTTTATCACCAGCGACCATACGAATGCAGCCAATACGCCCGTTGTTCCTGGCAAGGTAGTGTACTATACAAATTGGAAGCCAGGCGATCCGGAATTCGGAAAATCCAATAGCGACTCTATTTTCTGGGGCATGGACCGTATCATTAGCGCAAATGGCTGTCCCAGCTATCGGCCTGTGAATGGAACAGACGACCCCAATGCTATCGATGAAGTACAAGACGCTCTCAATCAGATTAAGATGTGGCAGGCACGCATTGCCGATAATGAGCAGGACAAGTTGGAGGCCTTTGCCAACGATCAGCTGCTGATTGAAAACTATTCGATTGCCACCGGCTCAAAAGTGAGTCAGACCACCGAACAGACTTTCAAGGAAAGTACCTCACATAAGCACGAATATACGTTCGCCGTTAACACTGAGATGAAGACAGGTGTGACTTTCAACGATGCTGGTGCATTTGTCATCTGTAAAATGGTAATGACGGATGGTGGGTCGGAAACCATTGCTTCCGATAACACCAAGTCAACGTCTGTGGCTTGGTCAATGAGTGATAGCGATCCTCGCACTGCGCTCTCTGTCGATGTCTATAAGTCGCCAGCAGGTTGGGGCCCAATCTTCCGTACGCGTGGCGGACAGACAGCCAATCCGTATGAATCTGGCAGCTTCACCAAGTATTATCAGCCAGGCACCAAACTGAACGAGGCAACGATGAAGGTGGAGAACCCACAGCTCAAAGTGAAGGGCTCCTCTGAAATCACTGATGTGCCTACGGGCGGTCAGGCCAAGTTCACCTTGGAACTGTCCAACCAGAGTGAAACCAAAGATCTCTGCACTTATGTGCTGAAAGTGAAGGATAAAACCAATCCGAATGGCGCCATCCTGTCCATAGACGGATACGTTCTCTCGAATGGTCAGGCTGGTCGTGCCATTAAGATGAAAGGCCACGAAACCGTCACGAAGACACTTGTGGTGACCCAAAGCGACCCGAGCGTGACCGATTACGAAAACATTGTGCTGCAGCTCAAATCGGAGAAAGACGCCAGTATTGAGAGTGAGCCTGTGACGCTGCGCGTTCACTTCGTACCGTCGTCCACGAGTGTAGAGCTCGCTGTTGACCACACGGTGCTGAACAAAGCCTTCAAGGACGAAAATGGTGGTCTGATTGCCAAAATGTTCAATATAGACCGCGGCGACTCCAACTTTTTGGGTCTGCGTCTGCGCTATCGTCGCAAGGGTATCGACACCTGGAATCTAGTGAAGCAGTGGAGTCCGCTCGACTCGCTGCAACGGTTGGGCTACGAGCCGCTTGACCCGGGTAGCACTTTCACCCAACCCGTTGTCTTCCCCGAAGATGGAATCTATGAACTGCAGGCTCAAACCTTCGGCAAGTACGGCAATCAGGAAGTAACCTACGAGAGTGAGATTATCGAGGTGACACAAGACACTCACGGACCGAAGATGCTCGGTATGGTTAGTCCGGAAAACGGACAGCTCACCTACCTCAATCGCAACAATATGCATCTGCGCTTCAACGAGGTGCTGAACGGCAATTCCATCTCCAAGAGCGACAACTTCCGTATTGAGGGCGGCATGAACAATGTGCTCTTCAATGGTCAATATCCCGATGTGGCTGTTCAACTGAACAGCGAGGAAATTTCGACCGATGCTCGCTTTGATTTGGCCCATACCGACTATGCTTTCGATGTGTGGTTCTACCGCCAGGGCGATGGTACCATCATCAGTCTCGGCACGGAGAATAACCTCCTGTCGCTCTCTACCCACGACGACGGATATCTCCGAGCCCGTGTGGGTGAGGAAACTGATGTGTACGATACTGGCGTACAACTGCCCAAGGATAAGTGGATATACATGGCACTGAACTATAAATTGAAGACCGCGAGCGACGCCTCCAACCGCCTCTCTATGCTCTACGTCACTGCCGACGATACTGAGCCTAACTATATTGGCCGAGATGTTCCCGCCAAGGACCTCGAAAGCGGCGGTCGTCTGTCGATTGGTGGCGATGGTATGCAAGGTATGATCAGCAATCTGTCCATCTGGAATTCAGACATCACGGCTCAAGAACTTTACGAGACGCGTCAGGAAGTACGTGCTGCCTACACGCCAGGTCTCGTAGGTTATTGGCGCATGGACGAAGGTCATGGTACCCAGATTACCGACCGTGCCCGTTCACGCCATATGCACATGCCAACCGAAAGCTGGTATGTCAACAACGAAAACCGCGCCGCTCATCTGAGTGGCGAAGACAGTGAGCCTATTAAGATTGACATCACCACATTCAATCCAAGTTCGTCCGACGACTATGCCATTGAGATGTGGTTCCGTGGAACCGAAGCCGAGAATCCGCAGAAATCAACCCTTATTTCTGTGCGCAACGGTGCTACGAGCATCTGCGAGAATGTCGATTCCGTCTATGTGGACACTGAAGGTCAAGACCCCTACTGGAAGTACACGGTCAAGAACACCACCAGCGAAATCATCTCCACCATCGGTTACAACGAAGGCAAGCTGGGACTCAATATCCTTGAACACCTCACTGTTCAGGAAACCGGTCACCCCACTGGCAGTCCTGTCAGCACCACTACCACCAACGAGAAGAAGAATGTGGTACTGACCGATAAGAGTTATCTCGACGGCAACTGGCACCACTTCGCGCTCAATGTGCGTCGAGGCAGAAGTGCCATTGTCTATATTGATGGCGAACCCGTCAGAGTGCTGCCCGAAACGAACATACCAGGCATCAGTTCTAAATATCTGATGATTGGTGGTGAGATGCTTGGCAACGAGAAGAGCACCAACCTCTTCTGCGGTGATGTTGACGAAATCCGAATTTGGAATGCTTCGCTCGACGGCAAACTCATCAGCGAGCGACTGTACCAGCGCATGGATAATAGTTATCCTGGCCTTGTCGGTTACTTCCCCATGGAAGAAATCCACCGCACACAGCAGGGCAAGGTGATCACAGATTTCAGCACCGCCAACTTCGGTGAACCCGGCTCACGATTGACGCTCTCCGGACCTGTTGAGCAGAGCACCAATGCTCCGTCGCTCGTTCCCGGTTCTACCAAGATGCGAATGGAAGATGTGCAGTTCGACTTCACCGTTTCCAACGATGAGATCTACTTCACATTCCCCGACAGTTCGCTGCCGCTTATGGACAACAACGACTTTGTTGCTTCTATCAGCTACATCAAGGATGAACACGGCAACAACTCCGAAGTGGTGCAGTGGCCGTTCCATGCCGACTTCGCCAGCGTAAGTTGGGAAGGCACATCGGGCGAATCTACAGTGAATATCACCAAGAAGTGGAACGAAACCTACACCTTCTCGGCACCGCTCTACAACAACACGGGCCAGCCGCAAAGCTACGAAATCACCGGTCTGCCCGAATGGATGGCCGTTGACAAACCCATCGGCACCGTCGTGAACGAAACAGACCTGGTAGAGTTCCATATCAGCCAGACTGTACCCGTGGGCCACTATACCGAATATATCTACGTTACTGACCGCTTGGGCCTGCGTCGCGTGCTGAAGATTGTGCTCACCGTCGAAGGCGATGTGCCCAATTGGTCGGTTGATACCAATCTCTACGAGAGCAACATGACGCTCACCGGACAACTCTATGTGGGCGATAAGATCAGCGAAAACTCGCAAAGCATCATTGCCGCCTTCGACGAGTTGGGTCTCTGCCGTGGTCTTGCCAAGCCGCGCTATGTGGCTACGCGCGACGCGTACTATATTGATATGATTATCTATGGTGGCAGTGTCACCGAACTGACCACTGCCGAGCGCGACATCACCTTCCGCCTCTACGACGCTTCGAAGGGTGTCATCTATCCCGTGGTCAAAGTGCAACTGCCCAACGGCACCGTGTCGCACACCGTTACCTATGCGCCCGATGCCAATGTAGGCTCGTACAGTTATCCTGTCATCTTCACCTCTACCAACGAACTGCTTCAGAAGCAAAAGCTCCAGCGCGGATGGACCTGGACCTCAATCTATCTCCAGCCGCAGAGCACGGCCATTGCCGATGTGCTCCCGAAAATCCCGTCAGAGGTGAAACGATTCAAGAACATTAAGAGCAAGACAGAATTTGCCACCTGCCTCATCGATGGTAGCGGCTATACCGGTTCGCTCGAACAAATCCTGCCAGGAAAGATGTATAAGATGCAACTCTCAACCACCACCGACGTTGAAATCTATGGCAACACCATCAATCCTGCCGATGCACCGCAAACCATCTATCCCGGCTACAACTGGATAGGCTCTATCTCTACCAATGTCATGTCGCTCGAAGAGGCCTTCGCCGACCTCAGTCCCGAGAAAGACGATATGGTGAAGACCCGCACCGCCATGGCCACCTACAATGGAGCCGGTATATGGGAAGGCACGCTCAGCAGCATCGCACCAGGCGAGGGCTATATCTACCTCTCCAAGTCCGATCAGACCAAGACCTTCCGCTATCCGCGATTCTCCACACAGTCGCTCAGCCCGCGGCGTGCACCGAGAAGAGCAATCACGCTCACTCACTTCCAACCTATGGACGATCACCTCTTCCCCGACAACATGAACGTGATTGCCATTGTTGAGCAAGATGGACAGCGCATCGAGGACGCCGAAGTGGCAGCATTCGTGGGCGATGAATGTCGCGGCGCAATAACGGCCATCGACGGCTACTACTACCTCACCATCATGGGCTCGGCTGCCGACGATGCCAACAAGCAAATTGACATCCGCGTATGGGACGGCTCGCGCGAATACACCCTGGGCAACCTCCAGTTCATCAGCGATGCCTTCTATGGTACGCTCAGCAGTCCTGTAGCCTACGATCTCGACACCGCCACAGGCATCACCTCCACCAGCTGGACCGATGGCGACGACGACGCTTGGTACACACTCCAAGGCCTCAAGGTGAGCCACCTGAAGAAAGGCACGCCCGCCTTCCCGGGTGTCTATATCCATCGCGGCAAGCGAGTAGTAATCAAATAGCAGCTTTGCAGGCTCCCCGGAGCCTGCAAAGTCCATACAATTGATTCTTTTGGGAAATGCCCAATCGCATCCCCCAAAAAATCAATGCAAAACAACCAAAAAGTAAAAGGATAGCTTTTGCGCTGCAATAGCTATCCTTTTGTCGTTTAAAAGCTATGCTTTCGGAGCTCAAAAGCATAGCTTTTAGAAAGCGATTTCTATGCGCCTGATTATCAACGGATTGAAAGGGAGGATTTGGAACTTTGCGAAAACTGTTTCTTTGTTTTTTATTGAGAGAAAAATCTCATTAAAAGCAATTTGTTTTATTGCCCTTTCTTATGTTGGAAGGGAAAGGACATTATGACTTATTTTCTATTATTGCTGTCCGCTAAAACTTTTTAGCGTGATATAAAATTAGGCTGAACCCCCAGCGAGGGATTCAGCCTTTTTTTTGTGGATAGCTTTGCAGTGCAAATGCTATCCTCATAAAGATTGTTGTTCGTGTGCTTTAAAACTCCACGATGAGGGTCTGGCGAGGTGTGAGGGTGAAGTTCTTGTTGATGTCTATCTTCTCGCCTGTGATTACATTGGTGGCAGTGGCGTGCTGTCCAATCACTTCGGCGTAGCGGCTGGCATCGAAGGTGGCGTCGTGGCTGGTGCCGTTCAGGATGGTCAGTGCGGTGCGCCCTTCGGCCTGACGGGCTATCACATAAACGCCTTTCCAGGGGATGAACTGTGTCTGTTTGCCGCCAATGATGCAGGGGTTGCCTTGCCGCCAGTGGAGCAGACGTGAGAGCCACGTGAACATGGCCTGCTGTTCTTTCGAGCGTCCTTCGGCAGTGAAGCAGTTGTGCGCATCGCCGGGGAATCCACCGGGGAAGTCTTTGCGCACATAGCCGTCGCTCACTTCTTTTGTGCCGTTCATCAGGATTTCCGTGCCGTAGTAGAGTTGCGGCGTGCGATTGATGGTGAGCAGCAGTGCGAGGGCTTGTTTCAGCGCGAGGGTGTCTTGTCCGTTTTTGAGGAAGCGGTCGGTGTCGTGATTCTCGATGAAGGCCATTACAGACGATGGGTTGGGGTAGAGGTAGTCGTAGAGCAATGAGCCGTAAATGCGGTTCAGTCCGGCAAACCACTCGTTGGTTTCTTCGTAGCGTGCTTGGTCCAGACGGTCGAAGAAAGCAAAGTCCATCACGGTTTTCAGATGCGAGTTGAGCGCTGAGAGCTTAGAATCTTTTTGCCAGGATGCGGTATAGCCAGGCTCGGTTACCCACGTTTCGCCCACGGTGTTGAAGTTGGGGTATTCGCGGTCGAGCACTTCCATCCATTGTGCCATGCCCTTGCGGTCGGCATAGGGATAGGTGTCCATACGGATGCCATCGATGCCTGCAGTTTCCACCCACCAGATACTGTTTTGGATGAGATATTTCATCACGTGGGGGTTCTTCTGGTTTAGGTCAGGCATGGTCGGAACGAACCATCCTTCCACTGTTTCTTTCATATCAACCTGCGAGGCGTAGGGGTCCATCACGGGTGTGAGCTTGTAGCTGGTCTGCAGGAAATCAGTGCCACGCGGGTCGCTCGTTCCCTTCGACTGTTCCAGCCATTCGGGCAGGTTGAGCCAATCCTTGGCCGGCAGGTCGGCTATCCAGGGATGGTCGAAGCCGCAGTGGTTGAAAATCATGTCCATCACTACTTTCAGTCCCTTGGCATGAGCCTCGTCAATGAGTTGCTTGTATTCGGCATTGGTACCGAAGCGGGGATCCACGCGATAGTAGTCGGTAGTGGCATAGCCGTGGTATGTGCTCTGCTCAAATTCATCGGCACGGTTGTTTTCCAGCACGGGAGTGAACCACAGGGCCGTCACGCCCAGTTCGTTGAAATAGTCGAGGTGTTGGCGTATGCCTTCGAGGTCGCCGCCGTGGCGCAGCGAGGGCTTTGAGCGGTCAACGGTGTAGGGGTTCATGCCTTTTATCTGGTCGTTCTCTGTGGAGCCAGAGGCAAACCGGTCGGGCATGAGCATATAGAGCACATCGGCATTGGAAAATCCCACGCGCTCCTCGCCAGCCTTCTCGCGGTTTTTCAAAAGATATTTATACTTTTCAGTTTTTTTGCCAATCTTGAAATTCAGCGTCATCTCGCCTGCTTCAGCTCCCTCCAAATTGAGGTACACGAGCAAATAGTTGGGCGAGTCGAGTCGCACCAGCGAATCAATCTTGACCGAAGGATAGTCGGTAGAAACCTCGGCAGCGGCGATGCCGTGGCCATAGACCATCAATTGCAGCGAGGCATCTTTCAGCCCAACATACCAGTCGGTGGGGTCGATGCGTGTGACGGTACTCTTTTTCGATGGAGCAGCAAAAAGCAAGAGGTTCGAAGCAAGTAGGAGACAGCAAGTGCTAATCCTCAGCCAGTTCCTGCATCTGAGGAATGGGCTGACCATTTCGATGCGCGTAATCATAATATTTTTGTATTTTGTTTGGGTAAAAGGGTTGCAAGCAACGATGTGAAAAATGCTTAGATGTTGCGACCTGACTGCGAAATGAGCTGGCGCATATGGGCATTGAACTCGTTGTTCTGTTGCAGATCTTCGATATTCAGGTGCATACGGTAGCGCCAATAGTGCTTCGGATTGGCCGGAATGTTGATGCGTTCGGCATCGGGATTGGCCAGTCGGAGTTGCTCATCAATGGCGAGCCAGTCCTGTATGCTCAGGATGCAGAGCATGGATGGCGAAGCCAGGTGACGCGCAATGATGTCGTGAGCGAGCCATCCGGGCAGTGGGTGTGGGGCCGCTCCTTCGCGATAGAGCATAGTATTGTAATATGTCTGTGTGCGGTCAGGATTTTCGTCCCACCACTGGCGCAGCGTGGGCATATCGTGCGAAGAAATGGTACAAACCGAGCGGTAGGGATTTCTCTCGAGATATCCAAAGCGCACGCTGGGGTCTTTCGGCATCGACTGCAGTTCGAGTGAGAGAATGCGGAGCTGATCCATGACCCATGCCACGCAGTCGGGCACCATGCCGAGGTCTTCTGCGCACACCAGCATACGGGTGGCTTCAACCAGTCGCGGCAGTTTCTTCATGGCCTCGTTGTACCAGAACTGGTTGTTGCGGCGGTAGTAATAATCGTTGTAAATGCGGTTAAAGGCTTCCTTGTCGCTGTCCCAGAGTGCTTCATAGACGAAGTCGAGCTGAGCCGTGATGCGCGGATGGAACTTGTTGGCATCTTTTCGATCGCGCACAAAGAGTACATCGCTCACCAGAGCGTAGAGACCGTCGCGCAGCCAAATGAGCTTATCGAGTTCCGACTCCCGCTTGCCGATATTGCTTTTACCTTGTTCGGCAGCAATGAGCGGTTCGAAGTAGGCTTCAATTTTACGCTGCGTGTCGAATGCCGGTTTGAGCGTGTAGATATCGTCATGGGCGTGATCGAGGAATTGTTCAATTACTTCAGCCTTCAATTCGTGGAACACACGGTCGAGCACCCAGTCGGCAATGAAGGGACGGGTGTATTGCTCTTCCTGCCAAGCCAATCCGTAGGCTTCAATTTCTTCCGGGCTCATGCCGAGCGATGGCGAGAACTGTCCCAACAAGCCGTGTACCGACTCGATGGGTATCTCCCAAATGCGGAAGAATCCCAGCACGTGGTCAATGCGGTAGGCATCGAAGAACTGTGCCATGTTTTGGAATCGGCGCACCCACCACTGACAGCCGTCAGCAATCATGGCATCCCAGTTATAGGTGGGGAAGCCCCAGTTCTGTCCGTTCACCGAGAAATCGTCGGGCGGCGCACCGGCCTGTCCATTCAGGTTGAAGTATTTGGGTTCCATCCATACATCGCAACCATAGCGGTTCACACCAATGGGGATATCGCCTTTGAGCACCACTTTCTTTTCGCGGGCATGCTCATGAGCGGCTTGCATCTGCGAATAGAGTATGAACTGCACGAAGTAGTAGAATTCCACTTCCTGATATTCTTTGGCGGTGGGGTCGGAGAGCGCCTTGCGGTCGCGCTCGTTCCACTGTTGGTGCGATTTCCATGTGAGGAACTCAGCAGTGCCGTTCTTTTCGCGCAGCGAGCAGTATTGTGCGTAGGGCACCAGCCACTGTTGGTTTTTGTCGAAGAATTGCTTGAAGGCGGTCGAACGTCGAATCTTTGCCATTTCCTGCTGGTAGATAAGCATCAGATATTCGGTCTTGGCATTGTTCACACGCTCGTAGTCTATCTTGTCGAGCCCGTTGAGCTCAGCCTGCAGACGTTCAAACTTATTGCGCTGTTTGGTATCCTTCAGTGGGGGCAGTTGGCGCAAGTCGGCATATTGAGGATGCAGCGCAAAAATGCTGATGCAGGAGTAGGGATAAGAGTCTGTCCACGTATGGGTGGTGGTAGAATCGTTGATGGGGAGCACCTGCAGCGCACGCTGGCCGGTTTGTGCCACCCAGTCTATCATCTGTTTCAGGTCGCCAAAATCGCCTACACCGAAACTGCCTCGGGTGCGGAGCGAGAAGACGGGTACGAGGGTGCCAGCCAATCGGCACTCCTCGATATTGAAGAAGGCCTGTGGCAGTGCATAGACCACGGCCTGTCCGTTGCCCAAGAGGGGCAGTTCCACTACACGGTTGTCGGCAGATTCCCAGGTCACGTACTCGCGGTGATCGCCACTCACGGCAGCAAATTTAAATTCCAAGCGGCGGCTTTCCAACTGTGTGGCATCAATATCAACCACCCACTCGTTGGTTTGTTGTTCCATCATGGGCAATGCACGCTTCACATCCCACTCGCCCAGCACCTTATCGGCTCCCACGCAAACCAGTCGCTGACTGTCAGTCAACTGTGGGGCCAGCACTTGTAAGCGCACCACTTGTCCGAACGCATTCGCCTGCAGTGGGGCAGTGGGGCGATGGTGGATGCAGTCGGTAAAGGCCGACGAGTAGAGATAGGAGTCGAAGGGAATGTCGTTCCAGTGGTCGTACACTGTTATCTCCTGCGCTTTCTGTGCGGAGAGTGCCAGCAGATGGGGCTGCACGGCCCATTCTCTGCGTGCACTCATACCAGCCTGCTCCAATGAGTAGAAATAACAAATCTGCAAAGGACGCTTGCGGCCTAAGCGCAGATTATACTCCCAGCGCAGCCCATCGGCTGTCTGCATACGATACTGAGCAACATGCTCATCGGCAGATTGAGCACCTTCCACCACATTCAGCACCAATTCCTGGCCAAACACAGTAGAATAGTCTATATAAAAGTGAATGTTCATGATGGTATATAGATTTGTATTGTTTAGATTGCGTAGTTGCGTTTTCAAAATTACACAATACTTTTTAAACAGATAGCGCGCTCGCGCGTACTAACTTTTTAATAATAGATGCAAACGATTACGCGGAACATCTTCGCCACCCCAAAGCGGATGGCGAAGATATTCGCTCCTTAACTGCTGTTATTTGTTACTTTTTGTGCTCTTTAATGGCGGTCACGGAAACGGCACCGCAGAGAAGCAGCACGCCAGCCACAATCATCATTGAATACTGATGGTGACCAACCAATGCCAAAATTGCGCCACCAGCCACAGAAGCCGCTATTTGCGGTAAGCAAATGGTGCAGTTGAACAGACCAAGATAGGCTCCCATGTGGCCGTAGCCCTGCAAGGCATTGGTCACAAAGGTGAATGGCATGGCCAGCATGGCGGCCCAAGCGCATCCAATCATCACAAACGGAATGAACAGCAAGAACTTGTCGGTCATGAACGGCACCAGGGCAAAGCCTATACCGCCAATCACCAGCGACAGGGCATAAGCCATTTTCGTGTTCTTAAACTGTGGCAGTACGGCAGCCCAAACAACACTTCCCACTGCTTGAACGGCGAAAAGAATGCCCACCCAGTCGCCTGCATCTTGGAATGCTTTCGATGTAGTTTCGGTATCGCCCCACACCGTTTCGGCGATAGAGCCTGTGGTGTAGGTCCACATATACAGGAACGCAGCCCAGCAGAAGAACTGCACCAGACCGACTTTCCAGAAGGTGGAAGGTGCATTCTTCAACAAGGTAAACCAGTTGGCCTTGTCTTCTTTTTCTTCCGTCACAGGGTTGTATGCACGATATTCTTCAGGATTCCACTCCTTCACGTTGAGCACCGTGTAGATGACGCACAGAATCAGAATGGCCGCACCAACATAGAACGACCAGACCACCGATTCGGGCACAACACCCTTGGCAGCCACATTCTTGAGTCCAATCCATGCAAACACAAAGGGGAATACATATCCCACCACCGAACCGGCGTTGCATAGGAACGACTGGATAGAGTATGCCTTTGCCTTTTGCTCTTCGTTGACCATGTCGCCCACCATCATCTTAAATGGCTGCATGGCCATATTGATGGAGGTGTCGAGCAACATCAGCATAATCAATCCGAACACCATGGCTGCCGAGATGGTCAAACCCAGCGAACCTGCGTTGGGCAGCAGGCACATGACAGCCACAGCCACCGCAGCACCGATGAACAGATAGGGTATGCGCCGACCAAAGCGCGTCCATGTCTTGTCGGACAATGAACCAATAATGGGCTGAACAATCATACCCATCAGCGGTGGAAGAATCCAGAAATAACTCAGTGAGTGCGGATCGGCACCCAGTGTGGCGAAGATACGCGAGATGTTAGCACTCTGCAGCGCATACGCAATCTGCACACCGAAGAATCCAAAACTTAGATTCCAAAGCCCCCAGAAATTCATGTTCGGCTTTACTTTAGATTGATAATCCATAACTTATGATTCATATTTAAGATTATACAATATTGTAATTCACAATTTAAATTTTCTTTTTTCTTATAATTCATGCATTAAGAATTCTTCACTCTTCACTCATCACTCTTAACTCTTAACTCTTAACTCTTAACTCTTAACTATGAACTCTTCACTACCTCGTGGTGCCACGAATGAGGAGTTTCGTGCGGACCAGTCGCTTTTCCACATGATCGATAGGCAACAATCCTTCCACTTGGCTAATCAAGATATTGGCAGCCTCTTCGCCTATGCGCTTTCCGCGTTGCTCCACTGTGGTGAGTTGAGGGTCGGTGGCTACTGCCCGCTCGCCGTTGGTGAATCCGCAGATGCCAACATCTTCCGGCACGCGCAATCCGAATTTCTTTGTGGCGTATAGAATACCGATGGCCGTATCGTCGTTCACTGCGAAGAACGCATCGGGGTGGTTGGGCTCAGCCAGCACTTGTGGCGTAAGCAACTCAGCCGCCGCGCGGTTATCGCACAGATAGACCAGCGATTCGTCAACCTTCACACCATGCTTGAACAGAGCATCCTTGTAACCGTTATAGCGGTTTTTTGAAATCTGCATGGTCATATCGGAACAAAAGAAGGCAATGCGATGATACCCCCGCTCAATGAGATGACTCACGGCATTGTACGCTCCCGTATAGTCGTCCACAACAACACGTGATGTATCTATGCCGGTACAGATGCGGTCGTAGAAAACAATCGGAATCTGATGATCAATGAAAAGGCGGAAATGATCGAAATTGTGAGTATCCTTTGCCAGCGAGACAATCAGCCCGCACACTTGATTCTTGAAAAACGATTGGCAGATGCGTACCTCGCGGTCGTATTCCTCGTTGCTCTTTGCCATAAGCACCAAGTAGCCGTGGGCCGAGGCTTCTTCCTCAATGCCAGCCAAGATGGTGGAGAAGAAATAGTGGGGGAGTTGGGGTATGATCACGCCAATCATCTTGACTGGTCGCGACTTGCTATGGCGCAGGTGCGCACCGATGATGTTCGGGGTGAAATTCTGCTGTCGGGCATAAGCCTGTATCGCTTCTCTCCGTTCTTTCGAAATGCGTGGATTATCGCTGAGAGCACGTGATACGGTAGCTACCGAAACATGAAAATGTTCGGCCAAATCTTTCATAGTCATAGGACCTGGATTACTCATGGTCAAAGGTTTTTAGCTGTTCAAAAGTAGAAAGAAAAAATTACTGCTCGCAAACCCTTATTTAAAATAAGGTTTAGAGCGTGTGCAAACGATTACATTTGCAAAAGTAATTTTTTTTACAATAAAAAAGTTTAATAAATTTATCAAAATTTAATTTTGCAATAGAAAGTCGCTCTTTACCTGGCGACATCTAACCTAAGAGTACTCAGGTGCCGGCAAGGCCTAAAGTCAGCACCACCATGAAAAATGACGTCAGAAAAAATCATTGCAGATTATATCTGCGCTGTAATTGAAAAAATGAGAAGCCAAGTGCCAAAAGCTCTTGGCCTAAGTCGTGTGTGAACAGTGTAAAGATTGATTAATGTTCTTCTGTTAGACGTGGAAACGCGCCAAGAAGTTGCATCAAACCATATACATTTTTATACATTATTAACTTTAATTCCTAAAAATGATGAAGCAAGTAAAATTTACAATGCCTCTGAGAATGTTGGCCGTTGTATTCGGTCTCATTCTTTCCGCCAGTGCATTTGCTCAGCAAATCACTGTGAATGGACATGTGAAGGACGATTTCGGCGATCCCGTGGTCGGAGCTACTGTTCGTGTTGAAGGAACACAGACAATGGCCGTGACCGACATCGACGGTAATTTCACCCTTCAAGCCCCACAAGGCGTAACTCTGACCGTAACCTACATCGGTTTTGCCGATGCACAGGCCAAGGCTGCTCCTACAGTTGTCATCACTATGGGCGAAGACGCCCAGCTCCTGGAGCAAGTAGTGGTGATCGGTTATGGCCGTGCCAAGAAGAACGACCTGACCGGTTCTGTTACCGCTATCAAGCCCGATGAGCTCAGTCACGGTCTGCAGACTTCTGCCGACGACATGCTCTCTGGTAAAGTGGCCGGTCTGAATATCATCAACGAAGGTGGTGTTCCTGGTGCCGGTTCCAAGATTCGTATTCGTGGTGGTTCGTCGCTTTCTGCATCCAACGAGCCTCTGTATGTAATCGACGGTCTGCAGATTGATGCCTCTAGTATCACGCACATGAACCCGCTCTCTACCATCAACCCGAACGATATCGAGAGCTTCACCGTGCTGAAGGATGCTTCGGCCACCGCTATCTACGGTTCTCGCGCATCTAATGGTGTAATCATCATCACCACCAAGAAAGGTAAGGCTGGTCAGAAGGCCAAAGTGTCTTACAACGGTAATGTTTCGATTTCTACCAAGACCAAGACCCTCGACGTGTTCGACGGCCCTGGTTTCCAGAAATTCATTGGCGAGAACTTCGGCTACGACAGCCCTGAATATGCACTCTTAGGTTATTATGTGCCCGTTGTTGACGAGACAGGTGCCACACAAATGGTGCAGCAGTTTGCTAACACCGACTGGCAGGACGAAATCTATCGCACTGCAATTAGCACCGACCACAACATCACCATCACTGGTGGTACAGCCAATATGCCTTACCGCGTATCTCTGGGCTTCACCTATCAGCCTGGTATTGTGAAATCGACATTCTATCGTCGTTACACCGGTAGCTTCAACCTCGCTCCCACATTGCTCAACGACCACCTGCACCTGAATATCTCTGGTAAAGTGATGGACGGTGCCCGCCGTTGGGACAATGGCGCTGTTGGTGCAGCTGCCTACATGGACCCCACCAAGCCCGTTCGCTTGAACCAGCCCATCTACAATGACTACTTTGCCGGTTACTACCAGTGGTACAAAGGCGCTCAATATCCCAACGATACCAACTGGCTCTACACTCAGGACGGCAACGCTACTGTGAACCCTGTAGGCATGGTTGAGAACAACGGAACCACCAGTTACAACCGCACTTATCAAGGCACCTTCGGCCTGGATTACGCAATCCACGGATTTGAAGACCTGCACCTGTTGGTGAACCTCTCTGGCAACCTGACCCGCGCTAAGCAGCAGTCGTTCCAGAGCCCCTATGTAGGTTCTTGGTACTATGGTTGGAACGGTTGGAATAAGAACCGCAACTACAACAACATCTTCAATGCCTTCCTGCAGTACACCAAAGAACTGAAGGAAAATGTTCACAACCTCGACGTTCAGGTTGGTTACGAGTGGCAGCGCTACCACTTCTCCAGCGACAACTACGGCTACGGAATCATTCCTGAGACCGCTTCTGTTGGTGCTGGTTCGAAGTACAATGAACCCACCGGTATCACCGCATGGGCTTCTGAAAACCGCCTGCGCTCTTGGATTGGCCGTTTGAACTACACGCTGTTGAACCGCTACCTCTTCACCTTCACCATGCGTGCCGACGGTTCGTCGCGCTTCGCTCCGGGCAACCAGTGGGGTTACTTCCCTGCAGCAGCCTTTGCATGGCGTGTGAAGGAAGAAGCATTCCTCCGCGACAATCAGACCATCAGCGACTTGAAACTGCGTCTGACCTATGGTAAGACCGGACAGCAGAACATCGGTTACGATTTCTACTACATCCCAACCCTTACTTCTAACTACGACCACGCTTACTATCCCCTCTTCGGCGATGGTAAGACCGTTCGCCCAGGTGTTTACAATACCGACCTGACTTGGGAGAAGACCACCACCTACGATGCCGGTTTCGACATCTCTCTGTGGCACGATCGCTTCATGCTCAGCGGCGACTGGTACTATCGTAAGACCACCGACCTGATCAACAACATCTACGTTCCTGCCGGTGCAAACTTCGGCGCACAGACCGTTGGTAACATCGGTGAGCTCCACAACATGGGTGTTGAACTCCAGGCAACTGTTCGTCCCGTTGTTTCCAAGAACTGGAACTGGGAAGTAACCTACAACTTCACCTACAACAAGAACAAGATTGACGACCTGGCTTCCGACCTCATCGAGTATGGTGGCGTAGGTATGTCGAAGAACGCTCAGGCCTACCAGACTGGTCACGCCGCTACCTCGTTCTATGTATATCGTCAGGTGTACGACGAGAACGGACAGATTGTTCCCAACACCTTCGTTGACCGCAATGGTAACGGTACCATCGACAGTGGCGATAAGTATTTCTACTATCACGCTGATCCCGATGTGACCATGGGTCTTGGCTCGAAACTGACATACAAGAACTGGGACTTCAGCTTCAACTCTCGCGCATCGTTCGGCAACCACGTGTTCAATGCCAACATCAATGGTGTTTACGTCAGCGCCGCCGGTTTGGGTTCGCAGCTGAACTTCCTGCACAACATCCCAACCCTCGCTCTGAAGTATGGTTTGACAGAAGCATCTGAAAACCAGCCCATCTCCGACTGCTGGATTCAGAACGCATCGTTCTTCAAACTTGACAATGTGACACTGGGTTACTCCTTCAAGAAATTCTTCGGCAGCAACATCAGTGGTCGTGCATACGTTACCGCACAGAACATCTGCACCATCACCAACTACGATGGTCTCGATCCTGAAATCCAGAGCGGTATCGAAAGTTCAATCTATCCTCGTCCGTTCACAACCGTACTGGGTGTGAGCCTGAACTTCTAATCTTTACCTTATTAAATATAAATAAAAAGGAAAAATCATTATGAATATCAAAGGTATTAAAAATATGATGGCTGTGGCCCTGGTGGGTGTTGCCACGCTGTGCTTTACCGCATGTGCCGGCGATGCTACCATCTTTGGTGGTTCGTTGAATCCCGACAACCCCAACCCACAGCAGACCACCACTGTTGACTGGGATGGTATTCTGAACAAGATCTACGGCAACCTGGCACTGACAGGTCTGACCGGCCCTCACGGATCGAGCGACCTTCCCAGCGATATCGACGAAGGTATGTCAGTGTTTATGCGTGTTGTATGGTATGCCAACGAGTTGCCTTCCGACGAGGCTCTCTGCGCTTGGCTCACCGACGCTGGTATTCCTGAATTCAACCGTGGTACTTGGGGCGACGGTCATGCACTGCTCCGCGGTCTCTACTATCGTTGTATGTTCGGTATCACGCTCTGCAACTATTTCCTCGACACCGCTCCAACCGATCTCGACGACTACGGCCACAAGCAGGCAGAGGTTCGCTTCATGCGCGCTCTCTACTACTACTATCTCATGGACATGTATGCCAATCCTCCGTTCATCACTCACGTAAGCTCAGCCGCACCCGAACAGGCTACCCGCCAACAGGTGTTTGATTTCATCGAGAGCGAACTGAAGGAAATCATTGGCGAAGGTACTGAGACCAACGTGCTCGCCGCAGCCAAGGGCGTAACCTATGGTCGTGCCGACGTAGTGGCTGGCTATATGCTCCTGCAGCGTATGTACCTCAATGCAGAGGTTTACACTGGCACAGCCCGCTGGGCCGACGCCCGCGACTATGCCGAGAAGGCCATCAACTCTTCTTATGAGCTGAACACCACCTCGTTCAACGGCTACACTGCATACCAGCTTCTCTTCATGGGCGACAACGACACCAACGGTGCACAGAAGGAAATCGTCTTCCCAATCCTGTTCGACGGTGAGATGACACAGAGCTGGGGTGGCGTATTCCTCACAGCTGGTATGGTTAATGCTGATGACGCTGCTCTCTATCCTACCGGTATTCCTTCTGCATGGGGTGGTATCCGCGCCAAACCATACTTTGCCGAAAAGTGGGGCATCAATGCCGATGCTCTTCAAGGCTCTCCTCTTGACGTGAGCGAAGCAATTGGTGACGACCGTGCACTCTTCATGACCCAAGGCCACACCTACACCATGGACAAAGAAGACGAATTCACCAATGGCTACGGCTATGTGAAATTCCTTAACACCCATGCTGATGGCACAGAGGCTCACAACTCTGAACATACCGACTACGACTTCCCGCTCTTCCGTCTGGCAGAGGCCTATCTGACTTATGCCGAGGCCGATGCTCGCCTGAATGGTGGATTTGTAAGCTCAACTGGTCTGAACTACATCAAGGCTCTGCGCACCCGCGCCCATGCCGATGCCAACCTGGCCGGCTTCTCGCTCAGCGAGATTGAAGACGAATGGAGCCGCGAGTTTGGTTTCGAAGGCCGTCGCCGTATGGATATGGTTCGCTTCGGCAACTTCACCGGTTCGCGCCGCGTTTGGCTCGGCGGTACTGCCGCTGGTGCAACGCTCGCTTCTTATCGCAATGTATTCCCATTGCCTTCAAGTGATCTGATTGCCAATCCTAATTTGAAGCAGAACACTGGTTATACTGGTAATTAAGTCTCTATAGTATGTGTCAAGGGCAGCAGCCCGCTGCCCTACACAACTAAACGAAAGCATAAACACATTTTTAAAAAGAATTGAAAATGAAAAAATTTAATATATTCGCATCTATGCTTCTGGCATTGGTAGCCTTCACTGCTTGCTCCACGGACCGCGACGACAATCCTACGCTCGTGATTCCCGCCGACGGTAGCTTTGCGCTCTATGCCCCTGGCATTACGGCCAATACCATCGACTTGGACAACTCTACCGCAATGACATTCCAGGTAGATCAGCCCGACTATGGCTACACCGCCGCCATCACCTACATGATGGAGTTTGCTGTATCGGAAGACGGCAGCACCTGGTCTGAATGGCAACTCACCGAGACCAGCAACGAGAATCCTCTGGCCATCACGCTGTCTGCCAGCGAAATTGCCGGCGCAGTGACCACCGGATTGGTTGAACTCGGCCGCTCTGAAGCCGACTTCCCCCTCACAGCCTTTGTGAAAGCCCGCGTGCGCGCTTTCCTGCCCGGACTGGAGGAATCCTCTACAATCTATTCTACTGAAACTCAGTTCAAAGTAACCACTTCTTACACCCTGCCTCCTGTTCCTGCATCGCTGTTCTACATTGTTGGTGCACAGCCTGGCTGGAGTGCCGATGCAGCCATCTCTGCCGTGATGTTCCCTGAGGGTGGCGATGTTTACACCTACACCACCAAGTTCACTGGTGCATGGGATTTGAAGATGTGGTATGTTGATGACCTCGGCGTTTGGGAGAAGTGCTACGGTACAGAAACCGATGGCGACAACTCACCTGCCGGCAACATCATCAACGAGAACGCTCAGGCTATTTCTTCGCCCACAGCTGAATTCTACACCTTCACCTTCGACAAGCAGCACATGACCTACACCTGGACTCTGCTCGACAATCAGGCTCCTACGGAGTACACCTCCATGTGGGTTGTTGGTGGCTTCAACGACTGGCCCAGCGATAGCGGTGTTGCGATGACTCAGGTTACTCCTCACAACTGGTATGTACAGGCTACCATCGGAGCTGACACCGAGTTGAAGTTCCGTGCCAACGACAACTGGGATGTGAACTGGGGTGCTACCGATTTTGCTCCAACGCTTGAGAACTTCTCGGCAATCGGTGAGAACAATGGTCCTAACATCGTTGTTGCTGCAGGTCAGTATCGCTTCTATCTGAACGATATCACTGGTGCCATCTGCATTGTGCCTGTTCAGTAATTTGACTAAATCAATCAATTAACTTAAAATCGACTAAACAATGAAAAAGTTATCAATATATCTGATGCTCGCCGTTGCGGGCCTGTTCTTGGCTGCATGCGGTCAGGAAGATAACGAATTCGCCGG
Organism: uncultured Prevotella sp.; assembly: GCA_905234815.1. GTDB lineage: Bacteria > Bacteroidota > Bacteroidia > Bacteroidales > Bacteroidaceae > Prevotella. Next base: position 5,493 of record CAJOIX010000018.1, on the reverse strand, counting down.
TTTGAAGACGGCCAATGCCGAAGACGCCGTGGTTGTTCCAGGCTTCTCGGCTGCCGGGCTGGGTGTGATCGACTTGAACACCGTTGAGGTGAGCGAAGCACTCGACGTGCAGGCCTTCACCGTTTCGGAGGCTGCCCTCCCCGACGGAGTAGAACTGGCCAAGGGTGAAATCGTGTTTGAAGACGGCACTGTGATTCCCACCACGGCCAGCGGTCAGGTGTCGGGTAAAGAGCTTTCCGCTTACATCGCTTCGCTCTATGGTCGCCGTCCTGTTGAACGTACTGTGGTTGGCCATGTTTATCTCTATGCTGTGCAGAACGGCGCAGCCGTGAAGATCGACGCTGGCGAAGTTACCTTCGTGGTGGTGCCTCAGGCTCCCGTGCTCGTTGAAGCTTACTATCTCACAGGTACTATCAACGGCTGGGACAACGGCAACACTGATTTCGCGCTCAGCAATGGCGGTCAGGATCCTTACGAGAATCCTACTTTCACCTGTAAACTCGATCTTGAAACTCTGGGACATCCCGCTTCTGTTGAGTTCAAGGTGACACCTGTTGACAAGATTGCCACTGGCGACTGGAACAGCTGTCTGGCTGCGGCTGAGGAAGAAGGCAAGTTCAATTTCAACAACGAAGGCGGAAACTTCAGCATCAGCGATATTCCTGCCGATGGGAAGATCCTCGTACTGACTTTCAATATGCTCGATCAGACATGGGAATACAAGGTTCTCTCCTTTGCCCCATACATCTACGAGATTGGTAACGATAGTGGCTGGAGCACAGCTCATCCGCTCTATGGCGCCAATGCCGATGGCAAGTATCAGGGTTCGTACTATCTGAATGGTGAGTTCAAATTCAGACCCAACGAGAACGACTGGAACGGCGACTGGGGTCAGGATCCCAACGGCAGTTATGGAACCCTCGTTCAGGAAGGAGAGCAAAACTGCTGGATTCCTTGGGACGAAGAGGCTCAACAATCTCTCGTTGGTTTCTATATGATCGACGTTGACCTTGCTGCCATGACCTATCAGCTGACGCCTATCAAGTCTATTTACGTTGTAGGTAGCGCTGTGGGCAACGACTGGGACCATGGCGTTGAAATGACATACAATATGCGTGAAGACTTCTGGGAATGCTATGCCGATTTCACAGAGGCTGGCGAAATTAAGTTCAAGGGCAATGGCACTTGGGACACTTTCGATGGCAACTGGGGCGGCACGATGGACAACATTGTGAACGGTTCTAATGATAACATTCCTGTATCAGTTACAGGTCCGGTGCATATTAAGTTCTACCCCTCGTGCACAGGTCATTCTTACTGCACCATTAGCCAACTACGTTAATCTATAGAAATAATACCATTTTGGGGCGCTCCTGCAAAGGGAGCGCCCCTTTTTTTTGCTTGTCACGTCCCAGTAGTTTGGCCGCCTCTCGGCTCGAAATCAAGCGCAGCGCCCAAAATAAAAATCTGGTCGGCTTGCAGCCTCGAAATTAGTTAAAAATTGATGTTAAAAATTCGTTAAGAATAATTCCAATCTCAGGAAAGTATTGTCTGAACTCCTAAAAAAGTATTGTCTGAACTCCTGCAACTCCTGAACTCCTGAACTCCTAAAAAAAGTATTAAATGCTATTCTTTTGAGCTCCGAAAGCATAGCTTTTACGCTCCGAAAGGATAGCTTTTGCACGCCAAAAGCATAGCTTTTAGAATGCGTGGTGTAACTGTCTGAAAATCAGTTGGCATTTTTCGGTGTGAAACAATTATGCAGCTGCCGGCTGATTGCCCCGAAATCAGCCCAAAGAGCAAACGATTGCGCAACGATTTCCCATAGGGAAATGTTAAAACATTTTGGGGAAAATTGGAAAAATCTATATTTGTAAGTTGAAAGCATATCTGCTGCAAACTAAACTAAAAACCAAAAATATGAAAAAGCTTTACTTTTCCGCAATTTTTGCTCTTTTCTCGCTCGTGGTTAACGCCCAGGGTTGGCCTGCCAACTACGGCGGCGTGATGCTCCAAGGATTCTATTGGGACGGATTCGCCGATGCGTCCTGGCCCATCATGACCAAGCGTGCCGCCGACTTCAAAGGTTATTTCGACCTGGTGTGGCTGCCCCAAAGCGGCAACTGCAACGGCACGTCCATGGGTTACGACGACTTCTACTGGTTTCCCGGTGGTGAGCGCTATACATCGTCGTTCGGCGATGAGAACCAGTTGCGCACGCTCATCAACACTTTCAAGAACAACAACATTGGAACCATTGCCGACGTGGTGATTAACCACCGCAAGAACGTCAGCTCTTGGGTTGACTTCCCCGCCGAGACCTACAATGGCGTGACCTATCAGTTGAAATCGACCGACATTTGCGGCAACGACGACGGCGGAAATACCAAGAAGCAGAACCCCACGGTCACGCTCGGTGCCAACGACACGGGTGAAGACTGGGGCGGTATGCGCGACCTCGACCACACCTCTGCCAATGTGCAGAACAACTGCAAGGCCTACACCAAGATGCTCATCGACGATCTGGGCTACGTGGGCTTCCGCTACGACATGGTGAAAGGCTACAGTGCCTATTACACAGCCCTCTACAACGATTACGCCAAGCCACAATTCTCTGTGGGCGAATGTTGGGACGGCACTGCCACCATCTGCAACTGGATTAATGGCACACGACTCAACGGCACCGGCGAGCCCCTCTCGGCCGCCTTCGACTTCCAGTTCAAATATGTTTGCCGCAACGCGTTCAACGCAAGTGATATGACAAAGTTGAATGCTGCGAACGACGGCAACATGCCGCTCGTCTCCACTACCTCAAGAAATAGCTATACCAGTAAGTTCGACACCTATCGCTATGCCATAACCTTCGTTGAGAATCACGACACCGAAAAGCGTCCCGACGGTTCTTCTAATGGTCCGCTGGAGAAAGACATCCCCGCCGCCAACGCATGGATGCTGGCCCACCCAGGCACACCCTGCGTGTTTCTGAAGCACTATCTGGCCTATCCCAACGAAATCAAGGCCATGATCGATGCACGCAAGGCAGCCGGCATTATTAATCAGTGTTACAGCTATACCAATCTGAACACCAAAGAAACCTGTTATGCACGCTCCATCAAGGTAAATGACAATAGCGATGCTCGGTTGCTGGTTATAGTTGGTTCAAACACTGCCGGCTATACCCCCGCAGCCGCCACATGGCAGGAAGTGCTCTCGGGTACCCACTATAAGTATTTCATGGCCAAGAAACTGGAGATTCCCTTCGTCAACAAACCCTCGGGAACCTACACCGAGCAGTTCAAGGCCAAGCTCATAGCCGTGAGCGCCACCAGCGGCGCACAGCTGGTTTATACCACCAACGGCTCTATCCCCACCGCCACCAACGGAACCAAGGTGAACAGCGGTACGGAAATCACCATCAGCGACGACTGCACCCTGAAGGTGGGCCTGCTGAAGTCGGGCGTGGTGTCGGACGTCATCACACGCGAATTCCGATTTGAAGAGCCCGTGGTGTGGACGCTCCCAAGCTGCGCCACCTTTGTCAGCGACAAGATTTTCGCATACTTTGAAAACGACCGCCAGTGGTCCAAGGTCAATGTGTGGGCCTGGGGCAGCTTCGGCAATATCTATTCGGAATGGCCGGGAGAGTCAACCCACGTCACAAAGGTTGGCACCAACCCATCGACCGGCTACGATGTCTATCGCTGGGAATACACCCCAACTGCCACCATCACCGCCGACAAAGTCACTGGTCTCATCTTCAACAACGGTGCTTCGAAAACCGACGACATTGCTTTCGAAAATGGCGGCTACTACAACTTCTCTTCGAAGCTGGCAGTGATTACCGCCTCGACAGGCATCAGCAACCTCGATGCTGACGCTCAGGCAACCGATGATGCCATCTACAATCTGGCCGGCCAGCGCGTGAGCAAGGACTACAAAGGACTCGTGATCCAGAACGGCCGCAAGCTGCTGAAGAAATAAGAAATTCAGCCCCCCCTCCCTCAAGGGAAAAATAAGCTCCTTCTCTTGAGGAGAGGGCTGGGGTGAGGCTTAATTCTCTAATTCTTGATAAAGAAAAAAACTTGAATAAAACTATAGTAACATGATGAAAAAACTATTACTTCTTTTTGCGGTTTGCCTCTCGTCGCTGACGATGACGGCAGCCACTGGCTGGCCTGCCCAGTACAAAGGCGTGATGCTCCAGGCATTCTATTGGGACTCGTATTCAGACTCCAGATGGACCAAACTGACCGAACAGGCCGACCAGATGGCCTACTCGTTCGACCTGATCTGGATTCCCCAGGCAGGTAAACCGGCCGGCAGCCCTTCCATGGGTTACGACCCGGTGTATTGGATTAGCAACTGGAACAGCTCGTTCGGTAACGAAACCGAGCTGAAGACCATGATCTCTACGTTCAAGCAGAAAGGCACAGGTATCCTGGCCGACTTGGTTATTAACCATAGGGGCGGTGTGAGCAATGCCTACAACTTCCCCAACGAGACCGTTGGCTCTTATTCCATTCAGTGGCCCACACCCTACAGCCAATATGTGACCAAAGGCGACGAAAATGTGGGAACTGGCAACTATGATACAGGCGAAGGGTTCAGCGGTTTCTGCGACCTCGACCACACCAACACCACAGTGCAGAACAACTGCAAGAAGTACTGTCAGTTCCTGCTTAACAGCATGGGCTTTGCCGGCTACCGCATCGACATGGTGAAGGGCTACAGCGGCTATTACACCCAGATGTATAACAATGCAGCCAATGTAACCTATTCTGTTGGCGAATACTGGGACGGCTCGTACGACGCTGTGACAGGTTGGATCAACTCCACCGGCAAGACCTCGGCCGCCTTCGACTATCCCCTCTACTATGGCGCACTGCAACGTTTTAACGACGGTAACTTTGCTGGCGACTTCTCCAACAAAGGTATGGCTGGCGACGGCGCTTCTGGCAATGGAATGCAGCGCTACGCTGTAACCTTCGTCGATAACCACGACACCTATCAGAAAGACGACCATATTAAAAACAATGTCGAGGCTGCCAATGCTTTCATCCTTACCCTGCCAGGCACGCCCTGCATCTTCCTGCCTCACTGGAAAGCCTACAAGACCAATCTGCAGAAGATGATTGCTGCCCGCAAAGCAGCTGGTGTTCACAACCAGAGCGCTTACACCGAAGGACATGCAGGGTCAGGCTACTGGCTGGAATCGACAGGCACAAGCTACAAGATTCTGGGCCTGTTCGGTAGCATTACGCTTGCCCAGGCCGGTAAGTCAGCTTCAAATTATAAACTCGTGGCCAGCGGTACGAACTTCAAATACTACATTTCCAATCCCAGCTATAAAGACCCGACCTTCCCTGAATATACTCCCTCAGTGCCTGAAAAATTCTATCTGCTTGGTACCGTGCAGGGATGGGAACCCACCAGCGGACTGGAAATGACCAAGAGCGGCGACAGCTTCACATGGGAAGGCACACTGCCTGGATC
>CAJOIX010000017.1 GCA_905234815.1 uncultured Prevotella sp. | reverse complement strand
CGCCGATGGTACTGCAATGCAATGTGGGAGAGTAGGTAACCGCCACTTTTTATCAGGAGAGTTTCAGTCGAAAGATTGAGACTCTCTTTTTTTTGTTTGTGTACTTGTCTTGTTAAAATTGTTTGTATAAACACTTTGCGCTGTTGCACTGGAATGGATTTGGCGAATTGAGGGGCATACTCACTTGCGCAGATATATCAATTTAGCCTTGATTTGGGGTGATGACTATAAAAATATTGTCATTTATTTGCAAAAACTCGATTTGTAATGTAAATTTGCGGGCGAAAATCGATTTTAATCCGATTAAAAACAATAAACGGCTTCAAAATACGAATAAATATGAGTAATATCCGATTCGATGCGCTTAAGAAAGCATTTAACCGCACACCTGTTGTTGTTGACGTGCCAGAAGGCAAGGTAAAGGATTATTTTGCACGCGATGTGTTTACGCGTGAAAAAATGAAAGAGTACATTGCTCAAGATGTACTTGATGAATTGTTCGACGATGTGGATAATGGTCAGCCCATTCGTCGTGAGATTGCAGGAGTGGTAGCCATTGGTATTCGAAAGTGGGCCATTGAGCATGGTGCTACCCATTTTACCCACTGGTTTCAGCCGCTTACCGGCGGAACTGCTGAAAAGCACGATGCGTTCTTCTCGATCGATAAAACTGGTGCATTGCTGGAAGAATTTAGCGGCGATGCGCTCTATCAGCAAGAGCCCGATGCTTCATCGTTTCCCAGTGGCGGTATTCGCAACACCTTCGAAGCGCGCGGTTACTCTGCGTGGGATCCCTCAAGTCCTGTATTCCTGGTAGGCGACACGCTCTGTATTCCCACCGTGTTTGTGGCCTACACGGGTGAAGCACTCGACTATAAGACTCCGTTGATTCGTTCCTCGGCAGCCTTGTGTCATGTGGCACGAGAAGTTTGCGGCTATTTCGATAAGCGCGTAAAACACGTTCATACAAACCTGGGCTGGGAACAGGAGTATTTCCTCGTTGACGAAGCACTCTATAATGCCCGTCCCGATTTGATGTTGACCGGACGCACGCTGATGGGACATGAAAGTGCAAAGAGTCAGCAGTTGGAAGATCACTATTTCGGTGCTATTCCCGGGCGTGTTCTGGCTTTCATGCAGGAGGTGGAATTTGAAGCGCTCAAAGCTGGTATTCCCGTTCGCACCCGTCACAACGAGGTGGCGCCTAACCAGTTTGAGATGGCTCCTGTTTATGAAGAAGTGAATCTTTCCAACGACCATAATCTGCTTGTCATGTCTATCATGGAGCGCGTGGCAGCCAAACACCATTTCCGTGTGCTGCTCCACGAGAAACCCTACGCGGGTATCAATGGTAGCGGAAAGCACTGCAACTGGTCGCTGGAAACAAATACAGGCATCAATCTGCTGGCTCCAGGAAAGAATCCTTACCAAAATCTGCAATTCATCACTTTCCTGGTGAATGTGCTCATGGCTGTTCAGCGTCACAACGGATTGCTGAAAGCCTCAATCGTCAGTGCCACTAACGAGCATCGTCTGGGTGCAAATGAGGCACCACCAGCCATTATTTCTGTATTCCTTGGCAAGCAGATTAGTGCTGTGCTCGACCAGTTGGAACATGCCAAGGCCGAAGAAGCCATCATTATTAATGCCAAGAAGGAGATGAAACTCGGCATAGGCAACATTCCTGAAATCCTGCTCGACAATACCGACCGCAACCGCACTTCGCCTTTTGCTTTCACGGGCAATCGCTTTGAGTTCCGTGCAGTGGGTTCATCGGCCAACTGCGGCGCAGCCATGCTGGCGCTCAATTCGGCCGTGGCAGAGCAGTTGATGCTCTTCAAGGAGGAAGTTGACCGTCGGATAGATAAGGGCGAACCTAAAGAACGCGTGCTCTTCGATGTGATTAAGCGTTACATTGTGGCCTGTAAGAATATCCGTTTTGAAGGCAATGGCTATAGCGATGAATGGAAAAAGGAGGCTGCCAGTCGCGGACTTGACTGCGAAACAAGCGTACCTCTCATCATTGACCGTTATCTGACGCCTGAAACTATAAAGATGTTCCAGACAACCCATGTGCTCAATAAGTCTGAACTGCAGAGCCGTTGCGAAGTGAAATGGGAAACCTATGTGAAGAAACTGCAGATAGAAAGTCGTGTCATGGGTGACCTCATGGTCAATCACGTGTTGCCTGCCGCCAAGCGATACCAGACCATGCTGCTCCAAAACGTGCTCGCTGTGAAACAGGTGTTTGCCGAAGAGGAAGTGAAGAGTCTCAATGCCATGGACTATAGCATAATTCGTCAGATAGAAAATCATTCGGGTGCTATTCTTGCAGGTGTGGAACAGATGACCGAGGCTCGCCACAAAGCAAACCGGCAGTCTGATGAGCGCAGCAAAGCTATCGCTTATCACAACACGGTGCTGCCGCTAATGGCTGAGATTCGAGAACATGCTGACGCACTGGAGCTCATTGTTGATGATGAGATGTGGACATTGCCCAAATATCGGGAACTGTTGTTTATCAATTGATATCTCTGATGCAGGTTCTTCCTTTCTTCAAAATGAACGGCATAGGCAACGATTATGTCTATGTTGATTGCTTCCAGTTATACACCAGTGCAATGATTGCTTCGGTGGATTTGCCTCAACTTGCCCGTCGTATTGCCGACCGCCATTATGGGGTGGGTGGCGATGGACTGGTGCTGATACAACCAAGCACCGTGGCCGATGCTGCCATGCGGATATTCAATGCAGATGGCTCGGAAGCTGAGATGTGTGGAAATGCCTCGCGCTGTGTCGCAAAATATCTGCGCGAAAGCGGAATCTGTCCTCGGGAACACATGACGCTCGAGACACTATCGGGTATTAGAGAAATCACCATTGCATACAGTGTTGAGGGTGAAGAACAAATAACCGTGAATATGGGTATCCCTACCATTCATGCGGATACGCTCAATCTACAGGCTCCCACTCGTTTCGTGGAAGTAAATATGGGGAATCCTCATGCTGTGTTTTTTCGTCCGGAGATGATTTCAACGGAAGAGATAAACGCAATAGGTCCACAGATAAGCACCCATACTCATTTTCTTCATGGTACCAACGTTGAATTTGTCAGCGTGTTGGGCCCGCACGATTTACAGATGCGGGTCTGGGAACGTGGTTCGGGTGAAACGATGGCTTGTGGTACGGGAGCTTGTGCTGCAGCAGTAGCAGCAATTCAGGTGCAAAAGGTAACATCGCCTGTTAAGGTACATCTACGCGGTGGTAATTTGATCATTGAGTGGGCTGGCGATAATCAACCGGTAATGATGACAGGTACAGCGAAACAAGTGTTCTGGGGAAAATATCCAATTGGCAATGAATAAGAATCCCAACTTCAATCAGTTGCCCGATCGCTATCTCTTTAAAGAGATTGTGCTTCGCTCGCAGGAATACAGTCGGCAACATCCTTCTCACCGCCTCTTGCATTTGGGTATTGGCGATGTGTCGTTCCCATTGTCCAAACCAATCATTGAAGCTATGCACAAAGCTGTTGATGAGATGGGGGGAGCAGAAACATTCCGGGGATATGGCCCAGAAGAAGGCTACAGTTGGCTGCGTCAGGCTATTATTGCAAATGATTTTAATCCCCGTGGTATTGACCTCGAATTAGACGAAGTCTTCGTCAGCGATGGTGCTGGTAGCGATTTAGGCAATCTCAATGAACTGTTCCTGCCCAACAATCGTGTGGCTATATGTGACCCGTCGTATCCTGCCTATGTTGATAGTAGTATAATGGCAGGAAGGGAAGTCTTGCAATTGCCTTGCACACCCCAGAACAAGTTTATACCTGAACTGCCGCGAGAAAGGGCTGACATCATCTTTCTTTGTTTCCCCAACAATCCCACAGGTGCTGTTTTGACTCGTCAGCAGCTGCAACAGTGGGTTGATTATGCTATCAAGCAGAAAAGTATCATTATTTTTGATGCTGCCTATGAGTGTTTTATCGAAGACAGTGATGTACCCCACAGCATTTATGAGCTTAAAGGAGCAAAGCAAGTGGCCATAGAAGTGCATAGCTTCAGCAAGAGTGCTGGCTTCACAGGCTTGCGCTGTGGCTACACAATAGTACCGAAGGAGACGGGCTTGCAAGCAATGTGGCTCCGCCGTCAATCAACCAAATACAATGGAACTTCATATATCACGCAGCGGGCAGCAATGGCAACTTTCTCCCCCGAAGGCAGAAAGGCACTCAACGAAAACATTTGCTATTATCGCGAAACGGCTCGGATACTCTCCGATGGACTAAAAACCTTGGACTTTGAAGTGTATGGCGGTAAGAATTCACCCTATCTGTGGTGTCGTACTCCGAAGGGAATGAAGTCGTGGGAGTTCTTCGATTTATTGCTTGCTGAGTGCCAAATTGTCTGTACGCCAGGTGTGGGGTTTGGCGAAGGCGGCGAAGGTTTCGTGCGTTTTTCTGCTTTCTCAAAAAGGGAAGACTGTAAAGAAGCGATAAAAAGAATTCAGCAAAAGAAAATAGAAAAATAGAAATAAATAATAATAAGGTAAGACTATGTGTGGAATAGTAGGATATATCGGTAAACGCGAGGCGTATCCGATTTTGATGAAAGGATTGCACCGCTTGGAATATCGCGGTTATGATAGTGCCGGTGTGGCACTAATCAATGGTGATGGCCAACTCAATGTGTATAAGGCCAAGGGTAAAGTGGCTGAACTGGAGTCGTTATGTATGGACAAAGATACCAGTGGTTGTGTCGGTATAGCCCACACCCGCTGGGCCACCCACGGCGAACCCACAACCGTGAATGCTCATCCTCACTACTCGGAGTCGGAGCGGTTGGCCATTATTCACAATGGAATCATCGAAAACTATGCTGTGCTGAAGGCCGGATTGCAGCAAGAAGGATACACCTTTAAGTCGGAAACGGACACTGAGGTACTCATTCAGTTGATTGAATACACACAGGTGAACAAAAACACAGACCTGAAGACTGCTGTTCAGCTGGCTCTTCAGCAGGTGGTGGGGGCCTATGCCATTGCAGTGCTCGATAAGGAACATCCCGAAACGCTCATTGCTGCCCGTCAAGGCTCGCCTCTTGTGGTAGGAATAGGAGATGGAGAGTATTTCCTTGCCTCAGATGCAACGCCCATTGTGGAATACACAGACCGCGTCATTTATATCGAAGACGAAGAGGTGGTGACCCTTTCGCTTGCAGCCGAGGTTGAAGTGACCACGATCAGCAATGTGCAAAAAACACCAGAAATCAAGCGATTGGAACTTTCCTTGAGTCAGTTGGAGAAAGGTGGTTATCCGCATTTCATGCTCAAAGAAATCTTTGAACAGCCTCGTACGCTCACCGACTCTATGCGTGGTCGTGTCAATGTGCGTCAGGACAATATCGCACTCTCTGGTTTTATCGACAATAAAGACCGATTCCTGAAGGCTAAACGTATTATTATCACCGCCTGCGGCACGAGTTGGCATGCCGGCTTGATAGCCATGTATGCCATTGAGGAATTTGCTCAGATACCCGTTGAGGTGGAATACTCGTCAGAGTTTCGTTATCGTAAGCCTGTTATCAACAAAGGTGATGTGGTGATTGCCATTTCTCAATCGGGCGAAACAGCCGATACATTGGCAGCTATTCAGTTGGCTAAGGCGAAGGGTGCCTTTATTTTTTCCATTTGTAACGTGGTAGGTTCCTCAATCCCCCGCGTGTCAGATAGTGGTTGTTATACTCATGTTGGTCCAGAGATTGGTGTAGCTTCGACAAAGGCTTTCACAGCCCAAGTCACTGCACTCATCATGCTGGCGCTTTGCATCGGTCGCGAGAAAGGAACCATGAGCCAACAACAATACCTGAATGTTGTGCGCGAACTGGGACAGATACCTGATAAGATAGAGCGTGTATTACAGCAGGAAAAGCGCATTGCCGACTTCGCCAAGACCTTTACATACGCCCAAAACTTCATCTATTTGGGTCGTGGCTACAATTATCCCGTGGCAATGGAGGGCGCATTGAAACTCAAAGAAATCTCCTATATTCATGCTGAAGGTTATCCCGCAGCAGAGATGAAGCATGGGCCCATTGCACTCATCTCGCAAGAAATGCCCGTTGTAGTGGTGGCTCCGCGCTGTGGTACCTATGAGAAGGTGGTAAGTAACATCCAAGAAATCAAAGCGCGTCAGGGACGTGTTATAGCCATTGTCACCAAAGGCGATGAGCAGGTGCAGCGTTTGGCCGACTTTACCATTGAGGTGCCCGCCACAGAGGAATGTCTCACACCGTTGCTTACAGTAATCCCGCTGCAACTCCTGGCCTATCACATTGCCGTAGTAAAGGGTTGCGATGTGGATCAGCCGCGCAACCTGGCCAAGTCGGTCACTGTAGAATAAAAATCAGATAAACAGCAGAGGATTGAACGCATCGGGAATGTGCTCAATGCGAAGATTATCTTCTGCTGTGCCTACTATGGTGATGATGTCAAACCGAATGTTGTAATCTCGCGGTTCTGCTTGGATATAAGCATTGGCAGCCTTCAGAAGGTTGAGAATCTTCTTTCTATTGATAGCTTGAAGCGGTGAGATAAAATCATCGCTCGTGCGGGTTTTCACTTCAATGAAAACCAGTTCAGTCTCATCGGGCGAAATGGCCACGATGTCCAAATCTTTGTGATTTATGGCAAAGTCGCGTTCGCGAATGGAGTAGCCTTGCTCTTCAAGATAGCGGCAGGCTCTTTCTTCTCCCCATTTACCCAACTGATTGTGTTGTGCCATTTTTTTCTGGGTATAACCAAAATACAAATGCTTTTTTGTTTTATTCGTCAAACGCCGAGATTATTGCCAAGTTGTTGGGCAATGGCGTTCTTGATGGTTTGCATTTGTTGATATTCGGCCAGTTTCTGTCGTTTGGTGACATCGTCGAGGCCTGGCTGGCGAATATCGTCCATGAGTTCTTTCAGGCGTCGATCCACATATTCTTTTCTGAAATCTAACAAGAGGTGGTCAACCTCTGCCAACAATTTCGCGCGCTGTGCCTTCAGCTGGCGCTGCTGTTCTTCAGGGTCTTCTGTTGCTGGCTGCTGAGCTGTGGTTTGTAGTTGATAGTGCTCAGTAGTGAGCTGCATGGCCAGTTGACTAATGTTGATATCTTCGTGGTTGAGAAAGTACTGCTCGCTGCGGAAGTCGGGCTTTGCACTTTCGGCTGCAGCTTCGTCAATGATGCGCTGATAGAGCGGATTGGTAAGCGTCAGATTATCGGCTTGGAGATTACCCTTCACATATTCGGCCACGGTATAGTCGTGCGTTTTTTCTGTTTCGCCTTCCACATCCATGAGTAGTAGTTCATCGCCTCGCTGCAGAATGAGTTTTGCCAGCAGAGATTCCACTTTGTTGTCGGCTTGCTGTGCGCGCAGAAGTGCTGCGTTGGCTGCTGCTTGTGAAGTGGTTGTTGGTTCTTGGCTGAGGGGTGAGGACTGTTGGTTGCTGGCGCGACGATTGCGCACGAAGGTGTTTAGCTGATTCACCAGTGTCGATTCTTTAATGCCCACGCGTTGAGCACAGTCGTGCAGATAGGCATCGCGCAGCACAGGGTTGGGCACCATTGAGATGCTCTCAATGATTGACGAGATGGCTTCCGAGCGTTTCAGCGGATCGCGCTCATTACGGAGCAGCAGGTCAGTCTTAAACTGTATGAAGTCGGTTTGATGTGCTTCAATATAATTTCGGAAATCTTCTGCGGTGTGCTTGCGTGCAAAAGAATCAGGATCATCGCCGTCGGGTAGGAGCATCACTTTGAGGTTCATTCCTTCGGCCAGAAGCATATCCGTTCCGCGCAGGGCGGCATGGATGCCAGCAGCATCGCCGTCGTAGAGTAAAACAATGTTTGAAGTGAAGCGGTGGAGAATATGTATTTGGTGTACCGAGAGCGCCGTTCCGGAGTTAGCCACCACGTTTTCTATGCCACATTGATGCATGGAAATCACGTCTGTGTAGCCTTCCACCATATAGACGCAGTCTTCTTTTGTGATGGCCCGCTTGGCCTGGAATATTCCGTAGAGTTCATGGTCTTTGTGGTAGATGTCGCTGTCGGGCGAATTGACGTATTTCTGTACTACCCCTTTTGTGGCAGCATCGAGCTTACGCCCACCGAAACCAACCACTTTTCCGCTTACACCTATCCACGGGAAAATAACTCTTCCCGCGTAACGGTCAATCATCTGTCCACGGTCGTTCTTGTAGCAGATGCCTGTCTTTTCAAGAAACTCTTCTTTGTAGCCTTGCTTCACAGCTGTCTTTGCGAGTGCCAGCCGGTCGTTGAGCGAAAAGCCCAGTTGAAATTTCTCAATAATGTCATCGCGAAAACCTCTACTGCGGAAGTATTGCATACCGATGGCTTGTCCGTCGGGATGCGAGTGCAGATTGTCGGCAAAGTATTTGGCAGCCCATTCGTTGACGATGAACATAGACTCGCGCTCACTTTGTTCGCGCCGTTCTTCGTCGGTCAACTCTCGTTCCTGTATTTCAATGTTATATTTACGTGCCAACCAGCGCAGCGCCTCGGGATAGGTCATCTGCTCGTGCTCCATGATGAAACTCACGGGCGTGCCTCCCTTGCCACAGCCAAAGCAGTGGCAGGTGCCGCGAGCGGGCGATACAAAGAACGATGGGGTGCGCTCGTTGTGAAACGGGCACAAACCCTTGAAGTTGGCACCACTCTTGCGCAGTGTGACAAACTCCGACACCACATCCACAATGTTGGCGGCGGCTTTTATGCGTTCTACTGTCTGCCGATCAATCATACTTGTTAGTTTTCTTCTTTCAGCAAAGATACAATTTAATTGCGAGATAGTGTGCAAGGAAACAACATTTTTCCCAATGTTATTGCTGACATTTTCAGCAGCATAGCGCTCAACGGAAGTTCGCATTTGGGCAAATCGCCGAATAACAGCATTTTCTTTTTGTAGAATATTTCTTTTTTTTATCTTTGCATCAATTTGAACTTCTAATTTAGGTATTATTCAAAACGGAGGTTGAGTATGACTGAGAAAAAATCGCGCTGGACTGTTGGTGAGAAGGTCTCGCTTCACCACCATAAAAAAATACTCTATCGTCTTCCTCGGCGCATTTTTGCTCATTTTGTTGCTTCGCGCTATCTCTGTATTCGTGAAGCGAGTAGCAAGAAACAAGGTATATTGCTGAAAGTGCTTGGCACGTTTGAGGCAGGAGAAATTTCTTCTCGCCGTTTTGAAGCTTTCTGCACGGATGCAAAGGACGACGGCTATGAATTTCGCCCAGATTCCTATTACAGTTTCCGTTTCCCAACGAAAAAAGAAGTGAAAGAGGTGCTCCAGATTCTGAAAGCACATCCGGAACTTGTGGAGCGGCTGTACGAAATCGGCATGGGCTTCAGCTGGCAGCAGGGCTACTGGGTGCGCGGAATGGCTTTCAACTGCCTGTTGGGCAGCAAACCAAAGTGGTATGACCCAACTGCCGATGCCGTGTTTGTGTCCCACCGTTCTGAAGAGGAACACCTGCGTATGAGCATCGTCTATTTCGACGCAGAATAATAATCTCGTTCGTTCTCGTCTTTTTGTGGTATATTCAGACCATAAAAGTGTATCTTTGCATATAGAAAATCCAATAACAATAAATTCTTCTCTATGCAAAAGATTTTTCATGCTGTGGCGCTGCTTGCCACGTTTGTAGCAACTTTAATTTTTGCCGGTTGTCAGTCTGCAGAGCCAGAGAAACTCGACGCTTATCTCATGGTGTTCTTCACAGATGAAGACCACAGTCTGCACATGGCCGTAAGCACTGATGGCTATACCTTTACGGCGCTCAACGACAACAAACCTGTCATCAGCGGCGACACCATTGCCGAGCAGCGAGGCATTCGCGACCCGTTTATTATGCGTGCTCCCGACGGCACTTACTATCTGGCACTGACCGACCTGCATATCTTTGCACAAAAGGAAGGCCTGCGCAATACACTTTGGGAGCGCAGCGAAAAAGACTATGGTTGGGGCAACAATCGCAACCTCGTGCTCATGAAGTCGAAAGATCTCATCCACTGGAGCCATTCGCTGCTCCGCGTGAACGAATGTGAGGGATTTGAAGATATAGGCTGTGCATGGGCTCCCCAGATGCTATGGGACGAAAGCAAACAGGCCGTGATGATGTATTGGACCACGCGCATAGGCGCAGACATTAACAAAGTGTATTATGCCTATATGGATTCCGACTTCACTCGCTTCACCACTTCGCCGAAACCTATCTTCGAAAAGCCCGAGGGCAAGCCTGAGTATATTGATGCCGACATTGTTCAGGGCAGCGACGGAAAGTTCTATATGCACTATGTTGGCTACGACAAGGTGGCAGGCATTCTTCGTGCCGTGGCCGATCATCCTACAGGCCCCTACACCTATCTGCCTGGATATGTTGACCAAGAGCTGAAAGAGTGTGAGGCTCCTAACTGCTGGAAGCGCTTGGGTAGCAATACTTATGTGCTGATGTACGACTGTTATGGCATCAAACCAGCCAATTTCGGTTTCCTCGAAACCAAAGATTTTAAAACCTACACCAATATCGGCCATTTCAACGAGGAGGGTGGACTCATGAAGACTACCAACTTCGACCGCCCCAAGCATGGCGCTGTGACCTATATCACCCGCCGTCAGGCTCAGGAACTGCTCGATTTCTGGAAAAAGTAAAGACCTGTTCGTCAGGCTACTTCATATAACAAATAAACAGGCAGGAAACAAAAAAAGCGGTGCAGCGTCCACAAGAGGCGCTGCACCGCTTTTTTTCTTATGAATTTGAGATTATTCTTCTGCACTTTTCTCGGTGGCACGGAAGTTGTCGAGTGCATCCTGGGTGAAATTCTTCACGTAAGCAGCCTTGCCGATTACGTTCTCCTCGGCCATGCGCACATACACATTGGCCGACTTCTGGAAGAGCTCCGGAGCGCGGGTGGCATCCTCAAGTAGCAGCAGCGACATCACAATTTCGCCAGTCATGTCGTACAGACGACGGGCAAGGAAGTCGTGCATTTCCTGATTGCCGGCCTCTTTCACCAAGTTCACGCTCTCTTCGTAGAGCGTCACCATTTTTTCTACACGGGCTTTGAGCGATTGCAGCTCGGGCGATACTTCTTGTGCGAGCATCTCCTTGATAATGGTGAGATAGGTGCCGTTGGTGATGTAGCGAATGGCGGCCACCACTTGCAACTGTGAGGTACCTTCGTAGATGTTGAAGATACGGGCGTCGCGCATCAGTCGTTGACACTTATACTCCATGATGAAGCCCGAACCGCCATGCACCGAAACGCAGTCGAAAGCATTTTGGTTGGCATATTCCGAGGTCATACCCTTACAGAGTGGTGTGAAGGCATCGGCCAAGCGGGAGAATTTCTTCAGTTCCTGCTTTTCTTCAAGCGTGAGCTGACGCTCGCGCTGAATATCTTCCAGCGCTTTGTACACATCGACATAGCGCGATGTCTGATACAGCAGCGTGCGTCCGGCATCGAGCTTGGCCTTCATGCGCGAGAGCATATCATAGACAGCAGGGAACTCCTGGATTTTCTGTCCGAACTGTGCGCGCTCCTTGGCGTAGGCCAGGGCCTCGTTGTAAGCCTCTTGCGACAATCCGGTCGATTGTGCACCGATACCCAATCGGGCGCAGTTCATCAGCGCCATCACGTATTTGATAAGTCCCAGTCGGGTGCTGCCGCAGAGTTCTGCTTTCGCATTTTTGTAAGTCAGCTCGCAGGTGGGTGAACCGTGAATGCCCAGCTTGTGCTCAATATGGCGCACATCCACGCCGCCTTGACGCTTGTCGTAGATAAACATCGACAGTCCGCGGCCGTCTTTTGTTCCTTCTTCCGAGCGGGCCAGCACAAGGTGGATATCAGAGTCGCCGTTGGTGATGAAGCGCTTCACGCCGTTCAGCCGCCAGCAGTTCTCTTTCTCGTCGAACGTGGCTTTGAGCATCACGCGCTGCAGGTCACTGCCGGCATCGGGTTCGGTCAAGTCCATCGACATGGTTTCGCCCTGACATACGCGGGGAATGTATTTCTGGCGCTGCTCTTCCGAACCGAACTCATAGAGCGTCTCGATGCAACTCTGCAGCGACCAGATATTCTGGAAACTGGCATCGGCTGCCGAAACCAGTTCGCTCAGCATGGAGAACACTGTAGAGGGCAGGTTCAGGCCACCGTAGCGGCGTGGCATGCTCACACCTGAAAGTCCGGCTTGGCGCATGGCTTCCATGTTTTCCACAGTTTTTGAAGCATAAATCATGCGACCGTTCTCCAGGTGCGGCCCTTCCAGGTCAACGCTCTCGGAGTTTGGCGCGATGATGTTGGCTGCGATATCGCCTGTGAGGTCGAGTATCTGCTTGTAGTTCTCGATGGCATCGCCCAGGTCAACAGGGGCATAATCGAATTTGTCCTTATCTGCAAAGTTGCGCTCTTTCAGTTCCACGATGCGCTGCATCAGCGGGTGCGAAAGATGATAGGCAATCTCGGGATGATCACTATAATAATTGGCCATGTTTATTTTGCTTAAATGTTATTTCTTGGAAAGAGAAGTAAATATAGGAATCCAGTAACTGGAGTCAGAAAGAAAGCAAGAAAAGCGCCTGTAAAAGAATCTGCTCCTCTTCTATTCTTCGCTTCTTTGTATATTATTATCACAGCATCAATGTATGCAAGTAATAATAAAAAAATGAAAAAAAATCCTATTAACTCCATTTAATCTTATTTGCTATTCTGTTTGTAATACTTGATTATTTATTATTTTTTTCTTGATTCTTCTTATAAATTCTTGTTCCTATTCTTGTGCCGGCTACTGTACCACAAATATAAGCACAGCAGTTTACTAAAGCTGCAAGTGCATAATTACCTTTCGTATTAAGGAAATAGGATACACCGAGCAGTGCAATAGCACAGATAAACAGGAAATAATCTAATGCTTTCGTCTTACTTGCTATTCCGTTTGTAATTCCTATTCTTGTGCCGGCTACTGTACCACAAATATAAGCACAGCAGAATACTAAAGCTGCAAGTTCATCATGATCTTCCGTCATAAGGAAATAGGATGCACCGAGCAGCGCAATAGCACAGATAAACAGGAAACAATCTAATGCTTTCATCTTACTTGCTATTCTGTTTGTAATACTTGATTAATTTAGGAACCACTTCTTCAACAGTGCCTACAATCACGTAGTCGGCAATCTTGTTGATGGGTGCGTCGGGGTCAGAGTTGATGGAGATGATGATGCCCGAATCCTGCATACCGGCAATGTGCTGAATCTGTCCGGAGATACCGCAGGCGATATACACCTTCGGATGTACGGTGACACCGGTCTGCCCAATCTGTCGGTCATGGTCAATCCAGCCTGCATCCACGGCAGCGCGGCTACCGCCTACTTCGCCGTGCAGCACCTTGGCCAGTTGGAAGAGTTGGTCGAATCCTTCTTTCGAGCCTACGCCGTAGCCGCCGGCCACCACGATGGGCGCACCTTTCAGATTGTGCTTGGCAGCCTGCACCTTGTGGGTGAGCACCTTCACGAGGAAGGCTTCCGCCGATACATAGTTTTTCACTTCGGGGTAAACCACTTCTTTCTTGCACGCTCCCTCGTACAATGCTTTCTGCATCACGCCCGAGCGCACGGTAGCCATCTGCGGGCGGTGGTCGGGATTAACGATGGTGGCTACAATGTTTCCACCGAAGGCGGGACGGATCTGATAGAGCAGATTGTCGTAGAGGGTTCCGGTTTTCTTGTCGTCGTAGTCGCCAATTTCCAGCTCTGTGCAGTCGGCAGTCAGACCGGAGGTGAGCGATGACGATACTCTTGGACCGAGGTCACGGCCAATCACGGTGGCACCCATCAGACAGATTTGCGGCTGCTCCTCCTTGAAGAGGTTCACCATGATGTCGGTATGTGGGGCGGACGTGTAGGGGAACAGGCCCTCGCCGTCGAAGACGAAGAGCTTGTCCACGCCGTAGGGCAGAATTTGCTCTTCCACTTTTCCTTTTATGTTGGTGCCTATGACCACTGCGTGCAGTTCCACACCCAGTTGGTTGGCCAGTTTGCGGCCCTTGGTCAGAAGTTCTTGAGAAACTTCCCTAACTTCTTCTTTTTCTATTTCTATATATACAAAAACGTTCTGCATAACTTCAACCGATGATTTTTTCGTTTAATAATTCTTGAATAAGTGAATTGATGTCGGCATCGGAACCTGAGAGCGTTTTCGACTCTTTTGCTTGGAACACGATGTTCTTCACGGCTTTCACCTTAGTGGGCGATCCTGCCAGTCCGCACTGTTCGGGGTCGCCATCCACATCGGCCACCGACCATTGGTTCAGTGTGAGGTAGGGGCGGTCTTGGTAGAGCGCGGCGTGTGGGTCGTCGGCAGGGCGTTCCATGGGGCACGTGGCATATTTGTATTTCATGAGCAAGCGGGCGTTCTGCGGGCGGCAGGGGGCTGCCGAGCCGTTCACGGTGATGACCACAGGCAGGGGAACCTCAACGGTTTCAACGCCGCCATCAATGATGCGACGGATGAGGGCTTTCCCGTCTTCTACTTTCAGAATCTCCTCGGCATAGGTCACTTGGCTGAGTCCGAGTTTTTGTGCCACTTGCGGGCCTACCTGTGCCGTGTCGCCGTCGATGGCCTGACGACCACCAATGACGATGTCCACGTCGCCAATCTTCTTGATGGCTGTGGCCAGTGCATACGAGGTGGCCAGGGTGTCGGCGCCGGCAAACAGCCGGTCGGTCAGGAGCCAGCCGGTGTCGCAGCCGCGATAGAGGCCTTGACGGATAATTTCGCCGGCTCGGGGAGGACCCATGGTCAGGATTCCCACGGTAGAGCCCGGATGCTGATCCTTCAGGCGGAGGGCTTGCTCCAATGCGTTTAAATCTTCGGGGTTAAAAATGGCAGGCAAGGCTGCACGATTCACGGTGCCTTCGGCGGTCATCGCGTCTTTGCCCACATTGCGGGTGTCGGGTACTTGCTTGGCAAGCACTACAATTTTTAAACTCATAAGTATATTTTTCGTTTTACTTTTTTGCTATATACAACTTGCAAAAGTAATGTTTTTTACGCGCACGCACAAAAATATAAGGTAAAAACCTGCCGAATTGACCTATGTCATGATTTTGCCCCTGGCGGTAAAATATGTTATACCAGCAAGTTGCGCACGGCGAAAATCTTATTATCTTTGCCCTTGCATTCCAGCAATAGCGATTGCTGCTTCGCTCGAAGTTACGCCATAACTCGAAGTTCCCTGAAGTAGAGAATTGATAGGCGAAAGTAGTTTAACTTTAAAGAAAGGAAAACGACAATGAAAGAAATGATCAAAAAAGTGGTTGCGGCTATCGTTCGCAACTGGAAAGAGGGTAACGCCCTGATGGTTAAGTCATCTGGAATGGTTATCCTCTAATCACCACCCCTGAATCAATTTACCTTTTTTAGATATTCCAACGGCAAAACCATTACCCTCCCTCGGGCAATGGTTTTGTTGTTTTTTTGCCCCCGTTTTCCGGGGCTTGTGCGGGGGCGCTATGGAGTGGATTTCTAAAAGCTATGCTTTTGCGTTGTAAAAGCATAGCTATTGGCGCCTAAAAGCATAGCTTTTGAAGGGCAAAAGCATAGCTTTCGGAACGTGGTTTCTATATCTCTGATTTCCAATGAGTTGCCGCTGAGGCTCTGCGCGCTATAGATCTTTTGGATTTTCTATCTCTTCTTTGTCCTTTTTGATTTTTCTATAGATGTTAAAAGAAGAATGTTTCCAGTTTTTGCGGATTTTATTTATTTTTGCAGCGGTTTAAAAAAATCACAACAATGAAAAAGATTCGTGCAGCCGTAGTAGGCTACGGCAACATTGGCCGCTACGCCGTTGAGGCGCTTGAGGCCGCCCCCGATTTTGAAATTGCCGGCATTGTGCGCCGTCAAGGCGCTAAGGATAAGCCCCAGGCGCTGAACGCTTACGAGGTGGTGAGCGATATTCGCGAACTGAAGGATGTGGATGTGGCCATCCTCGCCACGCCCACGCGCTCCTGCCCCGACTACGCCAAGCAAATCACGGCGCTGGGCATCAACACCGTCGATTCGTTCGATATTCACACGCAGATTCCCGCATACCGACAGGCACAGATGGCGCTGAACAAGCAGACTGACACCGTCAGCGTGATTGCCGCTGGGTGGGACCCGGGATCTGACAGCATTGTGCGCACACTGATGCAGAGCCTTGCACCCAAAGGACTGTCGTACACCAATTTCGGACCAGGTATGTCTATGGGCCATTCAGTCTGCGTGCGCGGTAAGGAAGGCGTGAAAAACGCACTCTCTATGACCATCCCTCTTGGCGAAGGCATTCATCGCCGCATGGTCTATGTTGAGCTGGAAGAAGGCGCCAGCCTCGCTGAAGTGGAAAAACAGATCAAGGCCGACCCCTATTTCTCGTCCGACGAGACACACGTTTTCCAAGTGGAGAGCGTTGACGATGTGCGCGATATGGGTCACGGCGTTCACATGGTGCGCAAGGGTGTGAGCGGAAAGACGCAGAATCAGCACTTCTCGTTCGATATGTCAATCAACAATCCCGCGCTGACGGGACAAGTGTTGGTCAATGTAGCCCGCGCCACGATGCGGCTGCAGCCCGGATGCTACACCATGGTGGAGATTCCCGTAGTCGATATGCTCCCAGGCGACCGCGAGACGTGGATAGGAAAATTGGTATAAACCGCCCTGATTGTAAAACGATAGAAGAATCATGAGAAAAATAATTACTGCCGCTTGTTCGCTGGCCCTGTTGCTGTTCACCACGAGCGCCGTGCAAAGCGATGAAGCGCTCACCCGCTCTGGCGGCAACATTATAGTACAAACCGCAACCATCGGAAAGAAATACCGTGGCTATAAAAGCTACACGCCGGTGCGCATCACCATCAGCGGCAACAAAGTGGTGCACGTTGAGGCCCTGCCCAACAAGGAAGACGCCAAATACTTCGACCGTGCACAGAAAGTACTGAAGCAGTACGAGGGTCTGCCCGTGAACAAAGCGTTGAAGCTCAAGGTTGACGCTGTCACCGGCGCCACCTATTCTTCAGAGTCGCTCATCGGTAACGTGAAAGCCGGTCTGGACTACTATAAGAAACATAAATAAGAAATAAAAAAAAGAAGCAGCGTGGAAAACCCACACTGCTTCTTTTTTTTGTAGTTGTTCGTCAGCATCGGCACTGGCTCACTGCAGCCATTCCTTCTTAAACGTGAGCCACGCGAAATCCTCTGTGTGAGGCCCATCGTGCCAGTAGTAGAAGAAGTCTTGCGCGCAGACTGGGAGGTTGTCGCCTTGGGCATCGCGGAATAATTGTTCCGTTTCCCACTCTGCCTTTAGTGCCATCATTTCCTCCTCCCACTCACCAAACAGCTGATAGCCGTATCCGTCGAATTTCTCCGCATACAAGTAATAATACGATGTGCCGAAATAATGGCTTGTCAGATACTCAATCCGTTCGTCCCACCAATCGTATTCCGGAAATCCGAAAGCACGCCATAGCTGGCTACAGCGCTGTCTGAGCTGTTCGCACTCTGTTTCGGAAATCACATCTCTGAGGCTCACCCGATTGTTGTCAAACCAGACATAGCGCCAATCGTCGTAATCCTT
The DNA here is from genome assembly GCA_905234815.1 of uncultured Prevotella sp. Taxonomy (GTDB): domain Bacteria; phylum Bacteroidota; class Bacteroidia; order Bacteroidales; family Bacteroidaceae; genus Prevotella. The sequence continues at coordinate 16,915 of CAJOIX010000017.1, read as the reverse complement.
CCTCTCAATGAGATCGGCCGTGAAGCTCCAAACTTTTCGCGCCCACCAATAGTGGCCCGTCTCGGCACAGAGTTCACCAAGGCGCATCCCCCTCATGTACTTCTGTTTGCAGCTTGCGGCACAGCGTATAGGATGAATAGCACTGTTTACCATTTCCTTTAGTAGTCGGGCTTCAAGATGGGTGACAACGCCGTTTGGCAGGCATCTGCACACCCGATATGGAATCCTTGGCCGCGCCAAGCAGTTTTGTCGATTTCTTTTCATGTGGACAAGTGTTTAGAATCCTATTTTCTTTCTTTGCCGCGGCACTTCTATGGGCACGATGTCTTCCGGAATGAGTGAAAGCAACGCAGACTTTCCTGTCACTTGTTGCTTTACACAGCGGGTGGCATGTTGGAGATAGATGCGCTCCAGCAGGTTGCCCACGAAGCGGGCATTGCCCCATGTCAGCGGGTCGCGCACTTGAAAGGCATCCGACAAGACCGCCACATATTTTTCCCAGGCCTTCTTGGTGAACCTGTAACGGTAGTCGTGCACGCGGTGCTTGGTGATCTCCAACAGTTCTTCAATGGTGAAATCGGGAAATTCAAACCTGTTGGGGAAACGCGATTGAAAGCCTGGATTGAGCTCGAGCAGTTGCGTCATGGGTTCTTTATAACCACACAACACGATGGCGATGTCGCGCTGCGATTCATCGGCAAGGGTGTTCATGAGCAACTGCAGCACGATTTTCCCTGGATCGTTTTCGTTAGCGCTATTCAAAAGATAGGCTTCATCAATCATCAGCACACCGCCTTTTGCCAGGTTGATGAGCTGGCGCATGGCGCGTTCTTCATCACCCCAAAGTGTACCAATAAATGACCCACGGTCGCAAACCACAACGTGGCCTTTCGATAAGGCTCCGGCCTGGCGCAGCAGGGAGCCAAATATCTTGCAGACCGTTGTCTTTCCCGTGCCTGGTCGCCCCAGGAAGAGACTGTGAAGCGAGACGGCATGTTGTTTAGCCGCTGGGCATGACCGTTGCAGTATCTGGTTGTAAGCAGTCAGATTCACCAGTTCGTCCATGCGCTGTTTTATCTCAGTGCAGCCCACCAGCTTTTCAAGTTCTTCGCGCGGATTGGGCATGGGGCGCAAGACCTCCACCTTCACCGTGAGATTCGGGTTCTGTTCAATCTCACCATCAGGGAATGGTGGAGTCTCCTCCTCCTCCTCCGCTGGTGATTCATCTGCAGTATCAGACGGGCTCTCCACCGATTTGCAGTCAGAACTGGACGCACTGTCGTCTATCGCTTTTTCATCAGTATCTGTGCTTGCGCCATTGATAAATTCTTTGAGTAGCCGCTCGAATTCTTCGTCAAATAGGTTTACTTCCGCTGGGGGTGTTTCCGTCGTGGGCGGTGTAGAGCACGTGTCACACTCCGCGTCGCTTATCTGCAGCGGGGTAGATAGCAAGTTATCCACAAACGACTTACAGTCTAAATCATCATCATGGTTCACCCAGATGTAATGAAATTTCATGTTTTTCATGTCGTCGATGACCATCACGTTGTTGGAGTCCCACATGCTGTACAGCTCGTCGGCATTGGTAATGACAGCCTCTGTTATCAAGACCCCATACACGGGAATCTGGAGCCGATTTCTGATGGCCTTAACCGCTTGCGCCAATTTCCAAACGATGCTGACGCGAGGCTCTTGACCATGATTATAAATAAGAGGACCGAGTGTTCGCGATTCTGCATATTCCTGCTCTTTGCAATGGCCGCAGCGGTCGAGACAAACCACCACCATGCAGGAATCGGTGCAGTAGAGATAAACGGCGTAGTCGGTCAAGAATGGGGATAAGTCGCGCTGAGTGGAATAGACGGCGTAATTCACCGCCATGGCGTCCAAGTGTTTCCAAATAGTTGTTTGGTCATGTTTCTTAAAATCTTCAATGAGTCGATATTTCTTTTTCATAATTTTACATAATTCTAATCGAATGAAAAAATAAAGTTAGAAGTCCCTGCCGATGCAGGGACACGAGAGAATAGGCTAATGCTTCAGCACTAACCTTCGGAATTATAGAGTATTTCAGTTTGGGAATACGCTATCACAATCCCCGACTATTGTAGCAAGAAGTCAAAGAACGCACAAAACGACAAGGTACAATCCACCTGCCGATTCTCTGATTCAGTGTTTCACTTCATCATAGAACCGCTCGACATCGGACTGATTTGTTTGTCATTTTGTTCATTCTTGCTACAATTCTCTGGTTAAAAATTCGTGATAGAATTATGTAATTCGACCGCAAAAATAGTCAAAAATTCAATCCCACCAAACATTTTAAGAAAAATTAGATATAAAAAAAGTCCCGTAAGTTTTTTGTACTTACAGGACTTTGATCTTTTGGGGTGCCCGGTGGGACTCGAACCCACGACATTCAGAACCACAATCTGACGCTCTAACCAACTGAACTACGGGCACCATCAGGCTTTCACTTCAGGAAAGCGGATGCAAAGGTAAGGTTTTTGTTTGGAATGTCCAAATAAAACCTTGCCTTTTTCTTATTCTGCTGCTGCAGGGGCAGGTTGTGCAGGTGTTTCAGCTGCGGGGGCGGGCTGCTGTGCAGCATTGAAAGGCTGTGCATTCACCGGATTGGTGGTCTGCGTCTTGGTAGCGGCATTCTCAATAACGCTGGCGTCGCCGGCTGCCTGAGGAGCTACATAGGCACACAGAATGCTGAGCACAACCATGGCGGCAGCTAAGCCCCAGGTGAGCTTTTCAATAGCATTGGTGGTCTTGCGCACGCCGAGCATGGCATTACCGCCGGCAAACTGCGATGAGAGACCGCCGCCTTTCGACTCCTGAATGAGCACGATGAGGATCATCAGAATGGCTACAATCACGATGAGCACTACGAAAAGGGAATAAATACCTGTCATTTTTCTTCTTTGTTTATTTTGTTATTATTTTTTATCAATTTCTCCAAAAAACGGATTTGGTCTGCAAAGTAACGACTTTTTTTTGGAAAATTCAAATTTAATTGTTGAATTATTTCAAGGGCCTTTTCAAATTTGCCCTGACGGATGTAGATTTTAGCGAGGGTTTCCGTGAAATACTCACCTTCTGGTTCGGTCTCGGGCAGGGGCACTTCGCTTTCGTCAGGCTGCGGCGTGTCGTCGTTGAGATTGATGCTGATGGCGAGTTCTTCGGGTGTCTTTTCCAGGAATCGCTCTATAATGGGCTGGCCGTTGAGCGCGGGTTGCTCGGTGCCGGCACTTTGTTGCTGTGCAAGGTAGGCCACATAGTCGATGGCTGCGAGCTGCGATGGGACGGTTGTTTCTTTCGCAGGCTCTTCTTTTGGCTGCGGGGTGGAATCGGGTTCTTCCGTTGTGACTACTTCCGCTGGCTTGAATGTTGCGGTGGGGGCTGCTTCCTGTGAATATGCTTCCGTGGTTGGAATTATTGCAGCGGGCTCAACCGGTTGTATGGCGGCAGGCTCGTCAGCGGTGGCTTTGCTGTGGGCAGAAGCCGTCAGCTGCTCTACGAGGCGGAAAAGCTGTTCGCGCTGGGTGATGTAGATGGCCGACCGATGCAATTCTTCTTCAAATGAGCGGTCGTGCAGCAGGTAAAGGTTTTGCAGCATAAGGAGCCTTGCCGTCTGGTAGTATGGATGGACGGCCAGAAGTGAACGCAGTTCGTAAAGCGTGTCTCTGTTGAGCTGTTCAGGATGCTGTATGAGGTAGGCAATGTTCATGTTTCTGTATGGTGCTTACCAGTTGGCCACTGTGGCATTGAAGATTTGGTCAACAATCTCTTCAACCATCTGTGTGACGAGTTCTTCCTGTACCGATGCGAGCGACTGTGTGGTCTCGTAGGTGGTATTGGCCGTGAACTGCCGTTCAAAGTCTTCCTGATGGTTGGTATTGTTGGTGAAACGCACATTCACGGTCATGCTCAGTTCTGTCTGTGCTGAGTAGCCTTCCGACGATACCGATTTGTTGCGCTGGGTGTATTGTGTGATTTCACCTTCTATTTTCAGGTCGCCGTTGCGCTTCACCTGTTGCAGTTTGGTGTGCGAGGCGAAGATGTCTTTCAACTGATTGTTGAACATTGGTGCCATGGGTCCCCATACATAAGAGGCGCGATTGGTGAAATCGGCTATCTGTATGGTTTTAGTCTTGGTGTAGTCGATGCTTGCACCGTTGAATTTATATCCTTCAAAATGGCAGGCGGTGAGCAGCAGGCAGATGATACCTATGCACAGCCAGTGAAGTCGTTTCTTGTCGGTAATCATGTCAATTATCAGTTTTCTTGCCGCGTTAGTGCTTTTATAGAGCGAGGCGGCTGTTGGGATTGTCAGTTCTTGTCCAGTCCGTATTCTTTAATGCGTCGATAGAGTGTCCTGTCGGAGATGCCCAGCTCTTGTGCCGCTTTTTTGCGATTGCCGCCGTTGCGCTCCAGTGCTTTTTCCACCATGGTTCGTCCAAGGTCGTTGAGGTTGAGCGACTCGTTGTCGTTGATTTCCACGGCTTCAGCATCAACGAGCGATGAGTGCTGGTTCATGTTGCTGTGCGGTTGCACCGTCATGAGTGCAGTGTCTTGCAGCCTGCGGTTGGCTTCTTCGCTGAGCACGATTTTGTCGTCAATCTGTCGTCGTATGGAGTTCATTTCCTTGCGCAAGTCGCTCACATTGTTGCCCAGTTCGTAGAGCATCTTGTAGAGCATTTCGCGCTCGTTCTCGTAGGAGTGGTTGCCTCCTTTGTTCACCACGGCGAGTTGCAGGCTCTCGGGATTTTCCGGAATAAATTGTCGTAGCACATCGGCGGTGATTTCCCGTTCAGGCGACAGTACTGACATCTGTTCGGTCAGGTTCTTCAGTTCGCGCACATTGCCCGGCCATTTGTAGCGCATGAGCAGTTGCTTGGCATCGTCGGTCAGCGCGATGCGTGGCAGCCGGTATTTCTCTGCCATCTGCATGGCAAAGAGGCGGAAGAGGAGCACCACGTCTTGGCCGCGTTCGCGCAGGGCGGGAATCTGTATGGGTATGGTGTTCAACCGGTAGTAGAGGTCTTCGCGGAAGCGTCCTTCGCTGATGGCGCGGCGCATATTCACATTGGTGGCGGCCACCACGCGCACGTCAGTTTTCATCACTTGCTGTCCGCCCACGCGAATGTATTCGCCCGTTTCCAACACGCGGAGCAGTCGGGCTTGCGTGGCCAGAGGCAGTTCGCCCACTTCGTCGAGGAAAATGGTGCCTTTGTTGGCCAGTCCGAAATATCCTTGGCTCTCGCCGATTGCGCCGGTGAACGAGCCTTTTTCGTGTCCGAAGAGTTCACTGTCGATGGTGCCTTCGGGTATGGCGCCGCAGTTGATGGCGAAGTATTTCTCGCGGCGGCGGGGTGAATTATCGTGAATGATGCGCGGGAAGATTTCCTTGCCCACGCCGCTTTCGCCTTGTATGAGCACGCTCAGGTCGGTGGGAGCCACTTGCAGCGCAATGTCGAGCGCATGGTTGAGCCCGTCGCTGTTGCCCACTATGTTGTAGCGTTGCTTGATGGATTGAAGATCGTCAGGATTTCTCATTATTTTGTGAAAGCCGATTTACTGCGCAAAGTTACGAACTTTAATTGGAAAGTATGTCAATTTGTCAGTAAAAATCGCATTTATCTTGTCACGCTGGCCTTCGGCTGGTGGTTTGCTCGGCTGCAGAGATACAGTCCGAGATAGGTTAAGAGTCCGTTGAGCAGCAGCAGTTCGTAGCCGAAATGGTAGTTGTAAAGCGTGTTGGCCATCCTGTCTATGAGCCAAGTGATAATGGGTGCGGCGAGGCACACGGCGGGAACGGCTTTGTCGCGGATGGAACGACGGCCGAACAGTCCGAAGACGAAGAGTCCGAGCAGCGGTCCGTAGGTATAGCCGCAGAGGATATAGATATCGTTGATGATGCTGCCGCTGCTCACTTGGGCAAAGACCAGGATGAGCAATGCGAACCCTCCGGCCACGGCCAGATGCACTCGCTGGCGCAGTCGGGTATTGTCTGCTCGGTTGAACAGGTCTATGCAGACGGTGGTGGTGAGGGCCGTCATGGCCGAGTCGGCACTGGAGAAAGCCGATGCGAGGATTCCAAGCAGGAAAAAGGCCTGCGCGGCCTGGCCCAGCAACCCTGACTGCACAAAAGTTGGCAACAGTTCGTCGGCGCGCTGGGGCAGCGGTGTGCCTTCTTGTGCCGCCAACATCACGAGCAGTACGCCCAGCACAAGAAACAGCGCATTGACCGGAACGAAGGCAAATCCGTAGGAACACATATCTTTCTGCGCATCGCGAAGGGTGCGGCAGGTGAGGTTTTTCTGCATCATGTCTTGGTCCAGCCCCGTCATTACCACTACAACGAACACGCCGCTGAGAAACTGCTTGGCAAAATGCAGTGGCGAGCGCCAGTCGTCCGTCACAAAGATGCGGCTGTGGCTATCGTTGGCCACCGCCGTGAGCACTTCGCCGGGCGAGAGGTTCAGCTGTTGCATCACTGCGCCGATGAGCAGCACCACTGCGATGAGCATCACGCAAGTCTGCACCACATCGGTGCTCACCAGTGTGCGGATGCCGCCTCGCCGCGTATAGAGCCATACCAGCAGCACCATGCCCAGGGCCGTCAAGGGGAACGGCACACCCCAAGCGTCCAGCCAGAACTGCTGCACAATGGCTGCTGCCAGATAGAAACGCAGGCTGGCCCCCATGGCTTTGGAAAGAATGAAGAAGGACGAACCAGTGCGGTGGCTCCACCGCCCGAGGCGCTCATCGAGGTAGCCATAGATGGTGGTGAGATTCAATCGGTAATAGACGGGCAGCAGGACGAAGGCCACAACGAAGTAGCCTACAATGAAGCCCAGACACATTTGCAGATAGGTCATGTCGCTGAGCAGCACCATGCCTGGCACACTGACGAAGGTAACGCCTGAGATGGACGCCCCAATCATGCCGAAGGCCACCATGGGCCAGCGCGACTTGCGCTCGCCACGGAAGAAACTGTCGTTCGTGGAGCGCTGACTGCTCCAGCGGCCCAAGCCATAGAGCAGCAGAAAATAAGCGATAAAAATCAGTGCTGTGAGCATATCGAACGGCAAAATTACGATTTTTTTTACAAGTTTTTTACTTTTTATTGCGTGTTTCCTGTCTGTTTATATATTTTTGGCCTTCCGAAAGTGTTCAATATAAATCTGAAATAGGTATGAAACAAAAACGATTCCTTTTGTCGGAAGCTGAAATTCCGCAGCAGTGGTACAACATCCAAGTGGATTTGCCCCACCCCTTGCAGCCCATGCTCAACCCCCAGACACGCGAACCGCTCTCTGTCGATGACCTTGCGCATATCTTTCCGCGCGAGTGCTGTGTGCAGGAGTTAGACCATGAGCACCGCTGGATTGATATTCCAGAGGAGGTGCTGGACAAGTACCGCTCTTATCGTGCCACTCCACTGGTGCGCGCCTACGATTTGGAGGCCGCCCTTGGCACGCCCGCACACATTTATTTTAAGAACGAAAGTGTGAACCCTCTTGGTTCTCATAAAATCAATTCTGCGCTGCCGCAGTGCTTCTATGCCAAGCAGGAAGGCACCACCAACGTGACCACCGAGACTGGTGCCGGTCAGTGGGGCGCTGCCCTGAGCTATGCGGCATCGGTGTTCGGTCTGAGCGCCGCTGTCTATCAGGTGAAAATCTCGATGCAGCAAAAGCCTTACCGCTCGAGCATCATGCGCACCTTTGGTGCTGCCGTGACGGGTTCGCCCTCTATGTCCACCCGTGCCGGCAAGGACATTATTACCCGCGACCCGATGCACTCTGGCTCGCTTGGCACGGCCATCAGCGAGGCGGTGGAACTGGCCACCACTACACCCAACTGTAAATATACGCTCGGCTCGGTGCTCAGCCACGTGTCGCTGCACCAGACCATCATCGGACTGGAAGCCGAGAAGCAAATGGCAATGGCTGGCGAAGAGCCCGACATGGTGATTGCCTGTTTCGGTGGCGGTAGTAATTTTGGCGGTGTTGCCTTCCCCTTCATGCGTCATGTGTTGAAAGACGGCAAGAAGATTGAGTTCATCGCTGCCGAACCTGAGGCTTGTCCGAAACTGACCAAGGGTCGTTTTGAGTACGACTTTGGCGATGAAGCCGGCTACACACCGCTGCTGCCCATGTTTACGCTGGGCCATCAGTTCAAACCCTCCAACATCCATGCCGGCGGTCTGCGCTACCATGGTGCCGGCATGATTGTGTCGCAACTGCTCAAGGAAGGCCTGATGCACGGTGTGGATATCCCGCAGCGCGAGACGTTTGAGGCTGCCTTGATCTTTGCCCGCACCGAGGGAATCATTCCCGCACCGGAGTCGTCGCACGCCATTGCTGCCACCATCCGCGAAGCATTGAAGTGCAAGGAGACCGGCGAGGAGAAGGTGATTCTCTTCAATCTGAGTGGCCACGGACTCATCGACATGACCGCCTACGAGCAGTATCTCAACGGCGATATTTAGTACTGTTCCATTTCTCGGAGCAGTGCGTTGGCCTGCGCGGCCGACGAAACGTTGGCAATGTGCATCACACGCCGGCCGCCCACTTCTTTCAGTTGGCAGCGGCGATAGTTCCGGGCGGCATAGTTGAGTATGCGGCCAAAGGTTTCGCTCTGGTAGTACGGGCTCTGCTGATTGTGTACAAACTGCACAATCACGCGGCCCTGTCGCAGCGATATTTTTTCCAGTCCGAGGCGTTTGCCCACGCGGCGGAGGGCCACCACTTCAAGGAGTTCTTCGCCCTGTGGCGGAATGGGTCCGAAGCGGTCTTCCAGTCGCTGGCGGTAGAGTTGCAGGTCGCGGTCGCTGAGCACGTTTTCCAATTCGCGATAGAGCAACAGCCGTTCGCTCGACCCTGGCACATAGGTGTCGGGGAAGTACATTTCCAAGTCGCTCTCCACGGCGCAGTCGGCGATATATGCCTCTCCACTGACCTCATTCCGAGAGGCGGGGGAAGAAATCTTTTCGGTGGTTGTATGCTGCGCTCGAGCGTTTTTACTCCCGTCTCCTTTTGACGCTGCGTCGGGCGTGAGGCTTCCTTCGTTTGGAGCGGCGTCGGGGGTGAACTCGAGATCAGGTTCGTTGCGCAGCTCGGCCATGGCTTGTTTCAAGATTTTCTCGTACATCTCGAATCCCATGTCTTCCATAAATCCGCTCTGCTCTGCACCGAGCAGATTGCCCGCACCGCGAATGTCGAGGTCTTGCAGGGCGAGGTTGAATCCGCTGCCGAGTTCAGAGAAATTCTCGAGCGCTTCCAGTCGGCGTCGGGCCTCGGGTGTGAGTACACTCTTAGGCGGTGCCAGCAGATAGCAGAAGGCTTTGCGGTTGCTGCGTCCCACACGGCCACGCATCTGGTGCAAATCGCTCAGGCCGAACCGGTGGGCATCGTTGATGATGATGGTATTGGCATTGGGAATGTCTATGCCGTTCTCCACAATGGTGGTAGAGAGCAGCACATCGTAGTCGTAGTTAATAAAACCGAGAATGATTTTCTCCAATTCTTCGGGTGGCATCTGTCCGTGACCGATGGCAATACGACAGTCGGGAATGTGTTTCTGGATGAGGTGCCCCATCTCGTATAGGTTGTTGATGCGCGAATTGACGAAATACACCTGTCCGTTTCGGCTCATCTCGAAGTTGATGGCATCTACAATCACTTCGCTGCCAAACGTGGCCAGTTCGGTGTAGATAGGGTAGCGATTGGGGGGTGCAGTGCGAATCACACTCATGTCGCGGGCTCCCATCAGCGAGAACTGCAGGGTGCGGGGAATGGGTGTGGCCGAGAGGGTGAGGGTATCGACATTGGACTTCAACATTCGGAGCTTCTCTTTCACGGCTACGCCGAACTTTTGTTCCTCGTCGATGATGAGCAGTCCGAGGTCTTTCCATTTCACCTGCTTGCCAATCAGTTTGTGGGTGCCCACGAGTATGTCTATCCGTCCGGCTTCCAAGTCGGCCAGCAGCGCCTTGACTTGTTTGGCGGTGCGTGCCCTGGTCAAGTAGTCCACCCGCACGGGCAGGTCTTTCAGTCGCTCGGAGAAGGTCTGGAAATGTTGGAAAGCGAGCACCGTGGTGGGCACGAGCACCGCCACCTGTTTCGAGTCGGCAGCAGCTTTGAACGCAGCGCGGATGGCTACTTCGGTCTTTCCGAAACCCACATCGCCACACACCAGTCGGTCCATGGGCTTCTGTGCCTCCATATCGTGCTTTACCTCCTGCGTGGCAGTGAGTTGGTCGGGTGTGTCTTCATACATGAACGAGGCTTCCAGTTCGTGCTGCAGATAGCCGTCGGGCGAGAAGGCAAACCCTTTTGCCTGCCGCTGGCGAGCATATAGTCTGATGAGGTCTCGCGCAATGTCCTTCATGCGCTTCTTTGTGCGCTCTTTCAGCCGCTCCCAAGCGCCCGTACCGAGCGTGGAGAGTCGGGGTGGTTCGCCGCTCTCGGCATTGCGATACTTGCTGATTTTGTAGAGCGAGTGGATAGACACATCCACGATATCGCCACGCTGATAGATGATGCGAATCACTTCCTGATAAGAGTTGCCGGCAGGTACGCGCACCAGACCGCCAAACTTTCCGATGCCATGGTCAATGTGTACGAGGTAGTCGCCCACTTCGAGCTCGCGCAGTTCTTTCATCGAGAGCGCCATTTTGCCCTGTCGGGCTACATCGGAGCGCAGCGTATATTTGTGGAAGCGGTCGAAGATTTGGTGGTCGGTGAAGAGACAGAGCCGCAAGTCGTGATCGACGAAACCCTCGTGGAGCGTTTTCTCAATGGGCCAGAACTGCAACTGCTGCTCAGGCACCGCCTCTTGTGCGAACTGCTCCTGTGCAAAAATGTCGCGCAAGCGTCCGTGCTGCTTTGGATTTTCGGCCAAGATGCAGAGCTGGTAGCCCTCGTCGCGATAGCCGGCCAGCGCCTGATAGAGCAGCGAAAAATTCTTGTGGAACAGTGGCTGGGAGGAAAGTTGGAAGCTGATGGTCTGTGAACTTGCAGCATGGGCGCTCAGGTGGTCTTTGCTTGTAGGTCCTTTCAGCTCCACTAATTGAAAATTCCTTATCTCTTCGGCCAGCGACTGTCCGTCGATGAGTTGCACCTCGCGGTTCAGCAGCAGTTCAACGGCCTCTTTTTGTTCGGCGGATGCCTCGGCGAGTTGCTCCTCCTTCACTTGGGGCAGGAAACCCTCGCTGTAGATTTGATCAACTGTATCGCACGTGTAGTCGGCATCCTTCGCCACCACCAGCGACTCGGCCGGCAGATAGTTCAGCAGCGAAACTTTCTCTTGTTTTGTCAGCGCGAAGGCGGGCACAATCTCCACTTGCTGTTTCTTTTCGCGCGAGAGCTGGCTGTCGAGCTCGAAGGTGCGTATGGAGTCAATCTCTACATCGAAGAAATCGATGCGCAACGGCCATTCCGACGAGAAACTATACACGTCGATAATCGATCCGCGCAGCGCAAACTGTCCGGGTTCATAGACATAATCCACCTGTGTGAAGCCCATTTCTTGCAGCCGGTGTTCCACCTCGGTGGGCTCTATTTCCTGTCCCACACTGAGCGTGAGCATCTGTTCGGCAATGGTTTCTCGTGCCACCACGCGCTCAGCCAGTGCTTCGGGCGAGGTCACAATGTAGAGCGAGCCGCGCTGATAGGCCTGCAACTGTGCCAGCACCTCTGTGCGCAAGATCTCGTTGGCAGCATCGCGCTGCCCATATTTGGCCGACCGCCGATAGCCCGAAGGGAAGATGAGCACCTGCTCCGGCGGCAGAAACTGCAGCAGGTCGTTATAAAAATAGCCGGCCGACTCCGCATCGTCGAGCACAAAAAGTGTGGGATGGGGGAGTCGGTCGGCTATTGAAGCGAAGAAAGTCGGTGCGGCTGAGGCCAATAGCCCCTGCAGGAAAACGTGTTTCTCCGATTTGTTTTCCAGTATATTGATAAGGGCCTTGGCGTGTACCGACGCGCCGTAAAGTTGTTGTATGTCTGAGAGTGTCAAGTCTTAATCAGTTGTTGGCGGGCAGCGCGGGATATTTGCGGAACCATCCGTCCCAGCGCAAGCGCATCACTCCGAAGAATGCTTCGCCAAAAATGCCGCCGCTCATCTTTGAAACGCCCTCGCGGCGGTTCACAAAAATAACGGGCACTTCCTTTATCTTGAAGCCAATCTTGTAGGCTGTGAACTTCATTTCTATCTGGAAGGCATAGCCTTTAAATCGGATTTTGTCGAGTTCGATGGTTTCGAGCACTCTGCGGCGGTAGCATTTGAATCCAGCCGTGGTGTCGTTGATGGTGAAACCGGTGATGAGGCGTACGTATTTTGATGCGAAATAGCTCATCAGCACGCGACCGATGGGCCAGTTCACCACGTTCACTCCACTGACGTAGCGCGAGCCGATGGCCACATCAGCCCCCTCGTCGGCACAGGCGGCATAGAGCCGTGGCAGGTCGTTGGGGTCGTGGCTGAAGTCGGCATCCATCTCGAAGATGTACTGATAGTCGTGCTCCAGCGCCCAGCGGAAGCCGGCAATGTAGGCCGTTCCGAGCCCGAGTTTCCCCGAGCGTTCGAGGATATGCAGTTGGTTGGCAAACTCGGTGTCAATCAGTCGGTGCACAATCTGGGCAGTGCCGTCGGGCGAACCGTCGTCAATCACAAGGATGTGGAACGATTTTTCGAGCGAGAAAATGGCGCGGATGATTTTCTCGATGTTCTCTTTCTCGTTGTAAGTAGGAATGATTACAATGCTGTCGCTTGGCCGCATAGGTATTCAGTTTTTTAAGGTTGTGCCATTTGGTTTGGCGTTGGGAGTGTATGAGGAGCCGTGGCGGGCTGTGCTGTAGCGTCGATTGGCGCATCTTTCAGTCCGTTCATGATTTGTTCGTTCTCAACGGCCTTCGAGTAATAATCCTTCACGTAGGGGTCGTTTTTGAACTGGTCTGTGGCTTTCGACATCACGTCTTCAATCCAGGGAGTGAGCATTGGATACTGATACGATGCAGTCAGCATGAAGAAGATGGACGGTCCGAGCACATTGTCGAAGTTCTGGGTGACAAAATCCAGGAGGAATTTGTCTTCTTCCTCTTCCAGTCGGAGCCCTTCTTCGTTCAGTTCGCGCACCACTTGGTCCATGTCCAGCCCATCCATGATGGCGCGGTCGTGGCGGTGGAGCAGTTCAATCTGCTGATTTTTCAGCTGATTGTAGTGTGTGAGGAAGTCGGAGAGCTTGTCGTTGAGCGGTGTTCCGCTGATGCTTTGTCCGGTATTGTCGAGTTTCACTTGAATTTTTCCGCCTTCGAGAATGATGGGTGTCACGCTCTCATCGTCCATAGAGATATTGGCCAGTCGCACACTGTCGAGCGAACCTTTGAAATGGAACTTGCCGTGCACCACCTCGCACGAGTCGATGCGTTTGAGTTCGGCGCCGTTCAGGGCTTCGAGGTAGAGCATACGCCCATCGAGCAGCGTGATGTTGGACGTGCCTTCCACGGTGAACTGCTCACCGCACGAGGCGAAAAGGAAGAGCGCAGACAGAAGCGAGAGCAAGGAGATATGTAGCGGTTTCTTCATTCTGATGTTTTATTTGTCAATGTTTTTTTTAAATCGTGGGCACAAAGGTACAATTTCTCCGTTTGTTCTCGCCATTCGTTAAACCTATTTAATTATAATGAATACGAATTTAAGGAATTTTAAAGATTGTGGCTGTGTGCTTTTCTCTGTGCTGCGCTGGTTGCAGTGATTGCCGGCAGGTAGCGGAAAAGTGCGGGCGATTTACTTTTCGCTTTTCAGTTCGTGGTCCAGCCGGTGGGTGGTATATACTTCGAGCATGGCCGCAACGAGCAGCAGAATCACCCATTTGTTTTGCAGGTAGAGCTGATAGTTATACAACCCCGTACCTTCGGCATTGCGGAAAAGCGGTAGCAGCACGTGGTGCACGGCGTCGATCATGAGCAGACCGGACAGTACGAAAAAGAGGTTGGCCAGGCTTTGTATGCGCTTCAGCCGCCGCACGGTCAGGTCTTTGCCTTCGTATATCTGTACGGCCTGCATGGAGGTAAACATCAGCGCTCCTACGAGATATACCCAGCATACCACTGCCTGCTGCCACAAGAAGACGAAGCAGCCGGCTCCAATCACCATGAGTATGCCTCCTGCGAGGAGAATGAGTTGTTGTATGTGTGTGAGTTGTTTCATTCTGAATCTGATTCGCGTGGGGAAATTTCTTCATCGGTCAGCACGAAGATATCTTCGTCGGCCGCCTTCATGCCGTAGCGTTCGCGGGCAATGCGCTCAATGGCCTTGGGGTTGCGGCGCAACTCCTGCAGCTGTTCTGTGGCTGCTTGCTCCTGCGTGTTGTAGTTAGCTATTTCCTCTTCCAGCCGGCTTATCTCCAGGCTGTACTGCCAGCGGCGAAGCATGGAGTTGTCGTCGATGACGCCCACCAGCAGCAGCCCCACCACAATGGTGATGAGGTACTTGTAGTGGCCCAGCAGGTCGAGCATTATATTGAATCGTTTTCCCATTTCGAGGGCGAAGGTAAGCATTTCCCAGCAATCGGCGAAACCTGCCGCCGTATTTTTTTTCTTCTACGTATGGTGCACTCATCGCAACACGGACCATGAAATGTTAACATATTTAAATTTTTGCGTACGTATTTATTTTTTTTAGCAAAAAATTTGTCTGTTTTGTGCAAACGCTATACATTTGCGCCAAATCGGGCATTGTGTACTGCACCTAAGTGAAGGCAGAAAACACTTGTCGCGAATTGCTTCTAACCGAGCAAAAACTAAAGCAAACTAACAAAAAAATTATAACAATGAAAAAACTTTTTACGCTATTTATTTTTCTTTGTGCCGCCCTTTCCTCCAGCGCAGATGAACTTAGAACCGTTTATCTAAAACCCGGATCCAATTGGGCTCAAGACAATGCGCGGTTCGCATTGTTTATGTATGACTCCAATAATGTTAATGCCGCAAGTTGGGTTGACTTTACTTCCATTTCTAATGGGTTATATTACGCATATTTCAATTCGACAAAATATAATAAGATGATTCTTTGTCGAATGAACCCAAACATTTCATATAATAACTGGGACGACAACAACAGGTGGAATCAGTCAGGCGATTTAAATGCACCTTCAGTAAGCGAACCAGTATATACAATTGGTGAGAGTGATTGGGGCGGAACTGTTACAACTTCAAGCATCGAATCAAGTGGTTGTACTATACACAAGATCTATGTGCAGGATAAGGAAAATACTGGACAGACGCCTTACTTCTATGAATATCAGAACAACACGTGGTATGGCATTGACGCAGGGTGGCCAGGTACAGCGTTGACAACAGAGGAAGTCGATAATCAAACTTGGTATGTTTTCAAAACTCTGAAAACTTCGGTGCTTGGTCGCTTTATGCAAATGTGGAATAATGATAGCAACTTCGCTGCAGGAGGTATTGAGTTTGATCTTTCAAGTGGTGACCTGTTCTATAACTACTATCCTTCTGCTTATCAGTCTGTTTTGGCTTCCGAGGCGCTCACAACGCCTGCCGTCCTGCATTTCCGCTCTAATAACGGCTCGGCTGAACTGAAGCATTATTTCTGGAATAATTCGGGCATTAACGATCAAGGATTTACCACCACATCGGCAGGTAGAGCATCAGACTGGACCACCATCACCACATACAAGCCGTCGTTATCTATTCAATTCTACACGTATGACAATGGTGGTAACGATACCGACAAATCGGACGGTATTGACATTGAAAATCTTACTGGCGGTGAAAATTACTATTATTTTGCAAAGCTCAATGCACATAATGCTACCGGAGATTACCAGTATGATGGACATGGGATTATGAAGATGCAAGACAGTTACTACTTAGTCTATGCCAATGGATGGGACTTTGATAGTTCAAAAGAAACCTATGAGGGTTCAGGAGTCATGCAGACTGTAGGTGCCGTCAGACTTACTCCCAATCAAGACAATCCTTTCCTTTTCGAAGGCACCTTAGACAATACCGATGGCAAGAAAACATATTTTGCTATAGTGCCGGCTTCAGATTGGTCTGGTTCAAATATCAGTGGATGGGGTAATCTTATTTCTCCTGCACACACAGCTGTAACTGAAAACAAATACACCATTGACGACTTTGCAAAAGATGATTGTGATGCAATGCCTACTACGTGGACGCGCTGGTATAACAAAGACGTTAAATATAAGTTCAACATCACATTCAACTTCGCAACAATGAAATGGACTAGTACTCCTTACTTTGAACGGACATTACCTGCGGAAGCAGAAGGCTACGCTACGTTTAGTTCGGACAAGAAAGTGGCTATTCCTGAGGGAATCACGGCGAAGTATCCCAGCGAAGTAACGCCTGCAGGTGCTATTACATGGAAGACGTTTGAAAATGGTATTCCTGAAAATAAGGGCGCGCTGCTCCAAGGTGAAGCCGGCAAGCCCTATAAGTTTACACCTGCCGTGAGCACCGACGAGGTAAGCAGCGGTGTGAACATCTCGATGCAGCCTATCGCTTCAAAAACGCAGTTGGATCAAAAGGATGGAGACTATACCAACTATATCCTGTGGAAAAGCTCTAACGTTCTTGGATTCTATAAGGTAAATTCCAGTGGCACTTGGGTGAATGCAGGCACGGCCTATCTGAAAGTGAAATTGCCCAAAGAGGATTCCTCGGCTACCACGCCTGCCCCCACGTTCTTCCCGCTGACAGGCGAGACCACGGCCATTGACAACCTCACCACCGAACCCGCTCAAAAGGGCGAAGAGAAGATTTACTCGCTCGACGGCCGTCGCATTGTAGGACAGCCCACAGCAAAGGGTATATACATTGTAAACGGAAAGAAACTGTTGAAAAAA
>CAJOIX010000016.1:102925-103447 GCA_905234815.1 uncultured Prevotella sp. | reverse complement strand
CTTGGTTGTTTGCGAATAGAGATAGATGTCGTGTGTGAAGTTGAGCTTCTTGACGTCGTTGATATTTTCTACGACGATGGCCTTTCCTTGTGTTTGTCCAACGAGTCCGAGCACTTCCGCGTGTCCTGTTTTTCCAAAGATGACGATTTGTGCGTTGGGATTGTCGAGGTATTGTTGTCTGATGCGTTTTTGGAGTTGTAGGACGACAGGACAGGTTGCATCGATGATGTTGATATTGTTTTGCTCTGCAATCAGGTAGGTTGAAGGCGGTTCTCCGTGTGCTCGAAGCAGTACGTTGGTGTTTTTAAGTTTTGCAAGCTGCTGGTGATTGATTGTTTGGAGGCCTGCTTGGTGTAGGCGTTGTACCTCCATAGCATTGTGGACTATGTCGCCGAGACAATATAGTTCGTTGTGTTTTTTTAGTTCTTCTTCTGCTTTATTGATGGCAGTTGTGACGCCGAAGCAGAATCCGCTGCTATTGTCGATTTCGATGGTCATCTTGTTATTGGACGTTTTTACGAT
>CAJOIX010000016.1:45502-102847 GCA_905234815.1 uncultured Prevotella sp. | reverse complement strand
GTTTTGGAGTTTATTGAAGTCGTTGATATTGGCGGTGATGCGTAGTTTCTCAGTCTTTCCTGGCAGGATTTCTTTGTTTGTGAGTGAGAGTTGTATGCCTGTGGTGAAGAGTTGTAGGCGTTGTATTTCGAGCGTTTCTGCTCCGTTGTTATGGATGGTGATTTCTCCTTTCAGTTTTTTCTTTCCGACGGGTGTGAGTATGATTTTATTGTCGGAGAGTTGTATGGCGGGTTGTGCGCTGGGTTCTGTGGGTTGTGTGTTGACGGCAGGAAGAAGGATGGCATTGACGGTTATGCTCTTTGCTTGTGAGACGTGATCGCCAGGTTTTTCTCCGAGGTAGATTGTGGACTGCGTGAGACCAAAGTCGTGCAGTTGTGAAGAATGCAGCGTGATTGTTGCAGTGCCCTGCTTGCCTGGTTGGATTGTTGATGGTGAAATCTGAGCGGTGAGATAGGCAGGAAGGTGCATGAGAACGGGCTGAAGTGTCTTGTCGGAGGTGTTGATTATGTATATTTTCTGAATGGGTTGTTCTCCCAAGTTGACATTGTCGAATTCGATATTGTTTTTGTCAGCACGTATTGTGCCGAGGGTGTAAGGATAATCGCCCGAATAGTCTATGATTTTGTCAACAACGATGCCTCGGAGGTTGAGGATTGTGGGCTTTTTTGCTGCAGAGGTAAATAGGGCTATTTGTTTGTTGAAATGGCCCATGGTTGCTGCATCGTAGGTGGCTTGGATCTGGAAGGTCTCTCCTGCCGGTATGGGTGTGGTTTGATAGTTGACGGCAGTGCAACCACAAGAGGTCCGGACTTGCTGGATGATGAGTTTGTGGTTTGATTTGTTTTGCAGTCGGAAGGTAGCAGTGGCTGGCTGCCGGAAGATGACCTGGCCTAAATCGATTGTGGTTTGGTCTGCTTGGATTTTTTGTGCACTGACAGGAAGAATTGATGTGCAGGCGAGAAGGAGGAGGATAAACTGTTTCATTGAGAGATTTTTTAGAAGTTCTGGAGTTACAGGAACTCAGACAATACTTTTATTTTTTTTGCAATTTTACGATTTTATGCGGTGTGTTAAGGGTTTAGCTTCAAGGACTTAATTTATTGTGATGCTATAGTTGTTGGTTCGAGCATTGAACTCTGGTGCGTATGCACACTGAGCGGTGCAGATTCCTGCTTTGTATTGACCAGTGTGGCTGATGTAGTATTCAGTTTCAATGGTGTGTGTGCCTTTGCTGATTTGGTTGAAATAATAACGTGTGGAGGTGTCTCGCGGTGTGATGTAGATACCATGCTGATAGGTAGATGTCTGTTGGACAGGCTCGAGGCATGCCGGCCGGCAATCTTCTATCTGTAGGAAATGGTAGTCTCGGTCGGCCGTGATAGTAATGCGTATTTTGATTTTGCTTCCAAGAGTGAGTGGTTGTCGGGAGATGATTTCACGTTTTAATTGTATGCCAGTTTGGACCGGTTGAACTTGATCAGTGGGGAGTATGGTCTGTGAATAGATTGTTCCCCAACTGAGATTGTTATTGTTCTTTTCGATGGTTAGTTGTTTAATTTTGTCGTGTGGCAGTGTTTGCTTGAGATAGCCGAGTGCGGGTGATGTACTTGGGTTGAGAGGTTGGTTGTCAATTTTGATGAGAGGATTGTAGTTGTTGGTGGAAGTGAATAGATGCGTCTGTTGATTAACGAATGCACTAATGGTATTGACGGTAGCGACAGGATTGTCAAATAGTTGTGTGCGTCGAGCGCTGAGGAGGTATTGCTGCATCTGGGTAATGTTTCGCTGTGTGTGCTGCGAACCTAAGGATTTGAGAAGTTGCAACGCTTCTATGGCTGCGACTTGTGTCGATAAACGCTGATTGAAGGGTGCGTATGTGGCTTTGGGCGTGTCGTAGTATAGTCCTATTTCCGGCTTATAGACAAGGTATTGTTGGAGGCTACTGATATAGTCGGCGGCCAGTTTAGAGTAGTTATTTTTAGCAAGAATGACTGCTGCAAGAGCCTTTTGATAGATAGAGAAAGATTGGTTCGTTTTCTTGAATCGTTTGATCATGAAGGCTTTTGCGACTTTTCCTTGGGGGGAAAGGTTCGCGCGGTGTATGGCATCGATATATAGCAGGTGAATAGTGGTTTGGCTTGGAGTGCAGAGTTGGTTTGTATGTTTCTTCTGTTGTTTAATCAGGTTCATTTCAGCAATCATTTGTTGTTCCATGTAGCGGATGGCTCGATCGAGGAGTGCTTGTGTATCGGCGTCATGACCAACAATTACCAAGAGACGCGTGAGGAGTTCGCTGATGGCCGCAGTAATATAATATGACCCTTCCATGTTTTTCCACCAGCTCCATGATCCATCGGAGAGTTGCAGATTGCGAAGCTTTTCCGTGGCACTTTGGAGACGCTGCTGCATGAGGTTTTGGTCGAAGAGTTGCAAGAGTTCCTGGTGATGTTGATTTTCGGAGATTGCCTGTTGCAGCCAGGGGGTCTCGTTGAGAAGGATGTTTTTAAGTTCGCTATTTTTAAAAAGACTGCTGGTGAGAGATGTTTCTTCGCCTTGCTCTTGTTTCCAGATTTCACAGTTTTGCTTAATTTGCGGTGTGAGCGTTGCTATATGCATGGCGAGCCGGTTAGCATAGAAAGCTTGAGCGATTGAGAGTGCGTTGTCTGATTGTGGCGTGGCCATGACAGGAAGTGATTGTATCATGAGCCATGCAGGATTGCTGGTGTATTCAAGTGTGAGCGTTGAACCAGGAGTGTTGAGCGCAGAGAGATCGAAATTGTATGCTCCTTGCTCTGAGAGTGTGAATGTGTGTGTATTGGTGATTAATTCCTTGTTGCTAAGGATTGGGAGGTATTGCTGTTCCCCGTCGCTGAAATCAGCGCCTTGAATGGTGATTTTGCAGATGAGTAACGGCTCGTCTGTAAACGCGGAATATGCGAAGGAGACCGTGTCGGTCTGTTGTGGAGCAAGAGTGACGGGCTTAGATTGTGTAAAAAGAATAGCCTGGTTAGAGGGATTGATGAGTTCTATTTGCGTTATACCCTTCTGTTCGGTGTCGGTGGTATTGAATATCTGTGCAGGGATGACGGCTTTATCGCCCTTTCGGAGAAAGCGTGGGAGGTTGGGCTTTATGGTAACATTTTTTCGCGCCACTACTTGGACGTTGAATATGTTATAGTTGAGTTTTTTGTCGTGGGCTAAACCTATGAAATTCCATGTGGTAACTGCCTCAGGAAGCGTGAATTGAATGTTGATATTTCCGTTTTTGTCGGAAAGTAGTTGAGGATAGAAGAATGCTGTTTCAGACAAGTTTTCGCGGATTTGCTTTTTATCAGTGTGCACAGACTCCTTATTAGCGGATGGGTTTTGCGAGATGGAGGCCAGTTCGTTGGTTGCAGCTGCAAAGTCCAGGTGATCAGTTTCGGTCAAAGCGGAAGCTAACATTGTTTCATTTTTCTGCATCATGAGCCGATTCCGCCCGCGAATATAGATTCTAGGATAGGCAGTAATGGCAGTCAGCGAGGGGTCGAAGTTGTCTATATCTAAATTGCGAACTGTTTTGTAGCGCAATTTCTGATAGGCATTCAGGTGGAACCCATAATGATTTGCGGAACGGAAGGGGGAATAAATGCTTCCACGAGGCATTTCTGGCGAGAAAGACCATGCGTGAGGGAGAATTTGATCGAGGGAGTAATCATACAGTACAGCCATGAGTTGAGCTGCGGCTGATGCACCATCGGGATTGAGCACTTCTAATGTCCACGTTTCTTGTTGGCCAGGAATGAGCTGGTCGCGGAAAGTTGTCCAGCGTGTTTGCAATTTCTTGGTGGGAAGATTACGCAAGAGTGTGACGGTATGTGTGTAGCTTTTTCCTTGCTTGACCCATGCAAAGGAAACGCAAACGGCATTGCCATAGGTAGATTTGTATGGCAAACTAAAGAGTCGGTTACTGTTGTTCAGAGTGAAATTTCCTTGAGTGATAATTGTATCTTTCGCCAAAATGGTGTAAGCAACGTATTGCTCTGCTTGTGTTGTGCCTATCTGAATGTTGACAGGTTTGCCGTTGGCAGGAAATTCGTTGTCGGAAACGTAGAACCAGTCTGGGGTTTCAATTGGTGGTCGGCGATCTTCGAGGGAAAAGACAACAAACTCTTTTTGCAAGGTGTCTGAATGGCAGATGGCCCGCAGAAGATGAGTACCGCTTTTGATTTTCAGCATTGGGAAAGGCACAGGGCGGTTGGTACGTGCGGTCCACGTTTTTCCATCGATTGAGTATTTGACCTCAGCATCAATATCTTGGCCTTGTATATTCTTATATTCAAAGGTTATGGCGGGGAGACTATCAACGAGTATTTTATCAGGAATTGATGCCTGCAAGAATGTTGTACGATTGCTTAAGAGGATGGTTTCTTTTGTCTCGTGACTTTCTCCTGCCAAGTTGGTAACTATGGCCGATACGGAGAAGCGTGCTATTTCATAATTGCGCAGTGGGCTATTTACATTCAAAGGAAGGCGCAGAGAGAATGAGCCATTATCGTCAGTGGTGACCTCGCCGGTAAGGATGCTTTCTTGCGAATGAATTCTGTACCACCAAAGACCAATCTCCCTGGTTACACTATACTTCACTTTGGCATGCTGAACAGGCACATCAGAATAGTTTTTTGCAGTTCCCCTAAGCGTGATTGTATCACCCGCGGCATAGTTGGGAGAAAGGTTTTCTATCTCCACATGGAAGGTTGGACGCTTGTATTCATCCACCAGGAAACCTATGGTGGCAGTTTCGGTAGAAATGGAGTAATGACCTGTCAGCCCGGAAGAAGGTATAGAGAATGTGGTTGCGGCTTTTCCAAATTCATCAGTAGTCACATTTTTTTTGGCAACTTCCTGATTGTTAGCATCGCGAAGGATTAATGTGAGTTCCTTAGAAGCTATTGTTTCTGATGTCAGTACATCATGATTGCGATAGACAATGGCTGCGACATGAAGTGTTTGACCTGGACGATAGATGGATCTATCCGTGAAGAGAGATACAT
The DNA here is from genome assembly GCA_905234815.1 of uncultured Prevotella sp. GTDB lineage: Bacteria > Bacteroidota > Bacteroidia > Bacteroidales > Bacteroidaceae > Prevotella. The sequence continues at coordinate 97,814 of CAJOIX010000016.1, read as the reverse complement.
TAAAGTCTGACGGACGTGGGCTATACTGTGAAAGATAGGCACTGACTTGTTGTGGGCGGAAGGCTTTATCATCTTTCGTAGTGAGATATACTGTCAGGGGGCGTCCATCATCGTTTATGTAGATCAACTCGCCCTGTTCATTCGTGGTGAGCAGAATCGCTTGTTTATCGAATTTATATGATTTGATTTGCAGTGAGGCATGAGGAACGGGATTGCCTGTGGTGGCATTCAGTGATAAGATTCTTAACTGGTTGTTGGGCAACTGCTGGGCAACGAGGGTGAGATTGGAGATATAAAGAAGTGCATACTGATTGTCCATCTCCTTGGTGTCTGTGGTTGTCTCGATAAGATATACACCCACGGGAAGTCCTTCGATTTGGATGGAATCGCTGATTTCTTCATATTCAGGTAAGTATGCGTAATTCTTTTTATATGTTTTCACCAAGGGGCCGTGCTTGAAATTCGGACCAGGAGGTGTGGTACGTTCATCGTAGTCACCAGAAAGGGATGTGGAATAAATGTTTACTTGTAACTCTCCCAGGTGGCAGATATTGTTAAGATAGACTTGAAAATCGCTTTGCGGTATTATGCAAGCATCGGGGACGTGAAGTAAATAGCGATGGCAGGTGATTTGAGCTCTGGCATTTTTAAGAATATTCATCCGTTCCCACTGTGGCCATTTCTGCAACGATTGATCGATAAACAGTAGTTTTTCTTTTGCCGATGCCGTATTCATATGCTGATATTTCGCAATGGCTAACTCCCCGGCAACGGGTAAATCCGCATATTTCTGTATCAGTGAATCGAGTGTCGGTAATTGTTTATTGTCAGCAGAAACATTCTCCCACCAGATGGCAGCAGCGAGACACGCAGCTGGATTATTACCTTCGGCAAGATAGTGAGTGAACATTAGTTCGTATTCCGATAACTCGGCTGCAATCAGATGTAAGAGATCATTATTAAAATATTGACTGTCAATTCCTTGTAATACCGCTGGCTGATAGTCGTCTGAACGTGTTTTTGATAGGATTTCAATGTCCCTCAGTGCTTCTTGACGCAGGGCTTGTGCCTTTGCTTGATAGGTTTCATCAACAAAGACATTGTTTGCGTATATTTTAGAGAGCAGGGTAGCATAAATGGCAGCTAACGCGGGCTGCTGCCGATAGGCTTTCTCTCTCATTGCATTCAGATGGTTCAAGACCGGAGATAGCGAATCAGGCGAAATGTCAACCTGTCTGGCAGCATAACGAAATTCGGCTTTCAACAGATGCCCATAAGCCTTTTTCTGTGCCGCCTTTGATGCAATCTTGCGCAATAGCTGCATCTCAGTTTGTGGATGGTCCTTAGCGTAGGCTTCATCTACAAGTTTCCAGAGCGCTGAAAAGTCGTCTGCAATAGCGAAAGTGGTGCAGAATGCAAATAGGCAAGTGATGAACATTTTCTTAGACATAAGACACTAATTGCTGATGTTAGACAAATCTACTCTATGCGACGAAGGAGGTTGAGTGCTGCTTTTCGCAAGTAAACAGGGAGTGCGTGGTTGCCGGCTAAATCGTTGAGCGGTACTTGAAGTGAAGAAAACGAATCGGAGTCCGTTGAACTGGTCCGTATGATGATGGCTGTGAGCGTGTGGATGGCTGCAAGCAGAGTGGCTCCATTAGTTGTAGGAATTTGTGTTTGGGCCCACTCTTTTGAACCTTTAACTTTAGAAAAGAGCCACTTGGCAGCATGTTCTACGATTTCAACCGTTGGATTTTCTGCGAGCCAGCGTTCGATATCCTCTACGTTGAATTCTTCAGATGGCATCAGGAGTATGGCCAGGAGTTTGGATTCTCTGATGTTTTCGCCCCAGAGTGCTTCGGACAGAGCCTTGTTGGGCTGAAATTCTGCAGCAATAGCTTGAATTTCGGTGAAGGGTATTCCATAGTTTTGAGCATAGGTTGAACCTTTCTGTTTCATGGAGGCAGCCCCTACTCCATTCATGTGAAGGCGATAATGCTTATGTATAGCTTTCACTAACTCGCTCGGCTGATGAGAAATGGTGATATCAGATGAAGAGGTATCGTTACCTGCAGCATGAGGATAGCAGAGAAAACCATATTCTTTGGAATAGCGTAACATCTGCTCGATGTAGGTTTCAGTATAGTCGGCTCTTATGTCAACGATATTGCCTTGGTTGTCTTTTTCCACTATAAGGCGCGGATTGATAAAACCTTTATAGGGCTTAATGTTAAGTTTTTGATATCGTTCCAAAAGTTCCTTGTGAAGCTCAGAATCGACGGTGATTGCATAATCTTCGACTAGTTGCTGTGCAGTAGCGTAATCGCCTTCGCTTTTGATACGCTGAATTTCGGTCAGAAGGGTTGCGAAGGCCTCGCGGAGTCGTGGAAAATCGGAGATGATCAATTCGGATTTCCCATTGATTTTTTGGATTTTCGCTGCCTCAGGGTAATGATGGAGCGTCCATCGGGCTATCAAGGCGCGGTTTCTCATGTGAGCTTCCTCTATTTGCTCACCTGGCTTAAGGCGTACCAATTGGGTGAGTGCACCATTCATCAGGTAGGTGTAATACTGGGCTTTGTAAGCTTGCAGATTGGGCAGCAGGCCTAATTCAACGAGTTTTTCATCGGCCATATAATAAAGTGCAAAGAGGTCTGCGCGGGCTTCTTCTATTGTGTCAGCATAGGCTTTGAGTGCGTCGGAGGCAACACCGGGGAGGAGTTGACCGCTACCGTGGCCAACACATTCGTGGAGATCGGTATGTAGGTCGTCAGTTTGGTCGCCATACTGTTTGATTAATTCGCGTATATCTTCACTGTCAACAAATTCGTCTATGAATCCGTTGCCTCGTGTGGCTTCGTTGTATGCATGTGTCAGGTTGCTGATGGTGATGCTTTTCGAGCCGTGTTGTGCTCTTATCCAGTCGCTGTTGGGCAGATTGATGCCAATGGCTGTAGATGGATATTCATCGCCTCCGAGCATGGCAGCTTGCACCACTCGCGCAGAGATTCCTTTTACGTGCTTCTTTTTGTGAGCCGGATTGACAGGTGAGTGATCTTCAAACCATTGAGCCCATTGGCTGATGATTTCTGTACGCTGGGTTGCCGCGGTGTCGATATAATGGACGATACCTTCCCATGAGCCTTTCAGACCAAGGGGGTCACCATAGACTTCAATGAAGCCGTTGATGAAATCGACTTGACTGGTGGTATCTTTGACCCACGCTATGGAGTATTGGTCGAAAGTGCTGAGGTCGCCAGTGGTGTAATACTCAATGAGCAGTTGAATGATGTGTTGCTGTTCGGGGGTCTCAGCATAGTTTTGTGCTCTGTTGAGCCATTTCACTATCTGTTGAATGGCAGCGGAATAGCGTCCTCCGATGCGATAGATTTCTTCCGTGATTCGACCATCGTATTTCACTACTCGTGAATTGAGTCCGTAGGAGATTTCACCTTCAGAATGATCCTTGAGCCATGCGGAGCGCTGCTGCTGGTAGAAATCTTCAACCTCCTGTTGGCTGACGCCTTCATAGTAGTTGCAGGCCGAGTTGAGTACAAGGTCTTTCTTTGGCGATTTTTCAACGCGTTTGGGAAGAATCTCAGGATTGAAAATCACATTCACGAGTGTATCGATGGGATACTGAAGAGCGGCTATCTGACTGTTGACAGAGGGGTGTTGCAGCAGCTGCCGAAAGAACTCTTCGGAAAAGGCAGGAGTGAATTTCTGGCAGTTGTAGTGATGATATATACCATTGGCAAACCACACTTGTTTCAGATAAACGATAAGCGCTTGGAAATCGGCTATTTCTCTGTTGCCCTGATAATGGAGATAGATTGTCTCCAAGAGTGTACGGATTTGCAGATTGTATGCTCCGAACTGGTCGGTTGTGATATCGCGCCCTGCCAAAGTCGCCTGGGCAAGACAATAGATGAGTTTTTTCTGCTGGAGGGAGAGCCCTTCGAATCCTTTCAACTCATAGCGTAGTATCTGTATATCGGCAAATTTTTCGTTTGTGTTCATTGTTCTGATGTATTGGCACGACTGAAGTGGTCGCGATATTCATTTGGAGTTAATCCTGTCAATTTTCGGAATGCGGCGTAGAATGTCTGGCGATTGCTGTAACCCACGTGAACTGCAATCTTTTCCATATTTGTATCTTTATTTCTCTGGTAGCGCAGTAGTGCCTGGGCATCTTTGATTCGGAGTTCATTGATGATGCTGTTGAATGATTTCTGCAGGCGGCGTTGAAACACCAAACGCAAGTATCGGGTGTTGGTATTTAGCTCGGCCGCCATTTGCTGCATGGTGTAGCCCTGCTGCAGATAGGCTTTTTCCTTGAAGAGCCGTTGCATCACAGCATTGTGAAGTTCATTTTCAGCTTTTGCACTGATGCCTGTCCATTGATTCATCGTCACGGATTTTTGTTATCGGAATGTTTGTTTTTAAGATTCTGGGGGATATGTAGGTCGGATAATTCGAATGCCTAATTGTTTTGGGTGTTGATTGAGATATTGTGATAGGGGTTTGGTGTCTATGATGACTTTTCCGTGTATGGATGAGGCGTGGAGGAGGTGCAGCTGGTTGTTTTGCCAGATGGCTATTCCTACGTGGGAGATGTCTAATCCTGGGATGTCAGTGACGATTGCTATGATGTCGCCGTCGCGAATTATGTTGCGTAGCTGGTAGTTGTTGTGGAGTTTGCTTTTGGGTATGTAGCGGATCTGTTGTTGGTTGATTTCTTGTTCGTGTTGCCGGATGATGGGGATCCATTCAGGATGCGCTTTTAGCTGGGGGTATAGCTGAGGGTGGGTGGACATATAGTTGATGTCCTTACGGAGCGTTTGAGTGAAGAGTGATTGTGGTGCTTGTATTTCTTTAATTATGTGGCGCTGCTGATTGACGAGTATCCACTCGCTGAAGTAGTGTAGCCGGTTTTGATATGCGACTTGTCCGTGTCGATAGCGGATTTGTTGAAGTTGTGGAGCAAAGTGTTGGGTGTCGGTGGTGTGCTGTTGATGGGCAAGTGCTTGTGCAAGTGCTGTTTCAACGAGTGTGAAGCAATCGAGTGAGTCTGTGCGTGTGACGAGTTGCTCGGTGGGTGTTTTGTCGAGCAGATGTGAGCCGTAGGGTGTGTTAAGCAGTTGGAGTGCGAAGTATAGAATGAGCGGTAGTGTGGTCATTTTTGTCCGAAATTATAGCCGAGATATAGGGTGACGTATCCGAATGTGTTGTTTGTCTGGAACTGCGATTTGTTGTAGTTGTATGTGTGGAAGATGGCTGATGTGCCGGCGTACCACCTCATATTGTTGTAAACGAGTGCGAAGCGCCCTACTCCATCAAGGTTGAAATTTCTGAAGGAGAAGGCTTTGTGGGGTTGCTGTTCATCGACATAGCCGGAAGATGATTTCTTGTAGGCGAGTGCTGTTGAGAGCGATGCATTGAAGAGGAAGTGCGGTGCAAAGACCCAGTTGTATGCGTAGCCGACGGATGCGGATATGTCGTAGTATTTGATATCGGAAAAGCGTAGTGTCTGATCTACGATTTGTGATGCGTTGTTGATGTTAAGTCGCTGGTTTACTAATTGGTCGAGTTTGTCCCAATTGATGGCGAGTGAGTGTTTGGTGAGTCCGATGCCTGCGAGGAGTGAGCCTGCGCTTCGTCGCTGCACGGTGGACTGACTGTAGGCTGCGGGATAAGAGAATCGTTTATTGTTGAAGATGTAGTAGATATTGAATCCTTTGATGCTTCCTTTAAAGCCTTCGAAGGGAACGTGATTGAGCAATTGTGCATTGGGGATGTTGTTGAGACGTATGTCGCGGATTCGGAAGTCGTCGCCTGTTTTACGGTAAAAGAGGTCAGCGCCTATTTTGTTGCTGTAGAGACTGAGGTTAAAGTCTTGCTTCTTGCTTCCGTTGGAGAGATGTGAGAAGTCGATGGTGTATCCAAGACAGATCCATCGCCATCCAAAATATGGTCCGACCTTGACGCTGGGCCTTGAAGAGAAGGTAATATGTTGTCCGTTGTTGTCGCTGATGCGGTACATTTCGTAGGTGTTGATGTTTTGGATCATGACAGTGAAATTGTATTTCTGTGGCATGATGTAGGTGGTATCGACATGGGATAGTTTTTTTACTTCTCCATAGACTTTCTGTGCGGTGCGTTCTACGTTGAATATTGAACGCCGATCGTCGGTGTTGCTGATACGCAATGAGTCTTCAGGACACGAAGCGGCTGCGTTGAATTGACAGCAGATGCTGAGCATCAGGCAAAAATAGCGTATAAGGCTATTGATTTGACGATTGGACGACTTCACAATTTTACTATTTCTTCCTCTCCTTGTAGGGCAGTTAAGCGGGGGCTTTTGTTTTAAAGTTTGCCGAGGATGCGGTCCATGACCCAGTTTGTTGGTGTTGCACTGATGGCTGTGGCTTCGCAGGTGGCAATGCCTCGAAGGTCTTCTATGACGGACTTGATGATGGGCAGTTGCACGTAATCAGGGTTTTCCAAGGTAATTTCTTGTTGTCCGCTGTCGGTGATAAGACAGATGGGAGTATAATTGTAAACGGAAAACCGCAGGAGCCCTTTGTTGCCTGTGACCTCAATGACATCTTCCTGTGTGTCGGGTGCGGCGACGAAGTTCCAGAGACCAGTGCCTACCAGACCATCCTGGAATTGGAAGCAGGCGCTGACAGTGTCTTCTGCAGCATAGCGATGAGCACGATTTGCATGGTAACCGTGGGCCTTGACGATGATGCCAAAGATGTCTTGCAAGAGGTCGAGCTGATGGGGAGCGAGGTCATAGAAATAGCCTCCTCCAGAAATGTCTGGTTGTAAGCGCCATGGAAGTTCTCCCCCATTTTCGGTGTCGAGGGCTCGGGGAGGTACGGAGAATCTGAGATTGACGCTCAAGATCTTGCCGATGGCACCAGAGTAGATAAGAGATTTGATATGTTGGAAATATGGCAGGTAGCGCCGATAATAGGCAACGAAGCAGGGTACGCCCGTTTCCTGGCTCACCCGGTTGATGCGTGCACAGTCTTCGTAGCTTGCTGCGAGGGGTTTTTCCACATAGACGGGCTTTCCTGCACGCATTGCCATTATAGCATAGGTGGCATGAGAGGAAGGCGGGGTGGCAACATAGACGGCTGTGACACGCTCGTCCTCAATGAGTTCTTGCGCGTCGGTGTACCATTTTTTTATGTTGTGGCGCTCGGCATACTGTCTGACTTTGTCGCGATTGCGGCTCATGACAGCTTCGACATGAGAGCCTTCGACAAGAGAGAAAGCCGGACCTGATTTTCGTTCAGTAACTTCACCACAGCCAATGAATCCCCATGATACCGATTTCATCATATTTAAGATTGGATGTTGAACATTATGTTCTCTTAGGTTGCTCAGCATGGTCAAAACCCAGCGGGCAACGTTGACAAAGGTAGCGTTTTTTTTAGAATTTTAGTAGATGATTGCTACATTTTTGTAATTTTGCATAAGAATATAAAATGGAACAGAATATGAAAGCGGAATATGTCATCTCGTCGCCTACTGTGGGCCGCTGCCCTCACACTGATGCTCCGGAATATGCATTCATTGGCAGGAGCAATGTGGGCAAGTCGAGCCTGATCAATATGATAACCAACCACAAGAACCTGGCAAAGACATCGGCACTGCCAGGTAAGACGCTGCTTATCAATCACTTTAGAATCGACGACACATGGTATATTGTGGACCTTCCGGGCTACGGATATGCCAAGCGCTCGAAGACTCAGCGCGACAAGTTAGATCAAATGATACGCTCCTATATACTCGGTCGTGAGCAATTGGCTTGTGTGTTTGTGCTGATTGACATTCGTCTGGAACCGCAAAAGATTGACCGCGAGTTTATCGACTGGTTGGGACAAAGTGGTATTCCATTTGTCATTATCTTTACAAAGGCCGATAAAATTACGGGCGGAAGAGCAAAAGGTCAGGCTCAGCACTGGATGAAATCGCTGGAAGATACATGGGAAGAACTCCCACCCTACTTCATCAGCAGCAGTGAGCGCGGTACGGGACGGGAAGAAATTCTTCAGTTTATTGCTTCAACGAATGAGACACTTCGTTGAAGAGTCAGTTCTTATTCTATGACGATATCCCACTCGTCGTCAGCGCGTTGTTGTTGTCGTGGTTTGGGAGTAGGCTCTTTGATGAGTTGTCCGTTCTCGTCAAACATTCCGTAAGTGGTACTTAGCACAAGAAATTCGGTTCGACGGTTGAGCTGATTGCATATTTCCTGCTGCTCGGGGGTGAGCTTGAGAATGTATTCTTCGGTGAGGGTATCGCCTTCCTTTGCCCATTCGTACTGTGCGGCCATCTTCTTACGGAGCACTTTGGGTAAATCCTTGCCATAGCCAACGGGCGAAAGCCTATCACGGGCAATGCCGTGGGCAACCAGATAAGCCACCACCGCCTCGGCACGTCGTTGAGACAGCGCGCGGTTATACTGCTGCGAACCTTTGTAGTCGCAGTGGGCGCGGAGCTCGATGGTCACATTCGGATTTTCGTTGAGCAACTTTACCAATTCGTCTAATGCCTGTGTGGATTCAGGACGAAGGGTAGCCTTGTCAAAATCGTAGAAGATATTGTCAATCAATACAGGTGCTACGAGCGATGCCAAGGGGAATTGAAGCACATATTCTTTCGACTCTTCGACGGGCTGAACACGGAGTTCTTCCTTATGGTTGAGAAATCCGCGACAGGTGGCCATGAGTGCATATTCAACATCTGGCTCAATTTTGTAGGTGAAAGAACCGTCGGAGAGGACATTCAGTTTCTGATTGGTTCCGTCGTTGCCGACAATATATACTTGGGCAGCGGGGAGCTCGTAGCCTTCCATTTCGTAAACCCAACCTTTGACGGTCTGTACTACTTCCGGACAAAGGAACGAATAGATATGGTCCCAGCCGCGGCCATCGTTGCGATTAGATGAGAAGAAGCCTTGATTGAGCTGGCCTTCGAAAGTCATGCCAAAATCGTCGCCTGCAGAGTTCATCGGAGCAGGCAGATGTTTGAGCACAGGCCGAGCGGCGGGTTGATTCTTTCCGCGTTTAGCTCGGGGTATTTCGAGGCAGAAAAGGTCCAAACCGCCAAGTCCGGGATGACCATCGCTGGAAAAATAGAAATCGCCATTGTTTCTGAAGGTCGGGAAACATTCATTTCCTTCAGTATTGATGGGACTTCCCAGATTCTCTACCCCACCGAGGCCGTTGGTGGTGATACGTACACGCCAAATGTCGAGACCTCCTTTTCCGCCGGGCATATCACTGGTGAAATAGAGCCATTGGCCATCGGGCGAGATGGCTGGATGGGCAAATGATGAAAGGGTGTCGCGTGAAATCTTCAAAGGCTCGGCTTTGCTCCATGATGCATCACTACGATTGGAGGTGGCTATCTGTCCGTAGCGCGGATAGTTTGGGTCGGTGAGACATTGGGTGAGATACATCATCCGACCATCGGGAGAAAAACAGGGCGTGCCCTCTTCTTCGGCAGTGTTGAGCTGACCACCGGCAGGTTCTGGTTTACTCCACTTTCCCTTATCGTCCTTCACGGAATAGAATATATCGGCTGGCTTAGTGCCTGTAATGCCACTCAGCTCATCGCCCGTAGCTTCATTTCTGGTGGAAGTGAAATATAATTGGTCGGAAAGGTCGCCAAAGAGCATGGGTGAAAAGTCGGCACGGCGCGAATTGAACTGCTCGGCTTTTTTTACCGTATAGCGTGAGGGCTGATTTCTCCATTCTGATGCGTTTTGAGCAGAAGCAAGTCCATTCTTGGCTAATTGGCTGGAAGGCATTGAATCGAGCACTTGCTGGAATTCTTTTCGTGCTTCATTGTAGTTGCCAGTACGGAGCAGCAGCCGTGCGTACTGAAGTCTGTCGTCAGTAGTGAGTCCGATAAGTCGATTCACGTTTCTATACGCTGCTACGGCTCGTTGTGCATCGTTGAGCCGATCGTAGCATCTGGCCATTTTCAGGGCCCTTTGTCCGCGCAATGATTTCTCTTTTACAGGGGTGCGCTGATAGGCTTGCTTAAACTGGTTGGCTGCATCGAAGTATTCGCCAATGGCAAGATACTGTTCACCTTTTTTCATGTTGTGCTCAGCTCCACATGCGGTGAACAATAATATAATAATAAACCAATGAAAATAGGAAAGTTTGCGCATGACTTTGATTTTTATAAAAAAACGCAAATTTCTTTTATTTATTGCATTTCGCTGGCACCATATACCAGGCGGTAGAGATGAGCCTGGCGCAACTGCTGTTTTATTTCATTGATCAGTTGCATCGGTACATTTTTATCCGCACGAAGAATCACCGTGGCCTGTGGTTGATTGTCAATAGGCATCTTGTCGCGTATGGCTGCAGCCGTCGCGCCAATTTCCTCAAACCTAACTATTTGATTGTTAATTTGGGCCGTCCAAGGAGAATTTGCAGAATTGCCTGTTCCGATATAGAGGTGTATGGTGGAAGGGTCTGTCGGCACGCTCATGAGGTGCTTACCGCTCGGAAGAACATAGTCCACAGCAGCAGTTGACTGTCGCATATGCGTTACAATCATGAAAAAGAAAATCAGGGTAAAGATCAAATCGGGCAACGATGCAGTATTCAGCGTTGGGAGGGCTCTGCGATTCGTTGAGGCAATTGATCGATGATGTTGTCTTTTTGTGCTGCGGAACATTTTTCAAAAGAGTGATGATAGAGATTATGAGCTAAGGTGTTGCGCGCTGATTGGTATGCGCGTCTGACGAGTAGCTGCACTTGAAAGTAATAATCGTATGGGGTATCGGGTGTAGTCTGAATTGTCAAAACATGATCAGCCTTCCTTTCGGTCACAAACTGGGCAATGCGCGACTCTGCTTCAGCGGGTGTGCAAGTCTCATCATTTAACTCTAACTCATTAGCCGCATTTACGCTGATTTTTAACACTTTATCCTTCTCTATGTCAACAATGGAAGGATGCGAATTATTCGCGACGGGAGGAAGTTTTCGCACCAAGCCCTTGTCCTGACTCATTGAAGAGGTCAGGAGAAAAAAGATGAGTAGCATGAACGAAATGTCGGCCGTGGCCGTGGTGCTCATCAGGGGTACATGGTGTTGCCGGCGGAACTTCATTTCTTGTCTTTGCGGTTAAAACCTCCGCCTATGGCGCTCCAAACGGAGAGCACAATGGCCAAGAGCAGCAATATGAACAGGAAGATCAAAAGAACATTGGTAGGCTGCTGCACTTCTATTCCTGCAAGGGGAGACAGGAAGAAGAACAGATAGACGAGCAGCGTAATGCCCAGCATGACGAAAAGGACTATACGCGAAAAACGCTGTGGATTCATAAATTTGCTCATTGGTTGCCTCCTTTCTTTTGTTCTTCAATCAGGTCAATAATGCTGATGGCAGCATCTTCCATTTGTACCGTCAGGCGATCTATGCGCGAAAGAACAACATTATAGAAGAGTTGCAAGATGAGTGCTGCAATTATACCGAAGATAGTGGTGATAAGCGCCACTTTCAATCCGTCGGCAACAATGGTGGGACTGATGTCGCCGGCAATTCCAATTTGATCAAATGCCATGACCATACCTATCACCGTGCCGAGAAATCCAAGCGACGGAGCTATGGCAATGCAGAGCGTTATCCAAGAGCAGTCTTTTTCAAGGTCGGCTACCTGGAGATTACCGTAGCTTTCAATGCTTCGTTCAATGGCTCCTGCTGGTTCCTTATAGCGGAGTAATGCCTGATAGCAAATGGCTGATACGGGGCCGCGTGTGTCGCGACAAAGGTCCATTGCTGCATCAAGATTACCTTCATTGAGGTGCGATTCTATTTTTGATAGCAATCGGTGATAATTAATTTCGGAAAGGGTCAGATAGATGAGTCGCTCGATACAGAAGGTCAGTCCGACAATGAGCGCTAAGGCAACCAGCGACATAAAAGCGGCATTGCCTTCAATGAATTTTTCTTGCAGCGTAAAATACAGGCCTTCACTCTCCTGGGCGTTGGCCACGATGGGACATACTGCGGCAAGGAAGAGTGAGACAAGGCGCTGGCGGGTTTCTTTATTTTTCATTTCTTTCGCTTTTTCAACGATTGCAAAGATACGAAGATTGTTGTAAATACAATCTTCCACAACAATTATTTATGGGCAGATTCTTGTTTTGCCGGCCTCTATCCTACCCTATGTTTTTTCGATTGATAGTCCTTGTTTTTCAAAAGCTATGCTTTTACATTGCAAAAGGATAGCTTTCAGCGTGCAAAAGCTATCCTTTTGACGGCCAAAAGCTATCCTTTTGAAAGTGAATATGTAAACACCTGATTTACAGCTGTTTAGAAAACGGCTATCTACGAGTTGTCCTGTGAGGGTTTAACCACGGCAAAAGTGAGTTCTTGTTTTGAAGGATGTACCTTCACCTGAATGGTATCGCCCCGGCTGAGTTCGCCAGAAAGAAGACGTTCGCAAACACTGTCTTCCAAATAAGTCTGGAGTGCACGTTTCAGCGGGCGAGCGCCAAACTGAATGTCGTAGCCTTGCGTAGCAATGAACTCTTTGGCCTTATCACTCACGCTGAGGTGGAAGCCAAGCGATTCTACACGCTCATAAAGGTTGCGCAGTTCAATGTCAACAATTTTCTTTATGGCTTCAATATCGAGTTGATCGAAAGTGATAATATCGTCCAGTCGATTAAGAAATTCGGGAGCAAACTGCCGGCTGAGTGCTTTCTGTATAATAGAGCGTGCACGTTCGCGTGATGTGTTGTCGGCGATAAGACCTGCTGATGCAGTAAATCCTATGCCGCGGCCGAATTCCTTCAACTGTCTGGAGCCAGCGTTAGAGGTCATGATGATTACCGTGTTGCGGAAATCAATGAGTCGGCCGTTGCCGTCGGTCAGTCTGCCTTCGTCGAGCACCTGCAGCAGCATATTAAACACATTGGGGTGAGCTTTCTCTATTTCGTCGAGCAGCACGATTGAATATGGCTTGCGACGAACTTGCTCGGTGAGTTGACCACCCTCTTCGTAACCCACATATCCCGGAGGAGCGCCAATGAGTCGAGATGTGTTGAAACTCTCTGTATATTCGCTCATGTCAATACGTATGAGCGCATCGCTCGAGCCGAACATTTCCTTGGCCAGTGACTTAGCGAGATGAGTCTTGCCCACGCCGGTAGGTCCGAGGAACATGAATACGCCAATGGGATGGTTAGCCTCGCGCAGTCCCAAGCGATTGCGCTGGATGGCTTTTACTGTTTTGTCAATGGCTGAATCTTGGGCTATAACTGCGGCTTTAAGTCTTTCGGGCAACTGTCTCAACATTGCGCCTTCGTCTTCGGCCAGTCGCTGCACAGGTACGCCAGACATCATAGAAACCACATTGGCCACATCGTCGGCGGTGACGGTATCCTGCCACTCAGCCGATTGTTCCATCCATTGCCGGTTCCATGCCGACAGGTCTGCCGTAAGTTCAGCCTGGCGATCGCGCAGGCTGGCGGCCAATTCGTAGTTTTGATTTTTGGCTGCTTGTTGCTCGCTTTCTATGGCCAACTGAAGCTGGTGTTCTTTTTCAAGTATTTCGGCTGGAATGGCAACTTCTTTCAGACGCACCTTGCTGCCGGTCTCATCCATTGCATCAATGGCCTTATCGGGAAAGGCACGATCTGTGATATAACGGGCCGTCAGCTCAACGCAAGCCCTCAGCGCTTCGTCTGTATAGCTCACATGATGGTGCTGCTCATAGCGCTCCTTCAGGTTATGAAGGATTTCAAGCGTTTCTTCGGCCGAAGTCTGCTCCACGAGCACTTTCTGGAAGCGTCGGTCTAACGCACCGTCTTTTTCAATGGAATTTCTAAATTCATCAAGTGTAGTGGAACCGATGCATTGTATTGTTCCACGTGCCAATGCCGGTTTTAGCATATTGGCAGCATCCATGCTACCTGCTGCAGACCCAGCACCAATCATCGTGTGTATTTCGTCGATGAAGAGAATAATATCATGACGGTTTTCCAACTCCTGAAGCAAGAGCCGGATGCGTTCTTCAAACTGTCCGCGATATTTTGTTCCAGCCACAACGGCTGCCATATCCAGACTCACCACACGCTTTCCGTAAAGCATAGGGGAAGTCTTTCTTTGAACAATTCGCTCGGCCAGACCTTCCACAATGGCAGTTTTGCCGACACCGGGCTCTCCGATGAGAATGGGATTGTTTTTCTTTCTTCGGCCAAGAATTTCTATGACGCGCTGTATTTCACGCTCGCGACCAACAACAGGGTCTAACTGATGTTCTGCTGCCGCGCGGGTCAAATCGTGCGAGAACTTATCCAGAACGGGAGTCTCGCTTGTACTCGTTTTCTTCTGTGTACGGCGCGTTGTGCGCTGAGATGTGCCTCTTTCGTTCTGAGATGGCAGATCAAAGAAGTCATCATCATCTTCAGTAGCGTTGTCCATATAGGCTTCGGGCGATGGATGCTGTTGCTCTCCAGTGGCTAAGTTACCCGACTGATGCCCGTGGAAATAGAGATCAATGTGTTCCGGTGTTATATTCTGCTTAAGCAGTGTCACCTTTGCGTTGGTCATATTGGCATCTTGGAGCATGGCACGCAATAAATGAGGCAGCTCAATCGTGTGATCGTTTGACATACGGGCTTCAACAACGGAAAGCCGCACCACATTGTTGGCCAACATAGTGAAGTTTATCTTGTCGATGGTCACTTGCTCGTCTGTGGGGAGTTGGGACATGATATGCTCCAAATCGTCGAGCACGTGCTGCATATCGCAATTGCAAAAGGCAAAGAACTTGCGCATCGTTTCGTTGTGCACACGCAAAACAGCCATCAATATGTGTTCAGGCGCTACCGCCAAGTGCTTGTATTGGAAGGCCACTTCACGGCTCTTCATAAGCACTGACGTGATGTCTGGGGAAAATTCGTTCGTCATATAATCGTTCGTAAGTTTCTAATGCTTCATAAAACTAATAGCAAACATCGTGCCAAGAATGCGCTAAGATATACATTTATATATAATACGCGCGCACACGAAAGCCTTCTGTCACAACAAAAAAGAAGTGCAGACTCTGTCGGGAGCCTGCACTTTCCTGTATATGTGAATATGTTTTATTTATGCTTTAGAAGAAAAGATAACGGTTGTCTTTAACCTTAGCACGAATCATCAATTCGTCCATGAACTGGCCAGCTGCTTGCATCACACGCTGACGAGTCTGAGCTTCAAATTGCTTGGCATCAAACTTGGTGGGAAGTTGTGTCTTACCAGTTACCTGGAATACATATACACCACCGTTACCTTTAACGGGCTGGGCCGAGAACTTGCCTTTGGCTGTAGTAGAAACAGCGCCGCTCAGCACGGGCTCGCTGGCACCTGTTTCGCCAACAAATACAGGATTGGCGAAGGTAATCTGTTCAACGGTTGACAGTTTGCCACCCTTCTGCTGGGCAGCAGCAATACTATTCACACCTTTCAGCTTCTCAATGAGTTGAGCAGCCTTCTTATCTTTGAGTACCTCAGCTTTGAGTTCTTCCTTCACTTGGGCGTCACTCCAATCGCGATAACCAACAGGGTTGATCTGATCGAGTATCACCAACAGAAGGTGGTCACCATTGTTGCCACACTCAAACATATCGCTCACCTGTTTTTCTTTTGCGTCAAAAATCCATTTCAGCGCTTCACGGGTGCTGCGGAGGTTGAGAATATTGTGCTGCGAAGTAGAAATATCATTGGCGGTGAGCACCTGATAGCCAGATTTAGCAGCATTTTCAATGATGTCCTCAGCCTTTTGGTTAGCACTGATGAACGATGCAAACTTGTTGTAAATCTGGGTGCGAGTCTCAGGTGAGTAGTCGATGGTTTTCTTAACTACGGCTACCTGATATTTTTCTACCAGAGCTTTACGGTTCAGTACTTGAACAATTACGTTACCCTGTGTGAACTGCAGGTTGCGTGTTTCGCCGGCACCCAAGGTGGTGAGTGTCTCAATGAGTTGTTTGCTGTCTGCGTCAAGGGTTGCATTTTGATACTGTGCAGTGGTCAGCCAAGTGCTAACGCCAGTTTGACCGTAAGTCTTTGCAAGTGCCTCAAAGTCTGCGCCAGCCTGCAGAGCCTTATAGATAGAGTCTGCACGTGTGCGACCTTCTTCAATGGTGTTGCCGCCGACAGAGATGCGACGATATTCTACTGAATCGGGAAGCTGCTGCTTGGCAACGAGTTTGATGAGGTTTAGGGTGTTGTCGCGAGTTACTTCAAACGGTCCATAAACCTGACCTACGCCAATGGAATCAATGCGCTGAGCAATTTCCTGCGGGAATGCGGTCTTCAACACAGCCAGTCCATTGTATGGCTGCAGCGATGTTGACTTGCGAACTACTTCAGTGGGATCTGCGGCTTCAGCCAAATCAGCCTTAATCTGAGCGAACTGTGCATCGATAGCTTTGCGATCGGCTGCAGAAGGAAGTACAGGTACATTGATGTACTTGATGTTGCGGGTTTCAACAACCTGATTGAACAGGGGCTTCAATTCCTTGTATTTGGCTTTCAGTTCATCGTCGCTTACTGTTATTTTGGAATCCTCGATTGATGAATAAGGGAAAGAAACAAGCTGAATGCTGCTTTCGTTGATTTGTGCCTCATAAGCCATTTTGGCTTCAATCGGGTTAGACAAGAGTGCATGACCCAGCAGCGACTGATATTTTTGAGCCAACAACTGCTGACGGAGAGTCTTCTCGATGAAACGCCAGTACTTGTAGATAGCTTCTGCTTGTTTTGTCTCTGCAGCATTGCTACCAGCGAGTTTCTTGTATTCGGCCAAGAAGCTCTTCAGTTGATTGGCGTCAAAACGACCCGTCTGCTGATTCACAAATGGAGTCTGCAATAACATTGGGTGTGTGCCCTTGTTGATAATGTTCTGCAGTTCTGTGTCGGTTACTGTGAGGCCAAGTTTCTCGGCTTCATCGTTGATGATGGTTGTCTGCAGATAAGTGCCCCAAACAGCATCTTTCACGGAGTTGAGTTGATCCTCTGTGAGATTGTCTGTACCTTGCTGGAGTTTAACCACTTCGGTGTATTCATCCATCAATTTCTGGAAGTCCTGCACGCTCAGCTTATTGCCCAGAACTTCACCAACTTGTGAACGTTGGTTGTTACGGGCTGATTCGCAGGAGCGGAAGGCTTCTTCTGCAATAAATGCAAACAGAGCAAAACCGATAATGGAAATCAGGATAATGCCCTTGCTTCTAATTTTTCCTAAAGCTGCCATTGTTTATTGATTATTTAAGTGTTTATATTGCGTTTTTATAGGCTTGCAAAGATAGTAAAATGATTTATAAGTACGTAATTTCTCGCGAAAAATCTTTTCATTCGTTCACTTTCAGACGGACGAGCTCGATTTTTGTCAAAGAGTTTTTCATGATTTTGAAGTCAAACTTATCTATTTTTACTACTTCATTCAGTTTTGGGAATCCACCATAATGATATAAGATGAGTCCGCCAATAGTCTTGTATTCGTCGCTCTCGGGGAGATTGATGCCAAATTCTTCATTTACATTGTCAATTTCCATTCGTGCAGAAAGGAGATACTCATGTTCACCTACTATGCGAGCTGTGTAGCGAGTGTTATCATGTTCGTCTTCAATTTCACCGAAAATCTCTTCAACAATATCTTCGAGAGAAACCAAACCACTGGTTCCGCCAAATTCATCGACCACGATGGCTAGGCTCTTCTTTTCCTGCAAGAGGGTTTGCATGAGTTTTTGTGCGGCCATGGTTTCTGGAACAAATGGGATTTGCTGGATGCTATCGCGCCAATCCACACTTTGATCATGCTTATCGGCCAGGCGAAAAAGTTCTGATGAATGTATGTAGCCCACCACATGATCTATATTCTCATCATAGACAATGAGCTTTCCGTGACCGCTTTCCACAAACTTATTTCGCAGTTCCTGCAGTGTACAGTCGTGCATATCAACTGCTTGAATCTCGGTTCGGGGAATCATACAGTCGCGAACTTTTGTTTCTGAAAAATCAAGTGCATTGCGGAAGATCTTTACCTCGTCATCGATTTGCTGATTGTCGGGAGCGTTATCAATGGTGGATTGCAGTAGATTGTCAAGATCTACACGAGAAAAATCTTCATCAATTTCATTGCGCTCCATTTTTGTCCCGATCAGTCGCAAGAAGAGATGTGACAAAAGCGATGCAAATTTGCTGACAGGCCACAGCACGATGTAGAACAAATAGGCTATGGGCGAAAAAAATGTAAGCAAAGCATTTGCATTAGCCTTGAAGAGAATTTTGGGCAAGAACTCTGCTGTGATGAGTACAATCAAGGTTGAGAGCAAAGTGTCGGCTGGTACGGTGAAACCTGCAGGAAGTCCCTGAAAAAGAGTCTGGTCAAACAACCGCGCAAATAATATACCATACACAACGAGTACAACATTGTTGCCGACGAGCATCGTGCTCACAAAATCGTTGGGATGATTATAGAAAAAAGCAAGGAGTTTGGGTGTGAATCGGTTTTTCTCGCGATCCATCTCTGCCAGCATTCGATTGCTGGATACGAACGCTATTTCCATTCCAGAGAAAAATCCCGACAGCAGTAAGCAAAACAATATTTGCAATATGAGTGGTGTAATATCCATTTCTTCAGTTTGCTTAGTGTTTCCGCTGCGGTACTGCAGGTGAACGGAATTGTTCTTTTTCTCGTTCATCGGCGTTATGGAGCGTATCTTCCTTATCGACGTCTTCTTTGTCGAACGATCCTCGTGTGTTGGAGATATAGTATTTGGTCATATCTTCATTACTGCGGAAGAAAGCACCTTCCAGTTCGCGTTCGGGTGTTACGAGATGTGAATGGCAGTTGGAATAAAGTTCGTGGTTTGCTTCATCCCAAAAGAGTTCATTGCTGTCGAAGTTCAGTCCGTCAGCCGTGTGAATTTTAACACGCGAGCGAAGTTCCCACAGGCGGAGTTTGTCATAGTAGTAGGCCGTATCGCACTGAATGTAAGACTGGATATGAAATTTTTGGTCGAATTGTTCAAGAAAGAGTCCTTTCTCGAATATCCAGCGCGACGGGTTGATGTTCTGGTTTATTTTCCATTCCTCGGCAACGATACGATACTTCATCACCCCCGAGTCGCTAATAAGTGTATTGACTCCATAGCTTGTCATCAGTGCCACGGAGTCTCTCGGATAGATTGGCGGTGCGGTATGGCCTGTTTGTCGTGTGCAGGCCATTGCTACGAGCGAAAGAAGAAGTAATATATATTTTCGCATTTGAAAAAGGCTGCTGATAATCCCTTTACTTTCAACTTTAAGCTCTCACCTACTCTACTTTCCATTTTGCAAACCAACGCTCGTTGAATGTGAGCCCGATGTTGATTCGGAAAGTGTTTTCTTTAATCAAGTTATCGGCCGCAAAGCGAGCATATTGCACACTTACATTAAGTATGGAGCGATTGTTGTAGCCATTTACAATGGGTACTCCCAAACCAAGGCTGGCACTCATCTCGCTCGGACCATCCATACCATTGATTTTCAAATAAGGGGTAGCATATGAAACGCCTGCTCGGTAATGGATGCGTTGGAAGAATTTGCGACCTGTTTCTTGCGGACAGAATTCACCTCCGAGTGTGATTTTGTGGCGATCAGAGAACTGATTGTCGCGGAGGGTATAGGTACCTACATTGTTTTCCGTTGTATAGAGTGGAAATTTCAGACTGCCCCAGCGTTGAAGCGAATAGTCCAGTCCCACCTTCAACCGGTTCTGTCTAACCCAAGTGAGGCCCAATCCAAAGGAAGTAGGAAGCTCAAGTGCGTTGCTGATGGTATGGGTAATGGTGTCTGAAACAGTGGTTTGTGGATTAGTTGTAATCACTCTGCACTGTGCGTCAGCACCCAACTTATGTCCAAGAGAGAATGTCAAACCAGCCGTGAGGGCATCTTTGGCAGTCAGATGATAAGTGTATTGAGCGCCAAGGTCAATTTTATAGCTCGACACATCGGCAGAATAGTATTTGCCAATGGTATTGGTAGTCGTTTCGCTGTAAGAATTGATGAGCGAGCGCTCATAGTCCCCCCACAAGTAGGAGATATTCGCACCCAACGAGAAATTTCTAATTGGTTCCCAACCTGCACCGAGATATACTTGACGCAGACCACCCGTGCCAGAATAGGCATTGGTGTATGTCTGTGCACCGCCATCGGGAACGCGGTTTGTCACTTCATAGTTATAGCCCACATTGGTCAAAGGAATAATACCAAAACTTACACCCACGTGCTTGGCGGCACGGAAACCAGCCACGAGATAATCCAAATCACCATTATTGGCGTTGATTTTTTTTGAGCCTTCGGTAAAGTTTGTCATTTGGAGCGACATACCCGCATCGAAGATGAAGGACAGAGAGTCGATTGCGGAATAAGAGGCAGGGTTAAGATAGTTTACCTGATTGTGTTCGCGGAATCCCAGCGCCAGTCCGTTCATTCCACGGTTGAAACCGCTGGTTTGCTCTGACAGATAGCCCAGACCATATTGGCTGTAAGGAGAATTTGTACCGCTCTGGGCATAGAGGTTGATACCGGCAACTGCGAACAGCAAAGCAGCGAATATCTTTTTCGTATTCATTACGTGATAATTATTACGGTGTAATCTTTTTTAAATAGCGCGCGTGCGCTTTCAATTGTGTGCAAAATTATTATTTTTTTTCAAAACAAGCGAACGATAAGTGTAAAATATAAAGTATTTTTGCACTATGAAACACTTCAAAAGAATTTTATTACTCTTGGTGGTCTGCTTTTCAGTTTTGTTAACATCCGCCCAACCGCCAACGGTCTCTCTTATCACGTGCGGACCAGGCAATGACGCTTATACGCTCTTTGGTCATACCGCCATTCGCATCAACCAGCCTGCCATTGGACAGGATCTATGCGTGAACTATGGTCTTTTCTCGTTTGACCAGCCTAATTTCATGCTGCGGTTCATCTTGGGGCAGCCCGAATACATCGTGGGTGCCATTCCTACTGAGATTTTCCTCGAAGAGTATCGGCAGGAAGGTCGTTGGGTGCGGCAGCAGGACCTGAAGTTAGACTCGCTCCAGATACAAGCGCTGGTGGATGCCATAGCTGTCAATTGCTTGCCTGCCAACCGTGAATATCGCTATAATATCTTTACGGCCAACTGCACCACAAAGGCTGCTGATATTATCGAGCAAAACACTCCCCTACGTTTCTCTACAACTGATGTTCAAACCGATAAGACCATTCGTCAGCATCTGCACCACTATACGGCCAATCACCCTTGGTATCAATTCGGCATTGACCTGCTGCTCGGTGTAAAAGCCGATGAAAAACCTCAGAACCCTGTGTTCCTACCCGAATTGCTCTATGCACAAGCAGCTGCGCAAACATATCAGGAACAGCAGTTGATCGATGGTTCCGGATTGTCATCGGCCAATGCCTCAATCTTTACTCCGCGAGTCTTGTTTGGAGTCCTCGCCTTGCTTCTGATTGTATTGAGCGTGAGGGATTATCGTTGCGGCCAGTTCTGTGTAGGTATAGATGTTTGTCTTTGGATAATTCTTGGCTGCGTGGGACTTTGTTTGCTTTTCATGGTATTCTCCGCGCATCCCACGGTTAGCCTCAATTTACAGATTCTCCTTTTCAACCCGCTGATTGCAGTGTTTGGTTGGAAGGTATATAGGCAAATGAAGCGGCAAAAGCCTTCGCTCCTACTTCTCATTTATGGAAGCTGTTTGGTTCTATTTCTCATTGGACGGATATGGCAAGTGTATGCCGAAGGACTGATGCTGATTGCGGTAGCCCTGCTGGTACGCTACGGATTATTCTTTTTCCTCTCCAATCGGAAAACTGCAAATACACCTAAGTCATAATTCTAAATAATCAATCTGCAAGTTTTTATTTTTCAGTTACATATTGACGCACAAAAAATGCCATGCTCTTGTTTTTCAGAAGCATGGCTTTTTTTTATTTGTCTTTGTCCGCAAACAAAACAGGAAGCGAGAAACAAAACTATTTCATGTAGCCTTTCACGGTCATATCGTAGTAGAGCGCTTCAAGCTCAGCGGCCGATAGATTGCGGATTGCATGTTCAATCAGCCGAATGAGTTCTTCTTTGCGCACTTCGGGGTCTAGCTGGAAATGGGCGAAATCTATCATTTGCGGAGAGCTTTTTTGTTTTTCAGTTTGGGAATGAAGAGCGTATCGCCAGGCTGAATGGTCTTGCGACCGCCATTCACAGCTTCAACATAACATTCCATGCCTGGGCCGAGATGCGCTTTTGAGATGCCTTGGAAAGTTTGTCCCGAAATTGCCACGACTGTATCTGCTATGCCGAGAATGTACCATGCACCAAGTTTCACTCCGGGATAGTTGTTCACACTCTCTTCGTCGAATGTTGGCTGCTGTGCTTTTGCTTTGCTGATTGGAGCAGTGGAAGCAGACTCATCCGCTGTTTGTTGTGCTTTGAAAGTTGAGGTTTGCGCTGGATTTCCTTTGGCTATCGTGTCAATGGATGCAGCTTCCAAGGCATTTTTCTTTTTCGGAGTAAAGAAATCGGCTATTTGAGCAATATAATCCTTTGCCTGTGGCTGTGCGAACCAAACATAACCGCCTGCTGCGAGCACCAGCACAAGACATACGGCAACGAGCCATTTCAGCCAATTCCCGCCATCGTTGTCATCCTCCGCTGTGTCTTCCTCAACCACTATTTCTTCCTCTTTCTCTGGCGAAACCTTTGTTGCGGGTGTGATAGGAAGGGGGCGCGGACTTTCTTGCGCATATTTCGCATCTATATCGTCAAAGTCAATATTGTCGGCCAGCGAGGTGGTTTGGAATTGTGCGAATGGCTTATTCACTTGTTCTGCAAGCGCTTTATCGGGTGTGAACACGATTTTCTCGCGACCGTCGAGCAGGATTTCCTCACCAGTGTTGACATCAACGCTCTTGCGAGAGCCAACGGCTTGCACCTTGAAAGTGCCCAAATTGCGTATTTTCAATTGTTTGTCCTGCTGCAACACATCGTTTAACGTGGCGATGAATTCGCGTATAAACGCAGTTGCCTCACGCTTGGGTATTCCGTGGTTTTCGGCCAAAAGACTGGCAAATGAGATAAAATCCACTCTCCCATTCTCATTGTTACGTTGTTGTTTATTTGCCATTGCCGTCACCTCCTGTTTTTAAGCGTTGTTTGATGGTGGTGTTTGGCCTAAACTGCAACACGAGTTTGGGCGGTACGAGCACCCGTTGTTCACTGTTTGGAGTGGTCATGATGCGCTCCAAGCGCTTGTGCACTTCCAGTGTGCCGAAGTTGGGTATAGTGATATTATTACCTTCTTCAGCCTGTCGTCCTACCTCTGCAATGAGTGTATGTACGAGTTTCTGCGTCTGTGCCTGTGTATAGCCCGATCGTTTCGAGAGTTCGGCTATAAATTCTTTATTGTTCATAGTCAAGAGATGAGAGGTGTGCGTAGAGATCGAACTCGGTGGCATCGAAAATCGTCACATCATAGAATTCACCGATGTCGAGGTGGTTATCGGCCTTAATCAATACTTCCGGGTCCACTTCTGGCGAAGAGTCCTCGCCGCGAGCGATATAGTAATCTCCTTCCAGCCGATCGATGATAACTTTCATGGTTGATCCAATTTTTTTCTCCATCATTTCCGCGCTGATGCGCTGCTGGGTGGCCATTAGCAGATCCAGTCGGCGTTGTTTTTCCGCTTCTGGAATATCATCTTTGTAGTGTAGTTGCGAGTAAGTGCCTTCTTCTTCCGAATAAGCAAATGCTCCCATACGCTCAAATCGCACTTCACGCACGAATTGTAAGAGTTCATCAAAATCGGCCTCGGTCTCACCGGGGAAGCCAACCATCAGCGTAGTGCGCAGGCAGATATCGGGAATCTCTTGCCTGATGCGCTGAATAAACTCCAGCGTTTCGTGCTTGGTGATATTCCGATGCATCCGCGTGAGCACTGGGTCGGCAATGTGTTGCAGCGCTATGTCGAGATAGTTGCAAACATTCTTGTGGCGTTTCATCACGTCTAAGAGTTCGTATGGGAAACCATTGGGATAGGCGTAATGAAGTCTTATCCACCGAATGCCCTCTATTTGTGCCATCTTATCCACAAGTTCGGCTATACAGCGCTTTCCATATAGGTCCACGCCATAATAGGTCAATTCCTGTTCGATGACTTGAAATTCCTTCACGCCCATGTCCACGAGCGATTTCACCTCGTCGAGAATATCGTCCATCGGGCGGCTCACGTGATGTCCCGTGATGAGCGGTATGGCACAATAAGCGCAGCGGCGGTCACACCCTTCCGCAATTTTTACGTAGGCATAGTGGCGCGGCGTAGTGATTTTCCTGTTAGGGGTGAGCTGCTTCGGGCTATGTCCCAAGTCAGTTATCAGATGCTGGAAATCGAATTTTCCGTAATATTTATCTACCTGAGGTATTTCCTGTTTCAGCTCCTGCTGATAGCGCTGCGAGAGACAACCCATCACATAGAGCTTGCTGATGCGTCCCTCTTCTTTAGCCTGCACCAGTTCTAGAATGGTGTTGATACTTTCCTGCTTGGCATCGCCAATGAATCCGCAGGTGTTCACTACTGCTATGTCACCAGTCAGCTGATCGGCATCGTGTGAGCACGTATAACCATTGGCCTCAAGCTGCCGCATGAGCACCTCAGAGTCAACCAAATTCTTGGAGCACCCTAACGTGATGAAATCTATATGATTGTGTTTCATTATTTGAAGAGTGACTGAACGAAGGCTTTCGAGTCGAACAGCTGCAAGTCTTCCATGCCCTCTCCCACTCCGATGTATTTTACGGGTACTTTCAATTGGTCGCTGATACCGATTACAACGCCGCCTTTGGCCGTTCCGTCGAGTTTTGTGATGGCCAGTGAGGTGATTTGTGTCACGGCAGAGAACTGCTTGGCCTGTTCAAAAGCATTCTGACCGGTGGAGCCGTCAAGCACAAGCAGCACCTCGTCCGGTGCCTCAGGAAGCACTTTCTTCATCACATCCTTGATCTTCTTCAGCTCGTTCATCAGGCCCACCTTGTTATGCAGGCGACCAGCCGTATCTATCAGCACCACATCGGCATTGTTGGCCTTGGCCGATTGCAGTGTGTCGAATGCCACGGAAGCAGGATCAGAACCCATTTGTTGCTTCACAACAGGCACTCCGACACGCTCTCCCCAGATGCACAACTGATCCACGGCAGCGGCACGGAATGTATCGGCAGCACCGACATATACTTTCAGCCCCGCCTGTTTAAACTGATGGGCAAGTTTGCCGATGGTGGTTGTCTTACCTACACCGTTCACACCCACCACCAGGATGACGTATGGGCGATGGTCGGTGGGCAGTTCCCACTTTGTCATGTCCTGCGTATTGTTTTCAGTGAGCAGCGCTGCAATCTCGCTTTTCAGTATTTCGTTCAATTCGCTGGTCGATACATATTTGTCGCGCTCTACGCGTTCTTCAATGCGACGGATAATCTTCAGTGTCGTATCAACACCCACATCGCTTGTCACGAGCACTTCTTCCAGGTTGTCGAGCACTTCGTCGTCAACGGTCGATTTGCCTGCCACGGCGCGTGTTATCTTCTCAAACACGCTCTGCTTTGTCTTGGCCAGTCCCTGTTCGAGTTGCTCTTCGTTTTGTTTCTTATTAAAAAATCCGAAAAATCCCATATCAAAAATTTTCTTCTGAATTTATTGAAGTCATCATTTCCCTATCCACTGGTTCAGCCAGTTGAAATAAGTGCGCTGCCAAAGGATTCCGTTCTGGGGTTTCAACACCCAGTGGTTCTCGTCCGGGAATATCAGCAGCTGGGCTGGTATACCGCGCAGACGGGCAGCATTGAAGGCTCCCATTCCTTGATTGGCATTGATGCGGTAGTCTTTCTCACCGTGGATACAGAGAATCGGTGTGTCCCATTTGTCCACAAACCGATGGGGCGAGTTCTCGTAGGTGCGTTTGGCATTGGCCGTCTGGTCTTTGTTCCAATAGGCATCGTCGTACTCCCAGTTCGAGAACCACACTTCTTCCGTATCAGTATACATTGATTCGAGGTTGAACGCGCCGTCGTGTGCGATGAAGCACTTGAAGCGCTTATCGTGGTGTCCGGCCAGATAATAGACGGAGAATCCGCCGAACGATGCGCCGACGGCAGCCAAGCGATCCTTGTCAACGAAGGGCAGGTTCTTTGCTGCATCGTCAATGGCCGTGAGGTAATCGTCCATGCACTGTCCAGTCCAGTCGCCGCTAATCTGTTCACACCATGCGGAGCCGAATCCGGGCAGCCCGTGACGGTTCGGGGCAACGACCACATATCCCTGCGAAGCCATGATCATGAAGTTCCAGCGATAAGACCAGAACTGCGACACCGGACTCTGCGGGCCGCCTTCACAGAAGAGCAGCGTCGGATATTTCTTTGCTTCGTCGAAGTGTGGAGGCAAGATTACCCAGTAGAGCATCTGTCCGCCATCGGTGGTTTTCACCCAGCGTTGCGTCACTTTCGGCTTGGCCAGCTGGTCAAAGATGTGCTTGTTCTCATTAGTGAGTTGCACAATCTGTGTTTTGTCGCCTTCTTTGAGCGAAGGTTTAATCAGGTAGAGGTCAGCGCTTTCGGTGTAGCTGTGGCGCTCGGCAATGATGTTTTTACCATTGCGCATCATCTTGAGCGAGCCGAAATCTGCCCAGTTATCGGTCAATTGTCTCACCTCGCCTTTCAGATTCGTCACATAGAGATTCTCTGTAGCATGCCAAACGCCAATAAAGTACAGCTCGTCTGAATTGATGTCCGACCAGCAGAAGTCATCAACATTCGAGTCGAATTGCTCTGAAACATAGTTTTTCTGTCCGGTCTGCAAGTCATACACGAGCAGTCTGTTGCGATCGCTTTCATATCCATCACGTGCCATTGAAAGCCAGGCCACGTATCGTCCGTCGGCCGAGAATTTCGGGTTGGTGTCATAGCCTACGTTCATATCGCCTTCCATTTGGTTCACAGGCTGATATTTCAGGGTCTTGGTTGGATCCGATGTGGGAATATCCACGCCCTCTTTACACAGGTTCCGGTTCTTGTCTATGGTGCCTTCTTCGGCCTCCAGACTGTAGAGATAGATGTCTGAATCGGTGCTGATGGCATATTCCACACCTTTCTTCATGCGGCAGGTGTATGCAATCGACTTTGAGTCGGGGCTCCACGCCAGTTGCTCAATGCCTCCAAAGGGTTCCATCGGACATTCGTATGGCATTCCTTCGAGTATATCTTCGGCTGCGCCGATGTGGCCGTCCGAGGCTACGGGAGCTAAGAACGGATGCGGTATGGTTTCAACGTAGTGATCCCAGTGGCGGTACATTAGGTCGGTCACCAGTCGGCCGGTAGCCTTGGGCAAGTCGGATGGATTTTCCTTGATGCTCTCGTGGAAGGGGATGCGCTTCACGAGAATCACGTTCCGATAGTTTGGAGCAAACAGGAAACCTTCCACTTCCCCACCCGTCTCGGAGAGTTGAACGCGCTGTGTGCCGTCTATTTCCATTCGCCACACTTCGCCGTCAGAGAGGAAACATATCTGGTGACTGCTCACAAACACGGCATCGGTCTCGTTTTTATCGGTAGTGGTCAGTTGGAGTGTTTGTTTCTTCTTCACATCGTAGAGATAGAGCACGTGGTGGCTCTTGTTTTGTTCTACGCTGTAGTAAGCCACGTTGTAAACGATCAACCGTCCGTCGGGCGATGCGTCGTAGCCGCCAATTCGTCCCATGGCCCAGAGGGCTTCGGGCGTGAGTGTATCACTGTCGAGCTTAATGTCGTTTCGCTGAATGATTTCCTGGGCGTTCATTGTGTTGAATGAAATCATCAATAATGTGATTAAATAGAAAAATCGTTTCATGAGCGGTTTCCTTTCTTTCTTTCCAGTTCTTCGCGGCGACGCTGCATCTCTTGTTGCTGTTCCTGCATGGCTTGCAGGCGGGCAGCCAAACCGGTGAGTTTCTTAGGATTATTCTTGTTCTCTTCGTATTTCTTCTCCAGCTGTGCCAGCAGTTTTTCGTCGTTGGTGGTCTTGCGCAGGGTCCACATGATGGCAGCCGAGAAGAAGAGCGAGATGAAATAGTAGAAGTTCAGACCTGACGAGTAGTCGTTGAATACGAAGAAGAACATCAGCGGCATGAGTATCATCATCCATTGCATCATCTTCATTTGCTCAGCCTGCTGGTCAACCATCTGGTCGCGCTGCTGGCGCATGGTCATCATCGAATAGAGCAAGTTGCTCAGACAGAATAGAATACAGGTGAGCGAAAGGTGGTCGCCAATGAGCCAGAGGTTCGTTCCCCATTCAATGATTGGGTCGTAGGTGCTCAGGTCGTCAATCCAGAGGAAACTCTCGCGGCGCAGCTGAATGGCGTTAGGCACGAAGTTGAACATGGCAATCCAGATGGGTGCCTGTATCAGCATGGGCAGACAGCCGCTCAATGGCGAAACGCCGTACTTGGCATATTCCTGCATCATGGCCTGCTGCTTCTGCATCTGGTCCTCGGGCTTGTTGTATTGAGCGGTGGCCGCATCGAGTTTTGGTTTCAACACGCGCATCTTGGCAGAACTCATATACGATTTCTTCACCAGCGGGAAGGTAATCACCTTGAGCAGCAAGGTGATCAGAATCAGCACGATACCCATTCCGAATCCGAGGTAGGTCAGTCCGTCGAACACATAGAGCGTGAACCAGCGGTTGATGATTCTGAACAGCGGCCAGCCCAGCCACACGAGTCGTTCCAGTTGGAGTTCCTTGCCGAAGGTTGACTGTTTCTCCACGCGCTGCAACAGGCGGAAGTCGTTGGGGCCGTAGTAGAATTCAAAGTCGGCCGTCAGGTCTTTACCTGTACGTGTCAGCGGTGTGCGCAGCTTTGCCTCATACTGTTTCAGGTATCCGCTACCTTTCTTCTGCGGAATGGAAGTAGCTAGTGCATTGGCTTCAAAATTGTTTTTTGCAATCATCACAGCCGAGAAGAACTGATTCTTGAAGGCGACCCAGTCCGTCTGTTCCTCGATGGGTTCGTCAATCTTCTCGCTGGTTTCGTTCAGATAGTCAGTGCCGCCGTCAGCGTTGTGCCAAGTGAGTGTGGCATATCTATTCTCAAAGGAAAAACCTTTTTCCTGTTGGCGACAGCGCTCTTTCCAGTCAATCTCAACCATCGAGTTGTTGGGCGAGAACAGTCCGCTCATGCCTTCGGCCGAGAGCTGCATATGGAGCAGATAGTCTTCGCCGAGCCAATAGCGCAAGGCAATCTGTTTGCCGTCGGCCTGCTGTGCTACGAAGTTGACCGTTGAGTCGCTCACCTCAGTGGGCTGGAAGTAGAGTTGGTTGATGTCGATATTCTCTTCCTTGGCCACGAGCGTATAGTTCAGCGACTGGCTCTTCGCATCAAAGAGGGTAACATGCGGCTTGTCGTCCTTGTCCTCAAAGTTCTTGATCACTGCTTTTTCGACCGTGGCGCCCTTGGAGTTGAGCGTCAGTTCTACGAAGTCGTTCTTGAGTACAACGCGCTCTTCGCTTCCTTGCAGGGCCGAGAAGAAGAGCGTCGATGAGTCGGCCAGTGCCAATTCCTGCTTCTTCGTTGCGGTCTCTTGCTGCTTCACGGCAGCTGCTTGTCCTGCTTTCTTGCGGGCCACTTGTTGCAGGGAGTCTTGAACGAATTGGGCTCGCTGCTCTTCGGCAGAGGGACGAGTCCAGATGCTGTAACCAATGAGTATCAGTGCAATTAGTGCAAATCCTGTGATGGTGTTCTTATCCATGAAATGAAATGTAAGTATTTAAGAATGTAAGAATTTAAAAATTAAGTTTTTCCCCGACCCTCTTCTCAAGAGAGGGAGTATTCTTCCCCTTGATGGGGAGGTCAGGCGTGGGCCTCTGTCAAAGAGTTTGTTGTTTGATGGCAGCCTGTATGAAACTGATGAACAGCGGGTGTGGTTTGAGCACGGTGCTTTCGTATTCGGGGTGGAACTGTGTTCCGATGTACCAGGGATGACTGGGAATTTCTACGATTTCTACCAGGTCGCTGTCCGGATTTCTGCCCGAACAGATCATGCCGTGCTGCGCATAGAGCTGTTCGTAGGAGTTGTTAAACTCGTAGCGGTGGCGATGGCGCTCTTCTATCACATCCTTTTGATAGATTTCAGCCACCTTCGTGCCGCTCTTAAGCTCACACTGATAGGCGCCCAGTCGCATCGTGCCGCCCATGTTCGAGATGTTCTTCTGTTCGTCCATGATGTCGATCACGTTGTGTGGAGTCTTTTCGTCTATCTCGCGGCTGTTGGCATCTTTGAGCCCCAGCACGTTGCGGGCAAATTCTATCACCATCATCTGCATACCGAGGCATATTCCGAACGCGGGAATGTTGTGTTCGCGGGCAAATTGCGCCGCCAGGATTTTTCCTTCCGTCCCGCGCTGGCCGAAGCCTGGGCAAATGAGAATACCGTCTTGGTGTTCCAGTTGTTGGGCAATATTGTCGGCAGTGATGTCTTCGGAGTTCACAAATTCTATGTGCACCTTCCGGTCGTTATAGACTCCTGCCAAGTTCAGACTCTCGCGAATACTCTTGTATGCATCCTGCAAGTCGTACTTGCCCACGAGCGCGATGTTCACCGTCGCGCGGGCATTTTTCCGGCGTTCCAGAAATGCACGCCACGGTTTCATTTCCGGCGTTTCGCCAACGGGTTCCTGCATCTTTCGCAGAATGGCGGCGTCGAGCCCCTGTTCCTGAAGAGATACGGGCACCTCGTAGATTGAGGGCATATCAATGCTCTGGAACACGCAGTCGTCGTCCACATTGCAGAAAGCGCTCACCTTGCGTAGCACGGTTTTGTTCAGCCGGCGCTCAGTGCGCAGCACGAGCAGATCGGGCTGGATACCGATGGCCTGCAGCTCCTTCACGCTGTGCTGGGTGGGTTTGGTTTTAAGTTCTCCTGCTGCCTTCAGGTAGGGCACGTAGGTGAGATGAACCGACAACGCCTGCTGACCCATCTCCCACTTCAACTGGCGAATGGCCTCCAGAAAGGGTGTTCCCTCAATATCGCCCACAGTTCCGCCTATTTCCGTAATCACGAAATCAATGGTGCGTGACTGGCCCAACTGCTTGATGCGGCGCTTTATCTCATCAGTAATGTGCGGCACCACCTGAATGGTCTTGCCCAGATAGTCGCCGCGGCGCTCCTTATCTATCACCGACATATAGATTCGGCCCGTGGTGTGGGTATTGGCGCGCGAGGTGCGAATCCCCGTGAAGCGTTCGTAGTGACCGAGGTCGAGGTCTGTTTCCACGCCGTCGCGAGTCACGTAGCATTCGCCGTGCTCATAGGGATTGAGCGTGCGGGTCAAACTTCTGTATCGTCACCGAGTATCCTCGGGCTTGAAGCAGCTTGCCTATGCTGGCCGACACAATGCCTTTGCCGAGCGAAGACACCACGCCGCCAGTCACAAATATGTATCTTGTTTTCTTCATATTCTGCACTTCTTTGAGGCGCAAAAATATATAAAATAAATAAGGTACGAAAGCAAAGTTTTCAGATTTTTTCAACCCCATTTCTAACTCTCTGATTATGAGCCGCATAGAAAACCTTTTTCAAAAGCTATGCTTTTAACGTCCAAAAGCTATGCTTTCGGGCGGCAAAACCTATGCTTTTGGAGGGCAAAAGGATAGCTTTTAAAATTGAGTGGTTGCGAGGTTGCAAAACAGCGGGATTTTCGTACGATTTTCAGAGGTAAAAATCGCGAGTCAATTCTGCATACCATTCCGAGCGTTTTTGTCCGTCGAGGGTCAGAATCTGCTCGTTTTTTTCGGTGGAAAAATCTCGGCCTTCGTCGTCTTTTCTGAAGGCCACAAGAGCCCGTTTGGGTTGTTTGTGCGGCGTAGTCTTGACAAGCGTCAACCGTGTAGGCAATAAATTGAAAGTCTTTGCCTTATGTACAATATCTTCAAGTATTTCGCGGGGAACTATAACCGACAATTCTCCCTCGCTCCTGAGCCAGCGGCTGGCAGATTCGAACAGCACCTCAAAGGGCAGCGAATCTTCGTGGCGCGCATGTGCTTTCCGTTCGTCAGGATTGCGCAGCGAACGGACAAAGAACGGCGGGTTGCACACAATGGCGTCGTAATGCTCTGCCGGACAGACAAAATCCTGCAACCTGCCGTGCCGCACCACCATGCGCGCTGCATAAGGGCTGCACGCAAAATTTTCAGCAGCCTGCCGCGCACTCGCGTCGTCCATTTCCAATCCTTCCACCTGCGCCTCAGCGAAGCGCTGAGCCATCATCAGAGCTATCAACCCCGACCCTGTGCCAATGTCCAGCACGCGGTTGCCGCCAGCGGCCCACGCCCCCAGCAGCACGCCGTCGGTGCCAACCTTATGCGCACAGTGCGAATCGTCGATTGTGAAGTGCTTGAACTTGAACATCCCTGCAAAGATACTCAAAAGTTGTAATTTTGCATCCTGTTTTTTCTTTGAAAAGAAAATTTCGTTGTAAGACAGCGAGTTTCAGTAAGTTAAAACGGGCGAATACAAATAAATAATGTACGCGTAGCGGATTATTCGTAAAAAAATACATACCTTTGCATTTCAAATGAAAATATCTACACAAAAAATATGAGTAAGAAAAATACAAATACCAGTATTCAGATGATTGCCGACTACGAAGGCGACATCAAGCAGCTGCTCACCGACGGAGCCCACGAACCGCTCATCAAACTGAATGACGGCGACTATATGTCTGTGCCCGTTCTGGCCACCCGCAACCAGATGATTTTCCCGGGTGTGCTGGCCACCATACTCATCGGGCGCCGCATTAGCAACAACCTGATTGAACACATCAAGAAAAATCCGGATACCATCTTCGCCGTATTCTGCCAGGTGAAGCCAGAGATTGATGCCCCAACCGAGGAAGACCTCTGCCCCATTGGTGTATATGCACGGCTGGTGAGAATACTCGATATTCCCAGCAACGACAATATGCAGACCATCGTGATTCAGGCATTAGGCCGCTGCGCGCTGGGACCATTTGTCACCACCGCGAAGGACGGGTTTATCAGCGCTTGCACCAAGCAGCTCGACTTCTACGACCATTACAAACTCGAAGACGACAATAAGGAGTTTGCCACACTCGTGAACGAAATCCGCTCGGCCACGGTGAACTATATTCATCTGAGCGATGATATTCCCAACGAGGCCGAATTTGCACTGCAGAACATTCACAGCGACTATATATTGATCAACTATCTCTGTACTAATCTGCCGTTCGACACCAAGGACAAGATGGAACTGATTAAGGCCGCCGAATTCTTTGAGCGCGGACTGCTTCTGCTAAAATATCTGAACAAGGAGATTCAGCTGAACGAGCTGAAACAAGACATTCAAAACCGCACCCGCGAAGAACTGGACGAACAGCAGAAGGAGTATTTCCTCATGCAGCAGCTCAAGAATATCAAGGAAGAACTGGGCACCAATGCCGACTCGCAGGAAAAGGCCGAGCTGCTGGAAAAAGCCAAGGACAAGAAATGGTCGAAAGAGATTGAGGATGTATTCATGCGCGAACTCAACAAACTCGACAATCTCCATCCGCAGAGTCCCGACTTCAGCGTGCAGCTCACCTATCTGCAAACATTCGTGTCGCTCCCTTGGAACGAATATACCGAAGACGACCTGAACATTGCTCACGCCAAGGATATTCTGGAACGCGACCACTACGGCATGGAAAAAGTGAAAGAGCGCATACTCGAACACTTGGCCGTGCTAAAGCAACGCGGCGACCTGAAGTCGCCCATCATCTGTCTGTATGGTCCTCCGGGCGTGGGCAAGACCTCGCTCTGCAAAAGCATTGCCGAGTCGATGAACAGAAAGTATGTACGCGTGTCGCTCGGCGGACTGCACGACGAATCAGAAATACGCGGACACCGCCGCACCTACGTTGGTGCCATGCCGGGCCGAATCATCAAGAACATACAGAAAGCCGGCACGGCCAATCCCGTGTTTGTGCTGGACGAAATAGACAAAGTGACCCAGCACACCATCAACGGCGACCCGGCGTCGGCGCTACTCGAAGTGCTCGACCCAGAGCAGAACAACGCCTTCCACGACAACTATCTCGATGTTGACTTCGATCTCTCAAAAGTGCTGTTCATTGCTACGGCCAACGATCTGGGCACCATTCCGCGCCCACTGCTCGACCGCATGGAAATAATTGAGGTGAGCGGATACATCACCGAGGAGAAAGTGGAAATAGCGAAGCGACACTTGGTGCCACGCGAAATCAAAAATACGGGTTTCGACACACAGAAAGAAAAGCCGAAATTTCCCAAGCAGACGCTGGAGCGAATCATTGAACAATACACCCGCGAGAGCGGTGTGCGCCAGCTGGAGAAGCAAATCAACAAAGCCATGCGCAAACTGGCCTTCATCAAGGCACGCGACGGCCAGCTGCCCTTCATACAGATTCAGCCAAAGGATCTGAACGATCTGCTCGGGAAGCCGCCTTTCTACCGCGACATTTATCAAGGCAACGACTATGCCGGCGTGGTGACCGGACTGGCATGGACCAGTGTTGGCGGCGAGATTCTCTTCATAGAAACATCGCTCAGTCGCTCCAAGCAAGCCAAACTCACACTCACGGGCAACCTCGGCGATGTGATGAAAGAGAGTGCCATCATCGCACTGGAATTTGTCAAGGCCCATGCCGAGCTGCTCAAGATCGACGCACGCATCTTTGACGAATGGAACATTCATATCCACGTGCCCGAAGGAGCCACACCTAAGGATGGCCCCTCGGCTGGTATCACCATTGCCACCTCCATTGCTTCGGCGCTCACACAGCGCAAAGTGCGGAAAAACACTGCTATGACTGGCGAGATAACGCTGCGTGGAAAGGTGCTTCCTGTGGGCGGTATCAAGGAAAAAATCCTGGCCGCAAAGCGGGCTGGTATTACAGATATCATCATGTGTCGCGAGAATAAGAAAGATGTGGAAGACATCAATGAGGTCTATCTGAAGGGCCTTACTTTCCACTATGTGGAGAATGTGGCAGAAGTATGGCAGATTGCGCTGACCGACGAACTGGTGGCCAATCCCGTACACTTTGATGTGAAAGGCGACGAGAAGAAATGAAATACCAAGTAACTCACACCAATACCGACTCCAATGCCCGCGCCGGAATTATCATAACCGACCACGGACAGATACTCACGCCCATCTTTATGCCAGTGGGCACCTGCGGCAGCGTGAAGGGAGTGCACTTCAAGGAACTAATCGAACAGGTGCAGGCGCAAATCATTCTCGGCAACACCTACCATCTGTATCTCCGTCCGGGGCTTGACACACTGGAACGCGCTGGCGGACTGCACAAGTTCATAGGCTGGGACCGGCCAATACTGACCGACAGCGGCGGCTTTCAGGTGTTTTCGCTGACCGGTATTCGCAAACTGACCGATGAGGGCTGCGAATTCCGCTCACACATTGACGGCTCGAAACATTTCTTCACGCCCGAAAACGTAATGGAGACCCAACGCTCTATCGGTGCCGATATCATGATGGCCTTCGACGAATGTCCGCCAGGACAGAGCTCATACGAATATGCCAAGAAAAGTTTGCAGCTCACCGAGCGCTGGCTGGAGCGCTGCATCAAGCATTTCAAGCAGACGCAACCGCGCTATGATCATTCGCAGACGCTCTTCCCAATCGTGCAAGGCTGCACCTATAAAGACCTTCGGCAAGAGGCTGCCAAACGCATTGCCGACCTTGATGTAGAAGGTAATGCCATTGGCGGACTGGCCGTGGGAGAACCTACCGAGGTGATGTACGAGATGATAGAAGTGGTGAACGAGATCCTGCCCCCTACCCGCCCCCGCTATCTCATGGGAGTCGGCACGCCGCAAAACATTCTCGAAGCCATTGACCGAGGTGTGGATATGTTCGACTGCGTTATGCCTACTCGCAACGGCCGCAATGCCATGCTCTTCACCTATGAGGGTACCATGAATATGAGAAACAAGAAATGGGAACACGATTTTACTCCCATCGACCCCACAGGTTGCTACGTGGACCAAATATACACAAAAGCCTATCTGCACCATCTGTTCAAGGCCGGCGAACTGCTGGCCATGCAAATAGCCTCGATTCATAATCTGGCGTTCTATCTCAGATTGGTGACTGATGCACGTAACCACATCATTCAGGGAGACTTCCATCAATGGAAAACTGCCATTGTCAATCAATTATCTCAACGGCGATGAACAACTATCTGCAGCACACGATTCAATACACCAACAAAGCCAAGGCTGCGGCAAAGAAAGCCTGGCAATCGATTAAACGACAAAGCACACGACTGCCGTTCACTATTCTCGATTGGTATATCATCAAGAAATTCATTGGCACTTATTTCTTCTCCATCGCACTCATCATCAGCATATCGATAGTGTTCGATGTGAATGAGAATCTGGCCAAGTTTACACAATACAATGCACCGCTATCGGCTATTGTGTTTGACTATTACATGAACTTCGTGCCCTACTTTGCCAATCTTTTCTCGCCGCTGTTCGTGTTTATTTCAGTTATCTTCTTTACCAGTAAACTGGCGGGGAACTCTGAGATAATTGCCATGCTCGCAGCTGGAGTGTCGTTGAAACGACTGCTGCGTCCATATATGTGCTCATGCGTCTTTCTCTCGCTACTCTCGTTCTATCTGGCAGCTTATGTCATTCCGCACGGGACGGTGGTCAGACAAAACTTTGAAGCGCATTATAAAAACAAAAAACGCACCACTTCGGCCGATAATGTTCAGCTACAGGTAGAGCCAGGCGTCATTGCGTTCTTCCAGCACTACGATGCTGAAAGTCATCGGGCTTATGGATTTTCGCTCGACAAGTTCCAAGGGAAGAAACTCGTGAGCCACCTTACAGCCGTAGATGCACAGTACGACACTATTGCCGACCAGCGCTATCACTGGACGCTACATCAGTATAAGATTCGCAAAATGCAGGGACTCAGAGAGACCATTACCAGTGGAGCTAAGCTGGACACCATCATAGCCGTGGAGCCGACGGATTTGGTTTATTCCAAAGGCCAGCAGGAAACCTTCACGCTTCCACAACTGCGGCACTATGTTGACCGGCAGAAACAACGCGGATCAACTAATGTGGTGCAATATCAGGTCGAATACCACAAGCGCATAGCAGCCTCATTTGCTTCGTTTATTCTCACTATCATCGGTTTCTCGCTCTCAGCCCGCAAGCGTAAGGGAGGCATGGGTATGTCGTTAGGACTCGGTCTGCTGCTCTCTTTCCTCTACATCATGCTGCAAACGCTGAGTTCGGCATTCGCCGTGAACGCGCACTTCCCGCCATTCCTGGCTGCGTGGACACCGAACATTATCTTTGCCGTGGTGGCTTACTTCTGCTACCGACAGGCGCCCAACTAATTTTGTTTTTTTAACACAAGCACAATTAACCTTTCTGCGTTATTGGCATCTAAAGTAACAACATTACTTTTATAAACTATGCAAAAAGAAAAAGCATTACTGCTCGCCCTCTTCGCGTTTCTTTCTCTACTGAACAGCAATGCGCAGGGCCGGCAGTGGACACTACAACAATGTATTGACTATGCTTTAGAGCACAATGTCCAGTTGCGCAAGAATGCCCTGCAGCAGCGCTCGGCTATTGAAGACCTGAAGCAAAGTCAAGCAGCCCTCTTGCCCTCGCTCACAGCCAGTACACAACAGAATGCCACCTATCGCCCATTTACAGAAAATGGCACTTCAACCGTGGCCAACGGATACGTGCAAAGCTCTGTTGACAAGGTATATTACAATGGTTCGTATGGCGTGAATGCTAACTGGACCATTTGGAATGGCAATCAAAACACCAACCAGATTCGCCTTAACCGCTTGACTGCCCAGCAGGCTGCACTCGATTCAGCCACTACAGCGCTGACACTTCAAGAGCAAATAGCGCAGTTGTATGTACAGATTCTCTATGCAACCGAGGCCATCAATGTGAACAAAGAGAACCTGAAAACCACTCAGGCAAACGAAGAACGAGGACAAGCATTGCTCAATGTGGGCAAAATGAGCAAGGCCGATTTGGCACAGCTCACTGCTCAGCGTGCACAGGCTGAATATGCTGTTGTACAGGCCGAAAGCGCGCAACGCAACTATAAGCGGCAACTGAAACAGCTGCTCCAACTCACCGACGGCGATTTTGATGTGTATATCCCATCAACCACCGACCAGATGGCGCTACAGGCGATTCCAATTTTGCAATCAGTTTATGAGCAAGCACTGCTGACACGACCCGAAATCAAGAATGCCCAACTGGCCATTGAATCATCGCAATTAAATAAGAAAATTGCGAAAGCAGGTCGTATGCCCATCATTGGCCTCACTGCAACTGCAGGAACCAACACTACTTCTATCAGTGATAATGCCTGGGGGTCGCAGTTGAAAACGAATTTTGATGTGGCGGCTGGTATCACCGTAAGCCTCCCTCTCTTCGACAACAGGAAGACCAGGACATCGATCAACAAAGCACAGATTCAGTACGAAAACAGTCTGCTTGACCTTCAAAACCAACAAACAACACTTTATTCAACCATTGAGGACTATTGGCTCCAAGCAACAACCAACCAACAACAGTTCCGCGCAGCACAAGCCAGTACCAGAAGCGCACAGGAAAGTTACAACCTGCTGAGCGAACAGTTCTCTCTTGGACTTAAAAACATTGCCGAACTTATGAATGGCAAGGACAATCTGCTTCAAGCACAACAGGCCGAACTGCAAAGTAAATATCTTACCATTTTAAATATTCAAATGCTCAAATTTTATGAAACTGCCCAAATTAAATAAAAAATCTGCAATCATCTTGGCTATTGCCCTTTCCTGCATAGCACTCTTTGCTATATTCGGAGGCAAAAAAGATAAAAACGAAATCAGTTTTGAAACAGAAAAAGCAGTAGTCACAGACATACAAACATCAATTACAGCCACTGGTACCATTGAGCCCGTGACCTCTGTAACGGTCGGTACACAGGTGTCAGGTATCGTGAGCAAACTCTTTGTTGACTATAACAGCGAAGTAAAGAAAGGCCAAGTTATTGCCGAGCTGGACAAGACGAATCTGATGAGTCAGCTGAACACCGCTCGTGCCAATCTTTCGAGCGCGCAAAGCTCACTCAATTACCAAGCCGCGAACTATAAACGCTATAAGACGCTTTTCGAAAAAGGTCTGGTCTCGGCCGATGAATACGAGACGGCACAGCTTTCTTATAGACAGTCGAAGGAGCAAGTAGCTTCAGCACGCGAAGAAGTACAACGTGCACAAACCAATCTGGGATATGCCACCATTACCTCCCCTATTGATGGTATCGTGCTCTCAAAATCGGTTGAGGAAGGACAAACCGTTGCCGCCAGTTTCTCTACGCCAGAGCTTTTCAAGATAGCCCAAGACCTGACCAATATGCAGGTGGTGGCCGATATTGACGAAGCCGATATAGGTGGCGTAAAAGAAGGTCAGCGAGTTACGTTCACTGTTGACGCATTCCCCGACGATACGTTTGAAGGCAAAGTGACACAAGTGCGCCAAGAACCCACAACGGAAAGCAATGTGGTGACCTACGAAGTGATTATCTCGGCACCCAACAAGGATTTGAAACTCAAACCGGGACTCACGGCTAACGTGACGATATTCACTTTGGAGAAAAACCAGGTAGTTGCCATACCCTCGAAAGCCTTGCGCTTTGCACCCAACGACGCAATTCTGCAAAAAGGCGAAACCATTGAAGACTGCGAGGGCAAAAATAAAGTATGGACCAAACAGGGTCCTGTATTTAAAGCGTATGCTGTAGAGGTTGGTATTACTAATGGTGTTCTCACAGAAATCACCAAAGGCCTGAAAGTGGGCACAGAGATACTGACCGACTTTAAACTGAACAATGGCGACGCGGCTGAAAGCGAAGAGCAAAACACTAATCCATTCATGCCCAAGCCACGAAACAAAAAAGACAACAAGAAATGACAACGCCCCAACCATTCAATCCAGAGGGGAAGCGCGTAGTGATTGAATTGCAAGATGTGAAGCGCTATTTCCAAGTGGGAAGCGAAACGGTGAAAGCCTTGAGAGGCGTTTCGTTTAAAATTCATGAAGGCGAATTTGTTACCATTCAAGGCACATCCGGTTCAGGTAAATCTACGCTGTTGAACCAGTTAGGATGTCTTGACACGCCGACCAGCGGTGAATATATTCTCGACGGAACGCCAGTCCGCAATATGTCGAAGAATCAGCGAGCCCACCTTCGCAATCGGAAAATCGGATTTGTCTTCCAGAACTATAACCTGCTGCCCAAGACCACGGCACTCGAAAATGTTGAGCTGCCACTTATGTATAATAGCAATTATTCTGCATCCGAACGCCGCAATGCCGCTATCAAAGCACTCCAAGCAGTGGGCTTGGGCGATCGGATTATGCATAAATCAAACCAGATGTCGGGTGGTCAGATGCAACGCGTGGCCATAGCCCGTGCATTGGTCAACGAGCCCGCTGTGCTGCTGGCCGACGAAGCAACGGGTAACCTCGATACGCGCACATCCTTTGAAATGCTGGTGCTCTTTCAAGAACTCTATATGCAGGGCCACACCATTATCTTTGTGACTCACAATCCTGAGATAGCAGAGTATTCCTCGCGTAACATCAATCTGCGCGACGGCAAAATACGCGAAGACACCCGCAACAATAATATCCGCTCAGCTGCACAAGCTCTGGCGGCTCTCCCCATTCCTCAAGACGATTAAACATCCATGAACATACTCAATTTATTTAAAGTCAGCATCAAGGCTGTTGGCAACAACAAGATGCGTTCATTTTTGAGCATGCTTGGCATTATTATTGGTGTGGCTGCGGTCATAATCATGATGGCCATTGGTCAAGGCTCAAAAGAGAGCATACGCAAGGAACTCTCGACGATGGGTACCAACCTGCTCACCATTCGGCCAGGTGCTGATATGCGAGGCGGTGTCAGACAAGACCCTTCCAGTATGCAGACGCTCAAACAGGCTGACTACCAGCGAATACTGCAAGAGAAGAAACTGGTAACGAAGGTCTCGCCGGAAGTGACTGCCAGCGGTCAAGCAATTTATGGCAACAACAATACCACAACCACCGTTTACGGAGAATCAACAGATTATCTTGACATCAAACAATGGGTGGTTGAAGATGGAGAATGTTTTTCAGAAGAAGACATCAAGAAGGCAGCCAAAGTGGTTGTTGTGGGTAAAACCATTGTCGATGAACTCTTTGGTGAAGGAATAGATCCCATCGGCAAGACAATCCGCTTTAAATCAATTCCAATGCGCATTGTAGGTGTCTTAAAATCAAAAGGTTATAATTCATGGGGAATGGACCAAGACAATGTGATGATTGCCCCATACACCACAGTGATGAAGCGTATTGCAGCGCAAACATATTTTTCATCCATAAACTGCTCTGCACTCACAGAGGAACTTTCCGATGACGCCATAGAAGAACTTACTGCCATCCTACGAGATAATCACAAACTCAAGGAGGGTGCTGAAGACGATTTCACTATCCGTTCCCAAGCAGAAATCATGGAAACCATGTCATCGACCATGGATACCGTCACACTGATTTTGGTTGTGGCGGCTGCATTTTCTCTGCTTGTCGCTGGCATAGGCATTATGAATATCATGCTTGTTAGCGTCACTGAACGCACCAAAGAAATCGGTCTGCGCATGGCTGTCGGTGCTACTGGGGCTGTGATTTCCCTGCAATTTCTTATCGAGTCAGTGCTTATCTCCGTCACTGGCGGGCTCTTGGGAATCCTTTTCGGCATCGGAGTCAGCGAATTTGTAGTCAAGGGTGTGGGCATGCCTGCCAGCGTTCCGGCATGGTCGGTCTATGTCAGCTTCTTGGTCTGTGCTTGTATCGGTATCCTTTTCGGATATATTCCTGCGCAGAAAGCAGCCAATATGGATCCTATCGAAGCCATCCGCTACGAGTAATTACAATAATTTCCACGCAGGCGCGTTATAATTAATATGAAATCAACTTCATCCCTTCACAATATGCGCCTGATTGTTTGCGTACTCATCTTCGCCTCGTGCTGCTTAAAAACCTCAGCACAGACCTTCACCCTGCAAGGCCGAGTTACCGATCCCGATCTGAACCCGATAGAATTGGCTTCTGTTGCCGTGGTTAGTCAAGGTCGAGTGGCTGTTACCTCTTTGAAAGGCGAGTTTCAACTATCGCTCATCAGTCAAGACTCTGTGGTGGTTCGTATCTCCATGCTGGGATATAAGACTAAGACACGAGTACTTCGCAATCCCAAAGGGAAGCAAACACTACAGGTGGTGCTGCACGAAGACAACACGCAATTGGCGCAAGTAGATGTAATTGGACAGCGCATCGAAACTGGTCAGAGCGAAGACCTTAAGATTGATGCCACACGCAAAAGTCCCTCAGCAACTGGCAATGCTGTAGAAGAACTGGTACAAATGCAGGCCGGTGTGAATTCCAACAACGAGCTGTCGTCGCAGTATAATGTGCGCGGCGGTGCTTATGACGAGAATTCGGTTTATCTGAATGGAGTTGAATTGTATCGTCCATTCCTTGTTCGTTCTGGGCAGCAAGAAGGTCTTTCTGTGATAAATCCCGATATGGTGGACCGCGTTCGGTTCTCGACAGGTGGATTTGAGTCGAAATATGGCGATAAGATGTCGTCTGCGCTCGATATCACCTATCGGCGTCCCACGCGTTGGGAAGGTTCCTTACAAGCGTCTATGCTTGGAGGATCTGCCTACGTGGGTTATGGAAACAAGAAATTTTCTTGGAGCAATGGTATAAGATACAAGACCACCAAGTATCTGCTGGGCACCTTGGAAACCAAAGGTGAATACAAGCCTACCTTCCTCGACTATCAGACTTACCTCACCTATCAGCCCAACAAAAGGTGGGATATCTCATTCATCGGCGACATTTCAGAGAACAAATACAATTTCGAGCCGGAAGACAGGGAAACACGATTTGGCACAATGGAAAGCGTTAGAGCATTTCGCGTGTATTTTGATGGTCAGGAGCGCGATTTGTTCCAAACGTATTTCGGCAACCTCACCATCACCCACCACTTTTCGCCCAAAACACATCTCTCGCTCTTGACATCAGCTTTCTCAACAAAAGAACAGGAGAAATATGATATTCAAGGTCAATATTGGCTTACCCAAACCGAAACGAGCGAGAATCTTGGCGTAGGTACATTCTTTGAACACACGCGCAACCACCTGAAAGCCAACGTGCAGAGCGTGAAACTCAGATTGCAACACGCTGTGGCAAAGCATCAAATTGAAGCCGCGGTGACCTTCAAACGGG
This sequence comes from uncultured Prevotella sp., assembly GCA_905234815.1. Classification (GTDB taxonomy): domain Bacteria; phylum Bacteroidota; class Bacteroidia; order Bacteroidales; family Bacteroidaceae; genus Prevotella. The sequence continues at coordinate 54,347 of CAJOIX010000016.1, read as the reverse complement.
AACACATTGAAGAATCGACTGTTGAATACGAGATGCGCGACTCGGCTGGATACAGTGTTCCGCACACTGGAGAAGACCTCTATATGATCTACTCCCAGCGGGCAAAAAATAAACTCGATGCCAATCGTATTGAGTCGTATCTGCAAGATACCTGGCGATTCCAATCGCGTGGAATCACCGAAGGCGACAGCGTGAAGCGCGAACCTACTCTCTATACGCTGAACTACGGCATCCGGTTGAGTCATTGGAATTTCAACCAAGAGACGATTGTTTCTCCACGTTTCTCGCTTGGCATTATACCAGGGTGGAACCAGAATATTACGATGCGCTTCGCTGGTGGACTCTACTATCAGGCTCCATTCTTTAAGGAACTGCGCGATACCTTTACGGTGAATCATGTGACACACGTCAAACTCAACGAAAAAATTAAATCGCAGCGATCGATTCATTTCATTGCGGGTCTGGATTATCGCTTCAAGATGAACAATCGTCCTTTCAAATTCACTGCCGAAGCCTATTACAAGGCGCTGAGCAATCTGATTCCCTACAGCGTTAACAACGTGAAGGTAGTGTATTACGGAGACAACAAGGCATCGGGTCATGCCGCAGGACTTGATTTGAAGCTCTACGGCGAGTTTGTACCTGGAACTGATTCGTGGATCACGCTCAGTCTGATGGACACCAAGATGAACCTCAACGGTAAGAAGATTCCACTGCCTACTGATCAACGCTACGCCATCAACCTCTTCTTCACAGACTACTTCCCTCACACCGACCGCTGGCTCATGTCGCTGAAACTCATCTATGCTGACGGCCTGCCATTCTCGGCGCCGCACCAAGAATTGGAGCGAAATTCTTTCAGAGCTCCGGCATACAAACGAGCTGATATCGGTATGAGTTACCGATTGCTCAACAATGAGAAACGTGAACGAAAATCTATCTTCCGCAACATTTGGCTCGGCGTTGATTGTCTGAACCTTTTGGGCATAGAGAACGTGAACTCTTACTATTGGATTACCGATGTGACCAATCATCAATATGCGGTGCCAAATTATCTCACAGGCCGTCAAATCAATGCGAAGGTTATCTTTGAATTGTAATATTTAAAAAAAATGAAATACCGTTATCATTCTCTCTTCTCGTGGAAAGGCATCGGGGGTAAACTCATAGGTTTATACTTCCTGCTTCTGACATTCGGAGTAGCACCACTCCACGCGCAGGATATGCTTGATTATTTCCAATCGATGCCAGCAGAGATGACCCCGTATCTCACCATTGCACAGAAGACAGAACTTGTAGAAAAGTCTCGGCAGCAAGAAGCCGCGCAGCTTGTCAATGCACTTGGCGACACTACACGCATAGAAACCGCCACCGACGACTTCCTCTCCATCAAGATGAGCCCTGTGCATCAGATACAGTTGCGACGACTGCCACTCGCCAACGGACAGGCCATTATCGGAATGGTGCGGACTTATTTTGCTCCAGCTGCAGACAGTAGTCTTGATTATTTTGACACTACATGGAATCGCGTTGAGACTAAGGGACACTTAGTTGGCCTTGAGGTCGAAAAGCTCCACCAGCAACCTGAGGATATGAGCAAGACTGATTATGAAGCATTGCTTGCTCTGCTCGACCCCACCATGCTGCAATTCTGCTTTGAGCCAGAAACTACCGATCTGATTGTGAAACAGTCGATGCCATTACTGTCGAATGAAGAAAGAACACAAATTACGCCGATTCTTCAAGCAATCAGGCTCCCCTGGCGCCCGATGAGATAGCACAAAAAGGTTTTGTAAACACAGCACTATACTAACTTTCATAATTCTTTCGTTTCTTTGGGGCATTGTAAAAAAATGTTTACTTTTGCACCACTCATAAATTGTAAAATAGTAAAATTATCAAATAATAAAATGAAAAGACATATCTCCTGCTTCTTGCTTTTTGCTGCTTTTGTTGCCATGCTGAGCAGTTGCACCAATACAAAGAAGGTGGCCTATTTTCAGAACATCGACACTTTGAGTTTGGCCGCTTCGCGTGGACTCTACGATGCACGCATCATGCCCAAAGATGAATTGACCATCACCGTAAGTACTACTGACCCCGATGCTGCCAGACCATTTAACCTGGGTGTCGCAAACGTAAATATTGCGGGCAGAAACCAACTGAACACTTCATCTGGTACACTCATGGGTTACCTCGTGGACAACGACGGTAACATCAACTTCCCCGTGCTCGGTATGCTCCATGTTCAGGGATTGACCAAACGCGAATGTGAAGAGATGATTCGCCAGAAGATACTTCCATATATGGCAAAAACAGAAAACCCAATCGTGAAGGTACAGATGTCAAGCTATCGCATCAGCGTGCTTGGTGAGGTTGCCCACCCTGGCGTATTTCCTGTGAACTACGAGAAAATAAGCATTTTGGAAGCACTGGCACAGGCCGGCGATTTGACCATCTATGGTAAGCGCGACGATGTGCTTCTGTTGCGCGAAGATGCCAATGGCGAGAAACATCAGATCAGACTGAATCTGAACGATGCCGATTTGATCAATTCGCCTTACTTCTATCTGCAGCAGAACGACGTAATCTACGTGACGCCCAATAAGGCAAAGGCCAGCAGTTCAGATATCGGTCAAGCCACCACCCTCACTTTCTCGGCACTGAGCATTCTGATTTCAATCACATCGCTGATTGTGAATATCACAAAATAAAGCATCGAAAAGTTATAATATAGAGATGCCCGCTGACAGAAATTCCATGTCAGCGGGCATTTTTTATGGCCTCAAAAACAGAAAAGCTAATATACTGATTTTCAGTGCGTTTATTTCTTCGCTTCAAAAGCTATGCTTTCGGGCTTCAAAAGCATAGCTTTTAGCCGCCAAAAGGATAGCTTTTAGGAAGCAAAAGCATAGCTCTTGAAAAACAATGGGGCCACTCTTGCAAATCGAAGAGTGGCCCCATTGAGAATTTGAACGTATTTCTTACCACAAATCGAGGCGTTCTGCCTCAGGTATAAACATTTTATCACCTTCTTTCACATCAAAAGCTTCGTACCAAGCGTTGATGTGCGGCAGTGCGCCATTTACACGCCATTCACCCAGCGAGTGGGGATCGCTCTTCACCCGATTGCGAATTTCTTTCTCTGTGATATTCTGCCCCCACACTCCTGCATAGGCAATGAAGAAGCGCTGTTCAGCAGTGAAACCGTCTTTCTGCTTCAGTGGTTTAGCAGCCGTAGCATTCTTAAATGCCTGGAAAGCCACTTGCAGTCCACCATGGTCAGCAAGATTCTCACCCAGTGTCAGACGACCATTGGCATTCAGATCAGGCAATACTTTGATGGCCGAGAAGAAGCGGTCGTAAAGATCTGCACGTTCTTCAAATCCACGAGCATCGTCGGCTGTCCACCAGTCGTTCATGTAGCCTTTGGCATCGAACTGGCGACCTTGATCGTCAAATCCGTGAGTCATTTCGTGACCTATCACCACACCAATAGCACCATAGTTGAAGGCTTCGTCTGCCTTAGGATCGAAGAACGGATATTGCAGAATACCTGCAGGGAAGCAAATCTCATTAGTAGTAGGATTATAATAAGCGTTCACAGTTTGAGGAGTCATAAACCACTCATCGCGATCAACAGGCTTACCAGCCTTCTCGGCAATGTGCTGCTTGGTATGCCACTGGCGCACAGCAAGCATATTTTCGTAGTACGACTTCTGCGGGTCGATAGTCAGATCGCTATAGTCCTTCCATTTGTTGGGATAACCGATTTTTACATAGAATGTAGAGAGTTTCTCATGAGCATTCTTCTTCGTCTCTGCCCCCATCCATTTCTGTGCATCAATACGTTCACCGAGAGCTATCTGCAAGTTTCTCACGAGTTTCTCCATCTGCGCTTTAGACGAAGCGGGGAAGAAGCGGTCGCAGTACATCTTACCGAGAGCCTCACCCATTGCACCCTGCACGGCATTGGTGGCACGTTTCCAGAGAGGATGATCCTCGGTGCGGCCAGAGATGGTCTTGCCGAAGAAATCGAAGTTTGCTTCACGTATCTCGTCAGTGAGCAGACCAGAGGCACTATTAATTACATCCCATTCCATATAGGCACGCAGGTCTTCTGTGGTCAGGGCACTGTATAGTTTGTCAAGTCCTTCAAAGAACTTCGGCTGTCCCACAATCATCTCCTGAATATAGGCTTCGTCAACTCCTTCGGCCAATGCCAGAGCCTTCAAAGGGATGCTGGGATAGTTCTTCTCAAACTCTTGGAGAGTCATCTTGTTGTAATTGGCCTGTGGGTCGCGCAGTTCTGTGCGACTCTTTGAAATGAGAGCCAGTGCCGTTTCAAAACGGAATATGGCATCACGCTTCTGAATAGCTTGCTCCTTTGTGAAGCCGAAGAGTTGGAACATACGCACAATGTGCTCTTTATATGCCTCGCGAATCTTCACGGTGGCCTCGTCGTTGTTCACATAGTAATCTTTCTGTCCCAGTGTCAATCCGCCTTGAGATACAGAAAGGATATTCATTGTAACATTCTTTTCATCAGCGCCGAAGCCATAGCCAAAGGGCACTCCGTAGCCAAAAACTGCATACTTTTGCTGAATCTTAGCCAGGCATTTTTTACACTTGGCTGCGGCAATTTCGTCGAGCAAAGGCTTAACCGGAGCAATTCCCTCGGCATTGCGACGAGCGGTATCAAGAGCCAGCTTGTAAAAATCGGCCAGTTTGCGCTCTACGGTTCCCTCTTTAAACTGTTTTTTCTGCAGTTCGGCAAGAATTGAATTGATACGTTTGTTATTGTCTTCCTGCAACTGATCAAAGCTACCAAAGCGCGAATAAGCGGCAGGCAGCGGATTAAGTTTCTGCCATCCGCCAGTAGCAAACATGTAGAAGTCGTCTTGCGGACGGAAGGACTTGTCAAGATTTTCTGCTTTCAACCCCGATTTTGTCTGGGCTGAAACAGAAGCAGACATAGCCATTGATAAAATCATGGCAAATAGTAATTTAATTTTCATTTTTAATAAATTTATATAAGAATATATTGACGCTGCGAAAATAATCAAAAGTTTTAAATATCAGTAAGTATCAATCAGATATTTCTGCGCGCAGGAGTTCAAGTTTCTCTGATAAATCCATCCAACGCCCGTTTTCTTCGTCCAAACTGCGCATCACGGCCGAATATTCTTCTATAAGTTTCATATCTGTGGCGTGTTCATCAGTGGCAAGAAGACGGTCCATTTCCTTGATTCGAGCTTCAAATTTTGCAATTTTTTCTTCTGTTTCTGCAACTTGGCGTTCCACTTTCCTAATCTGCTTTTGCTGCTCCTTGCGCTCAGCGTAGGCAACCTTATTGGTCGATTGTGTATTCTGTTCGACTTGAATGGTGGTTGGCGACGATGTCAGCTGCGACAGAGAGGAAAGTCTCCGCTTGCGCAAAAAGTCGTAAATGCCACCCATGTGTTCCCTGACGCGTCCCTCGCCAAATTCATATACCTTTGTCACCAAGCCGTCGAGAAATTCTCGGTCGTGGCTAACAACAATCTCCGTACCGTCAAATGCCAATAATGCTTCTTTCAATACATCTTTCGAAGCCATGTCCAAGTGATTGGTCGGTTCATCAAGAATGAGCAGATTGACTGGTTCGAGCAGCAATTTGATTAGCGCCAATCGACTCCGTTCACCACCGGAAAGTACTTTTACGCGTTTGTCGGACTCTTCGCCGCCAAACATAAAAGCTCCTAACAAATCGTTGATTTTCAGTCGAATGTCTCCGCGAGCCACACGATCGATTGTTTCAAAAACTGTGAGCGAATCGTCCAAGAGCTGGGCCTGGTTCTGCGCAAAGTAACCAATTTGCACATTGTGGCCCACTTTCAGCATTCCGTCGAACGGAATTTCGCCCATGATGCATTTCACAAGCGTTGTTTTTCCCTCACCATTTCTGCCTACAAACGCTACTTTCTCGCCTCGATTGATAGTGAGCGACACATCGTGAAACACATTGTGTTGCCCATAGGTTTTGCTCACATCTTGGCAAATAATGGGATAATCGCCACTGCGCAAGCAGGGAGGAAACTTCAGATGCATGGCCTTATTGTCAAGTTCGTCAATCTCGATGGGAACCATCTTGGCCAGTTGCTTTACTTTCTGCTGCACTTGAACAGCCTTTGTGGCTTGATAACGGAAACGCTCAATAAAAGCCCGCATATCAGCCATTTCCTTCTTTTGATTCTCGTAGGCACGCAATTGCTGTTCACGACGCTCTTGACGGAGCACGAGGTATTCCTGATAGCGCACTTTATAGTCAATGATGCGGCCGGCAGAGATTTCCAAGGTGCGGTTGGTCACGTTGTTGATAAATGCACGGTCGTGGCTGACAAGAACCACAGCACTTCCGCTTTGGGCAAGAAACTGTTCCAGCCATTGTATGGAGTCTATATCGAGATGATTGGTCGGTTCGTCCAAGAGCAACACATCGGGACGCTGAAGAAGAATCTTTGCCAATTCTATGCGCATACGCCAACCACCGGAAAATTCTGCTGTAGGTCGATTCAAATCGTTTCGTGAAAATCCTAAACCAATAAGCGTCCGTTCCAGTTCTCCCTCCTGAGCATCAGCTGCAAAGAGCTGATAGCGCTCATGGAGTGAGGAATAGCGATTCACGAGGTCGAGATATGTTTCAGAACCATAGTCTGTACGCTGATTCATCTCATCTTCCAGTTGTTTCACCTGCTGCTGCATTTCGATGACGTGTGCAAACGCTTTCCGTGTTTCATCTATCACCGTAGTGCTGTCGGAAAGTTTCATCACCTGTGGCAGATAGCCAAAGGTGGTACCCTCAGGCGAGGAAATGCTTCCCGATGTGGCGTGTTGCTGACCAGAAAGGATTTTCAGCAACGTACTCTTCCCTGCCCCGTTTTTACCTACCAAGGCTATCCGATCATGCGGGTTGATATTAAAATTAGCGCCCGTGAACAAAGGACGGGCACTAAATTCGATACTTAAATTTTCTATAGAAATCATGCGAATATTTTACTATTAATCGATTGGACTCTTGGCCTCATTCTGTTGTCTGGAGCATTGATTGTGCAAAGAGTTCATCGGAATAGATACGTTGTATGGGTAAGCCCATCACATTGTAATAACTTCCGTGTATCTGCGTCACGCCAATGAAGCCAATCCACTCTTGTATGCCGTAAGCGCCAGCCTTGTCGAAGGGTTTATAATGAGCCACGTAATACTGTATTTCTGCCTCAGTGAGCTTTTTGAACGTTACTTTGGTTGCCACTGAAAAAAGGCTTTCTGCGTTGTAGGTGCGCAAACAAACGCCTGTGATTACTTGGTGTTCACGACCGCTGAGCAATTGGAGCATACGCTGAGCATCAGCACTATCGACGGGTTTGCCAAGTATCTGATTATCGATCACTACCGTTGTGTCGGCCGTAATTAGGAACTCATCAGGTTGAACAATATATGCGGCGGCTTTGTGCTGTGCGATATATTGTGCCTGTTGTTCAACCGATATGGTTGCGGGACACGATTCATCAATATCGGGCAAAACTTTTACTTCAAAGGGGATGCCAAGGCCTGCAAGGAGTTCTTTGCGTCGCGGAGAGTTACTGGCAAGAATAAGTTTCTTCATTGGGAATAGAGCGTTGAATTATAGACCTACCACCCGAAGGCTTTGGCTGAAGACATCCAGAGTCCCTGGGCACGGAGCACCTGATCAATGACATCGCGCCCTACTCCATTGCCACCTGTTATACGACTCACATAACAGCATACACGCTTGATTTCCTCGTCAGCATCGGCAGGACAGCACGGACAACCACAAGCACGAAGCACTTCATAGTCAGGAATATCGTCGCCTACATAAAGGATTTCGTTATCCTCAAGCTTGTATTTTTCCTTGAAACGCTCATAGGTTTTGATTTTTATGCCACACTGCAGATAGATATCTTCCACACCGAGGAGTTTGTATCTGGTTTCTATCTCAGGCGTATTGGCCCCAGTGATGATGGCTATGCGCAGGCCTTGCTTTACGGCTAACTGAATGGCATAACCATCTTTGATGTTTACTGTGCGTACTGGCAATCCGTCAGTTCCAAGCGGAATGGTTGACGTGGAGAGAACTCCGTCGATGTCGAATACGATGGCGCGTATTTTTGTCAGGTCGTAATTAATCATTTTCAATTGAGTTTATGTGGACTTGTTCCCATTTGAGACGGTCTTCGTTTTGTGGTTGTCGCTGATCAGCGGGATAACCGAAGGCTATGACACAGAGCACTTCCATTTGTTCGGGCAAATTGAGTATGCCGCGAATTATTTCTGTGGCAGATATTCCGCTGCTGATGCCGCGCCCACGCATTTGTGCCCAGCAGGACCCTAAGCCGAGTTCTTCAGCCTGATATTGCATGGAGATGGCTGCAATGGAACAGTCTTCAATCCAACAGTCTGACTGTGTGGGGTCAGCGCAGACGACAACAGCGAGTGGCGCATCTTTGATGAACTGTCCTCCGAGCTCTTTGGCATCGGCGAGTTGTGAGCGTTTCAGCGCATCGTCAACCACGATGAATTGCCACGATCGGGTGTTCTTAGAGGTCGGTGCCATCAGTGCAGCACGCAGCAATAGCCGCACATCGTCGCCACTTATTTCTCGGTCTTGAAACTTACGATGACTGCGTCGGGTTTGAACAAGGTCTTGAAAGGTCATGGTGGTTTATGCTAATTCGTGTATGACGAGTCCGCTACGGAGTTTGGGTTCAAACCAAGTGGCTTTCGGAGGCATAATCTTTCCGGAGTCGGCAATGTCCATAATCTGCTGCATGGTGACGGGATAGAG